>DASUYU010000147.1:0-7907 GCA_036377235.1 Thermoleophilaceae bacterium
CGAGCTCGAACGCCGCGTCTGGGACCTCGCCGGCGAGCAGTTCACGATCGGGTCTCCGCAGCAGCTCGGCCACATCCTGTTCGAGACCCTCGGGCTGTCCAAGAAGCGGCGCGGCAAGACCGGGTTCTCGACCGACGCGCGCGTGCTGCAGGCGATCCGCGACGAGCACGAGATCATCCCCGCGATCGAGGAGTGGCGCGAGGTCACGAAGCTGAAGTCGACCTACCTGGACGCCTTCCCCGAGCTGATCGGCGACGACGGCCGCCTCCACACGACCTTCAACCAGACCGCCACGGCCACCGGCCGCCTGTCGAGCACGGACCCGAACCTCCAGAACATCCCGATCCGGACCGAGCAGGGCCGCGAGATCCGCGCCTGCTTCGTGGCCGAGGACGGCCACAAGCTGATCTCCGCCGACTACTCGCAGGTGGAGCTGCGCCTGCTCGCGCACATCGCGGACGAGCCCGTGCTGAAGGAGATCTTCCGGCGCGGCGAGGACGTGCACACCGCCACCGCCGAGGCGATCCTCGGCGGTAGGTCCGATCCGGGCACGCGCTCGAAGGCCAAGATGGTCAACTACGGGATCGTCTACGGGCTGTCCGCATTCGGCCTGGCCGACCGGCTTCAGATCGAGAAGGAGGAGGCGCAGGAGTTCATCGACGCCTACCTCGAGCGCTTCCCGAAGGTGAGGGAGTTCATCGAACGGACGATCGAGCGCGCCCGCGAGGAGGGGCACGTGGCCACGCTGTTCGGCAGGATCCGGCGCGTTCCGGAGCTGCGCTCACGCCAGTTCCAGACCCGGTCGCTGGGCGAGCGGCTCGCAGTGAACATGGTCATCCAGGGCACCGCGGCGGACATCATGAAGCTCGCGATGGTGCGCGCCCGCGACGAGCTGCGCGCGGCCGGCCTGGCGACCACGCTCGTGCTCCAGATCCACGACGAGCTGCTGTTCGAGGCGCCGGACGACGAGGTGGAGGCGGCGAGCGAGATCATCGTGCGCGAGATGGCGAACGCGTTCGAGATGGATCCCCCGCTCGAGGTCGACTGCGGCGTGGGCCGCAACTGGCTGGAAGCCAAGTGAGCAAGGAGCTCGCCGTGGTGCTGACCGTGGCCGCGGGCGGGCTCGTCGCCGCCCAGGCTCCGGTGAACAACGTCGTGTCGAAGAAGGTCGGGACGCTGGGCGCCGTGAGCGTGAACTTCGTCGTCGGCACGGTCATCGTGCTGGTCGTGACGTTCCTCTTCGCGGACGGGATCAGGAACGTTGAGGGCGTAGCGTCGCCCGCTTGGTACTACTGGCTGTTCGGCGGCATCGCGGGCGTCGCGATCGTGCTCACCACGCTCGTCACGGTGCGCGAGCTCGGCGCCGGCGGGGTGACTGCCGCGACGATCGCCGGCCAGCTCACGCTGTCGATCATCCTGGACCGGGCCGGCGTCCTGGGGCTCGACGAGCGCGCCATCACGGTGCAGAAGATGGTCGGCGTGGCGCTGCTCGCCGCGGGGACCGTGCTGGTGGTGCACGAGTGAGCAAGGAGGCGGCTCTTATCGCCACGGTCACGGCGGGCGGCCTCGTGGCGATCCAGGCGCCCGTCAACGCGCGGCTCGGCGGGACCGTCGGGAAGTTCGGCGCCGCGACGATCAGCTTCTCCGTCGGGCTCGTCGTCCTGATCTTCATCACCTTCGTGCTTGCCGGCGGCCTCAAGTCCACGAGCGGCGTGACGCCCTGGTGGGTGTGGGTATTCGGCGGCTGCGCCGGCGCGGCGTACGTGACGACCGCCCTGTCGAGCGTCCCGGCGCTCGGCGCGGCCGGCGTCACGGCCGCCACGGTGGCCGGGCAGCTGAGCGCCGCCGTGGTCGCCGACCGGATGGGTCTCCTCGACCTGCCCGAGAAGCCCGTCTCGGTCGGCCGAGTAGCGGGGGTTCTGCTACTCGGCCTGGGCGTCTTCCTGATCGTCCGCGAGTGAAGCCGCGCTACTGAGTGGCCGCGTCCGCGTCCACGATGCCGTAGCCCATCACCGGGTCGTACGTGCCGTGGTTGGACGAGGTCGCCTTCAGGCGGTCCACCACCTGCGCGTTCGTCAGCCCCTGGCCGAACAGCAGCGCCGCCACTCCGGCGACCTGCGGTGAGGCCATCGACGTGCCGGCCAGGGTCTCGTAGCCGGCGATGTCGCCGCAGCTGTCGAAGTCGGACCCCGGCCACATCGTCGACCAGATGTCCTCGTCGTCCTCGCAGAAGACGCTGCCCACGCCGCCGGGGGCCCGGAAGCCGAGCATCGTCTTGTTCACGGGGAAGTTCGAGTAGTAGCTCGGCAGGCCGCGCTTGTCGGTCGCGCCGATGCAGGCGGCGTGGTCTGCGAACGCGGGATACGAGCACAGCGGGAAGGTCTCGTTGCCCGCCGCGGCCACCACGAGGGACCCCTTGTCCCACGCGTAGGTCACGGCGTCCTCGATGTCCTGGTTGATCGCCTGGAGCTGGCCGACCACCGGCAGCTCGCCGAGGCTGAGGTTGATCACGTCGGCGCCGTGATCGGTGGCCCAGCGGATGCCCTTGACGATGTCGTCCGACGACCCGCTGCCCTCGGAGTCGAGCACGCGCACGGGCATGATCTGGGCGTCGGGTGCCACGCCCGCGACCCCGATGCCGTTGTTCGTCACGGCCGCCGCGATGCCGGCCACGTGCGTCCCGTGGCCGTTCTCGTCCTGTGGGCCGGCGGGACAGTCGCCGTTCGAGCCGACGATGTCCGTTCCCGCCACGAGCTTCGAGCTCAGGTCGGGGTGGCCGAGGTCCACGCCGGTGTCCACGACCGCGATGGTCGTGCCGGCGCCGCGGACGCCGCGCGCCCACGCCTCGGGCGCGTTGATCTGGTCGAGCGCCCACTGCTTCGCGAAGAGCGGATCGTTCACGGGGCCGCTGCCCGGCGCCCCGCCGGTGTCGTACGAATAGGTCTGCGTGGTGCACGGCGCCGCGCTGGCGGCCGGTGCTCCGAACACGATGAACAACGCCATTACGGCGACGACGACAGCCGTGATCGTCTTCACGTTCAAGCCCTTTCTCCCCTTGGGCGCGCCAAAACGAGTGGCGCAAAGCCCCTGCTACAGAAGCCCTACCCGGGTTGCCGCGCGACTATTCGCGACAACGGGCGCGTGTTCACGACCTGCGCGGCGGTGGCCCAGCCGCGCCGCGCGGTGGCCACCGCGAGCTCCATGTTCCCGAGTCCCCGCACGGAGTGGGAGTCCGTGTTGCACACGATCTCGAGCCCGGCCGCGAGCGCCTCCCGCACGTGCTCGCCGCTCAGGTCGAGGCGGTCGGGCAGCCCGTTCACCTCGAAGGCGACCCCCTCCTCGAGCGCGACCTCGAACGCGCGCTCCAGGTCCAGCTCGTTCTCGGGCCGGCGGCCTATGTAGCGGCCCTTGGGGTGGCTCAGGCAGCTCACGTGCGGGTTGCGCAGCGCGGCCTCCACGCGCGCGGTCATCTCGCGCCGCGGCATGCGCTGGCCGCCGTGGACGCTCGCCTGCACCCAGTCGAGCTCCGCGAGCACGTCGTCGGGCAGGTCGAGCCGGCCGTCGGGGAGGATGTCGCACTCGATGCCGCGCAGCACGCGGAAGGGCGCGAGCACCTCGTTCGCGGCGGCGATCTCCTCCGCCTGGCGGCGCACGTCGTCCGGGGTGAGCCCTGTGACCGCGCCCACGGCGGGAGTGTGGTCGCAGATCGCCAGGTACTCGTAGCCGCGCTCGCGCGCCGCCCGGCCCATCTCCTCGACGCTCGCGCGACCGTCGGACCATGTTGTGTGCGAGTGGAGGTCGCCGCGGATGTCGGCGAGCTCGACGAGCGCGGGCGGCTCGCCCCTGAACGGGTGCTCGCGCAGCTCCGGCGGGCACCACGGCACGCCGAGCATGGCGTAGACGTCGTGCTCGGCCGGGCCGTCCGGAAGCGGCTCGAGCGCCGCGACGTACTCGGCGGAGCCCGTTGCGCGGACGAGTGCGGTCCCGACGCGATCCGGCGCCGCGACGACCAGCTCGATGGGCACCCCCTCGACGGTCACGCCCACCGCGCGCTGCTCGTCCTGCTCTATCAGCGCGACGATCTGGGGGAGGGCGGCAAAGCGCGCCAGCACCGGCGCCGGGTCGGCCGCGGCGCAGACGACCGCGAGCTGCTCGCAGGAGTCGCGGAAGCGCCGGACGTCCCCGGCGGGCTCGCCGGCGAGGGCCGCGGCGATGCCCTCCACGAGGTCCCGGGCCCGGTGGAGCAGGAGGCCGCGCCGAGGGCGCGGCTCGTCCTCGCGCGCGAGTTCCTCCAGGAGGCGGGCCTCGGTCTTCGGGCCCACGCCAGGCACCGAGCGGAGCCGGCCGTCGGCGGCCGCCTCGCGCAGCTCGTCCGCCGTGCGGATGCCGAGCGCGCGGGCGATCTCGACGGACCGCCTGGCGGTGAGCCCGAGATACCGGCCCAGGCCGACCAGGTCGGGTGCGAGCTCGCGCTCCAGCTCCTCGAGCTCGGCGATGGCGCCCGTCTCGACCAGCTCGCGGAGCCGCGCCTCGATGCTCGGGCCGATCCCCCGAAGGTCGCGCACCCTCCCCGAGCGGACCAGGTCGGCGACCGGCACGGCGGCGGCGCGGATCGTCTCGGCCGCGCGTCGGTACGCGCGCACGGTGTACGGGTTCGCATCGCTCAGCTCGAGGAGCGACGCGAACGCGTCGAGGCGGTCGGCTATCTGGGCGTTGTCCAAGGGTGGGTAGTTTCCAGGGAGTGTTCGACCACGTGACGATCCGAGCCTCCGACCGGGCCGCCTCGCAGCGCTTCTACACCACGGTGCTGGCCGTGCTCGGGATCGATCAGACGCACTCCGGCGGCCAGTTCGTCGAGTGGAACGAATTCTCGCTGGGAGAGGCCACGGCCTGGAGTCCGGTCACCACCGGCCTTCACATCGGCTTCGGCGCGTCCTCGCGCGAGCGCGTGGACGAGTTCTGGCAGGCCGGCATCGACGCCGGCTACGAGAGCGACGGCGAGCCCGGCCCGCGCCCCGTGTACGGGGATGACTACTACGGCGGCTTCCTGCTCGACCCCGACGGCAACAGCGCCGAGGCGGTCCACTTCGAGGACGTGCACCGCGGCGTGGACCACCTGTGGGTCCGCGTGGCCGACGTGGGGAACTCGGCCCGCTTCTACGAGACGATCGCCCCGTTCGCCGGCCTGCGCGAGCAGAAGCGCGAGGGCCGCGCCCAGTTCGCCGGCGCGAGCGCCGGCTCCTTCTCGGTCCTACGCGGCGACCACGTGACGAAGAGCCTGCACATGGCCTTCGCCGCACCCGACGACCGAACCGTCGACGACTTCCACCGAGCCGCCCTCGAGGCCGGCTACCGCGACAACGGCACCCCGGGCGAGCGCTCGGTCTACCACCCGGGCTACTACAGCGCGTACGTCCTGGACCCCGACGGAAACAACGTCGAGCTCGTGAACCACAACCGCTAGGCGGCTACTGGCGAGGCGTCGCGGCGCGCCGCGCGCGGGGGTGGGCCCGCTGTCACGAAGTTCGGTGGGGCGATCGAGAGGTAGTGGCCGAAGCTCCAGTCGACGAACCGTTTCGCCTGCATGGCGCCGATTCCGCGGTGCAGGAGGCGGGGCGGCACGCGTGGGACGAGCCGCTGCGCGGCCAGCATTGCCTCGAACTTCCAGCGGTGGCTCTCGTGGAAGTCGTCGTAGCGGGTCAGGGCGGAGGCGATCGGCCGGCGGCCCTCGATCACGGCGCGCAGCTCGCGGCCGCATGCGATCCCGAAGTAGAGGGCGGTCCTGATTCCCTCGGCCGTCAGCGGCAGGCAGTGGCCGGCGGAGTCGCCCACGAAGAAGACTCCGTCGGCTGTGGCGGCGCGCAGGCGGTGAGGGATCCAGTTGCCCTGGTAGCGGACGGGCTCGCGATCAAGATCCTGCGCGAGCATCACGGTCGTGTCCTTCACGTGGAAGTGCGGGTCGAACGAGCCCACGCCCACCCGGACCTCCTCGCCGGCCGGGAAGCTCCAGCCGTACCCGGCGGGCACGTACTTCCGGTCGATCCACAGCTCCAGGTCGTCGCCGGCACCCCATGGATGGACCTCGAGGCCGCGAGAAAGGGGAGCGTCGGGAGGCTGATAACCGCTGCCGAGGACTCGGCGCCAGCCCAGAGCATCCACGATCAGAGGAGCAGAGAGATCGCCTCGGTCCGTGTGAACGATGTCTCCCGTGCGTCCATTGACCTTCGCTGTGTGAAATTCGTGCTCGGATTGCGACGCAAGGAGGTGACAGAGCGTCGGGTAGTCGAAGGTCGAGAAGGTCCAGGGCAGCTCCAGCACCGAGGTCCCGAACGGCGTGTGGACCACGAGCCGGCCGAACGTCTGGCGATGCGCGCCCATCAGGTCCATCGCCCGAAGCCACTCGGTCGGGATTCCACAGGCGGAGGTCTGCCGCTCGCCGATCTCGTAGCGGTCGATCACGAGAACCCGCGCGCCGCTGCCCCTCAGCTCCCGCGCGACGGCCAGGCCCGCGAAGCTCGCTCCGCACACCAGAACGTCGTATTCGCCCGCCAGCGGGGTGCGCTCCGCGCCTCGTGTCGTGCGGCGGGTCGGCATGCGCGGCAGGCTAGCGCCCGCATACCATCGCCGCCGTGTCCGTGCGCATCCTCACGACCGGCGGCACGATCGCGTCGCTCCCGGATCCCGACACCGGTGCCAAGCGTCCCGCGCTGTCCGGCGAGGAGCTCGTGGCCAGCGTGCCCGGATTGGACGACGTCGCGATCGTCGAGGTCGCGGAGATCGTCTCCGTCACCAGCTGGAACCTCACGCCTGCGGACATGCTCGCCGTGGCCCGCCGGGCGTCCGACGCGCTCGCGGAGCCGGACGTCGACGGCGTGGTCGTGACGCACGGGACCGACACCCTCGAGGAGACCGCGTTCCTCGCCGACCTCACGCTTCGCTCGGATCGCCCGGTGGCCGTCGTCGGCGCCATGCGGAGCGCGGACGAGCTTTCGGCCGACGGCCCGCGAAACCTCCTGAACGCGGTGCGCGTGGCCGCGGCGCCCGAGGCGCGTGGCGTGGGCGCCGTCGTTGCGATGGGAGACGAGATCCATGCGGCGCGCTGGGTCCGCAAGCTCGACAGCGGGCTCACCTCCGCGTTCGGCTCCCCCCGGCGCGGCCCGATCGGCCGGGTCACGCCCGGCTCGCTCGACCTCCCGTGGGTCCCGCCGCGCGGGTTCACGGCCGATCTGCCCGAGGCGCTGACGCACGAGGTGCCGATCGTCTCCGCCTATCCCGGCATGGACGCCGCCGTGATCGACGCGGTGGTGGAGGCCGGAGACGCGGCCGGGCTCGTGGTGGAGGGCACCGGGAGCGGCAACGTCCCGGGAGGCGCCGTGCCCGGGATTCGCCGTGCCGTCGAGCGCGGCCTGCCCGTGGTCGCCGCCACGCGCGTGCCCGGAGGCGCCGGCCGGTCCGGCTACGGCTCCCCTGGTGGCGGAGCGGAGCTACGCGGGCTCGGGGTGGTCGGCGCGGGCCCGCTGTCCGCCGGCAAGGCCCGGCTCCTCCTGATGACGCTGCTCGCCAACGGGATGTCCGCCGGCGATGCGGCGCGCGCGTTCGAGGAGGCGGTCGCAACATTCCGCTAATACCGCGGGCCGCACCGTTTGCCCGGCACTAGCTAGGCTTGTGTCCTCGGTGCCGGAAACAGAGACTGCAACTGCCCCCCGCGCCGTCGAGGGCTCGAATGGACTGCTGCTCGAGATCGACGGCCAGATCGTTCCCAACTACGACGCGACCCTCGTCCCCTTCGAGGAGGGCGACGTCGTGTCCGGGAAGGTCGTCCGCATAGACCAGGACGAGGTCCTGGTGGACATCGGCTACAAGAGCGAGGGCGTCATTCCGATGAATGAGCTCTCGATCCGCAAGTC
>DASUYU010000148.1:0-7132 GCA_036377235.1 Thermoleophilaceae bacterium
AGTCGGGATGACAGGGCTGCTCGGCTGGGGCGGCGCCTACGAGGCGATGCAACATTGCGACCTGTGCCTGTTGCTCGGCACGAACTTCCCGCTGAACGACTTCTACCCGGAGAAGCCGAAGAAGGTTCAGGTCGACCGACGTCCATCGATCATCGGACGCCGCACGCACATCGACCTGGGACTGGTGGGCGACATCAAGGACACGGTCGCCGCGCTGCTGCCGCTCGTTGCTCAAAAGGACAAGACTCAGCATCTGGATCGCGCGCTGAAGACGACCGAGAAGTGGCGCAAGAACCTGAGCCACTACGTGACGCGCGGACCGGAGGTTGCACCGATCCGCCCCGAGTACCTCGTCTCCACCATCGACGAGCTAGCCAGCGACGACGCTGTGGTGTGCGCCGACACCGGCACCGCCTGCATCTGGACGGCGCGCTACATCACCGCCAAGGAGAAGCGCAACATCTTCGGGTCGTTCTCATGGGCATCGATGGCGAACGCGATGCCGAACACGATCGGAGCCGCGCTTGCCTACCCCGGGCGTCAGGCGATCGGGATCTGCGGCGACGGCGGCCTGTCGATGCTGATGGGCGACCTGCTCACGATCGCCGAGCGCCGGCTTCCCGTAAAACTGGTCGTGCTCGACAACAGCGGCTTCGAATTCGTGCACATCGAGATGGAAGAGGCGGGGATCCAGCCGTACGGGACCGAGTTCGCCAACCCGGATTTCGCCAAGGTCGCCGAGTCGATCGGCCTCACCGGCATCCGGGTCGAAGACCCCGGAGAGGTCCGGGACGCCGTCGCCCAGTTCCTGGCCACACCGGGGCCGGCGCTGCTTGACGCTGTCGTCGACCCGTACGCGCTGAGCCTCCCGTCGCACGTGTCGTTTGGCGAGGCGGAGGGCTTCTCGCTGAGCCTCGCCAAGCAGGCTCTCAACGGCAACCTGGACGACGTCGTCCAGACGGTCAAGCGAAACCTCCACCTCGCGTAGACCGGCCTCCGCCGCGGCGCGCAGCAATCTGCTCACCGGTGATCGTGAACTCCTCTCGGTCGCCTGCCGCGGCGTCCTAGATTGCGGTCGTGATCGACCAAGAGGTGCCCAATGAGCGATGAGCGTCCCCCGACCACCACGAACGACTCGGGCATCCCGGTCTCGAGCGACGAGCACTCGCTGACCGTCGGGCCAAACGGGCCGACCGTCCTGCACGACGCCCATCTGGTCCAGAAGATGCAGCACTTCAACCGCGAGCGCGTCCCGGAGCGGGTCGTCCACGCGAAGGGCAGCGGAGCGCACGGCTTCTTCGAGGTGACCGACGACGTCACCGAGTGGACCAGCGCCAGCTTTCTGTCCGAGGTCGGCAAGCGCACGCCGATGTTCGCGCGCTTCTCCCAAGTCGCCGGCGAGCTGGGCAGCGCCGACACGGTCCGCGACCCGCGCGGCTTCGCTCTCAAGTTCTACACGGACGAGGGCAACTACGACATGGTCGGCAACAACACGCCGACGTTCTTCGTGCGCGACGCGATCAAGTTCGAGGACTTCATCCGCTCTCAGAAGCGGATGCCCGACACCGGCCTGAGGTCCAACGACGCGCAGTGGGACTTCTGGACGCTGTCGCCCGAGACCGCGCACCAGGTGACGATCCTCATGTCCGACCGCGGCACGCCGCGGAGCTACCGCCACATGAACGGCTACAGCAGCCACACCTACTCCTGGATGAACGCGGCGGGGGAGCGGTTCTGGGTCAAGTACCACTTCAAGACCGTCCAGGGCATCGAGAACTTCACGCTCGCGGAAGCCGACGCGATGGTGTCGGAGGACCCCGACTTCCTCCGTCGCGACCTGTGGGACGCGATCGCCGCCGGGAATGCCGCGGAGTGGCGGCTCGAGATGCAGATCATGCCCTTCGCGGATGCCGCGTCCTATCGCTTCAACCCGTTCGACCTGACCAAGGTCTGGCCGCATTCGGACTACCCGCCGATCACGATCGGCCGCATGGTGCTCGACCGCAATCCGGAGAACCACTTCGCGGAGGTCGACCAGGCCGGTTTCGCTCCCGCTCGGCTCGTCCCTGGAATCGGTCTGAGCCCCGACAAGATGCTGATGGGCCGCGTCTTCTCGTACCACGACACCCATCTGCACCGCATCGGCGCGAACTACGAGCAGCTGCCGATCAACGCGCCGAAGTGCCCCGTGCACTCCTACAGCAGGGACGGAGCGATGACGTTCCACCATCCCGGCTCCGCGCCGGTCTACTCGCCCAACTCGTACGGCGGGCCGCAGGCGGACCCCGGGAAGGAGCTGCCCGGCTGGTGGGTCGAGGCAGGCGAGATGGGGCGCTACGAATACGAGCCGCACGCCGACGATGACGACTTCGTCCAGCCCCGGACGCTCTACCGCGACGTGATGGACGACACGGACCGCGAGCACCTCGTCACGAACATCGTGGCCCATGCGAGCGACGGCGTGTCGGCCGAGATACAGGAGCGCGTGATCGGCTACTGGACGAACGTCGACGCCGAGCTGGGGGCGCGTGTCGCGGCGGGCCTCGGGCAGCGCGACGGCGACTCGCTCGCGACCCCGCGAGGAGCTCAGCTCTCGAAGGGCGAGCCCTGGATGTAGTCGCAGAAGTTGGGCCTTACGTAGCCGGGCACGGTCGCCTCGAGGATGTCGGTGTTCATCGTCCCGAACGTGGTCTCGGGCTTGTCGCGCATGCCGGCCGAGAAGGCCTCGACGATTCCCTCCTTGAAGCCGGTACGAGGATGGGCGGCGAGAACCGCCTCGCGCTGCTCCGGGGAGAGCTCGTCGAAGTGGAGGCCGAGGACGTCGTACTCCACACCCAGCGTGACCATCCGCACCTCCGGCTGCTTGTAGCGGGGCACCTCGGGCGTCGTATGGAGGGCGATCGAGTCCCACACGGTCATCACCTGATCCTCGGGCAGCCCGTGGCGCTCCAGGAAGGCACGCGCCGCGTTGGCGCCGTCGATCTCGAAGCGCTCGTGCTCGGAGCGGTGGCCCTCCACGAGCCCGATGTCGTGGAACATCGCGCCGACGTACAGCAGCTCCGGGTCGTAGTCGAGAGCGAGCTTCTCGCCCTGCAGGGAGCCCCACAGGAACACGCGCCGCGAGTGGTCGAACAGCAGCGGCGTCGACACGTCCTGCACGAGCTCCGTGGTCTCGCGCGCGATCCTGCTGTCGGGAATCGCGATGCCGGCGATGGTGGTGCGAGTGGCGGTCATGAGCAGAGGATTGGTGCGTCCGAGTCATCCGTGAGCTGTGAGCGCAATCAGCCGATCGCTTCTCGCGCAGAGTGGTTCAATCTGTAGAAGCCGCAGCTAATCTGGAGGATTCGCGGTGCAAAGCTCCACACTTTCCCCCACGCAGGAGCGCGAGTTGATCGCCGCCGCCGAGGGCGGAGACGAGGAGGCGTGCCGCGAGCTGGTGGAGCTGTTCCTGCCGGCCATCCGGGGCGTCGCCGCCCGGTTCGGCACAGGCGGGCAGCTTCAGTGGACCGAGCTGGTGCAGGAGGGCGTCGCCGGACTGCTGTTCGCGGCTCGGCGCTACGACCCGCGCAGGGGTACGCCGTTCTGGGCGTATGCCTCGTTCTGGGTGCGCAAGGCCATGCAGGAGCTGGTTGCCGACCTGACGCGGCCGGTCGCGCTGTCGGACCACGGCGTGCGCAAGCTCGCGAGCGTCAAGGCCGCCCGCCGGAATCACGTGCAGGCCCACGGGGCAGAGCCAACGACCGCGGAGCTGGCCGGGGTGACCGGCCTGGCACAGCCCCAGGTGGACAGGCTGCTCGCGACCGACCGCGCGCCGCGCAGCTTCGACGAGCCGCTCGGGGTCGAGGACGGCACGGTGGGAACCTTCGGAGACACGGTCGTCGACCCGGGCGCGGAGAGCGCGTATGACCGGGTGCTGGACGCGATGGAGATCGAGGCTGTAAGGAGCTGTGCGGAGACTCTCGACACGCGCGAGCGCACGGTCCTGTCCGCCCACTACGGACTGAGCCGGACGCCGCGGACGCTGACCGAGATCGGCGCCGACCTCGGGCTCACGGCGGAGCGGATCCGGCAGATCGAGAAGGAGGCGCTCGAGAAGCTCCGCGAGGCCGTTCTGGAGCCACCGGCCACCGGCGCTTGAAAACGGCGCCGCGGCGCTTACCTCCAATGGAAGTGAGCTCGGGCACTCCATTCCACCACGACGCCTTCGTATACCAGTCGGACGACGAATACGTGAGGCGGGCGGTCAGGTTCCTGAGGGAGGGCCTCGAGGCCGGGGAGGGCGCGATGGTCGCGAACGCGCGCGCCGGCCTCGGCCGGATGCGGGAAGCGCTCGGGGCCGACGCGGACCGGGTCACGTTCGTCGACACGACATACACGTACACGCATCCGGCGCGTGCGCTGTCGACGTACCACCGGGCGTTCCGCGACCGCCTCCGGGACGTGCCCTCCGTGCGGGCGGTCGCCGACATGCGGACCGGGCCGCCGGACGACGCCTGGGACGACTGGACGGGGTACGAGGCGCTGTGCAACGTGTCGTACGCGCACCTGCCGGTCTGGGTCGTGTGCACGTACGACGCGAACGGCCTGCCCGACCCGATCCTGGATTCGGTGTGGCGGACCCACTCGAAGCGGCTGGAACATGAACGCGAGTCGAACGATCGCTTCGAGGACCCCAGCGCGCTGCTGCGTGAGCTGACCCGCGAGCCGGAGCCGCTTCCCGATCTGCGGTCGTTCTCGGCCGGCCCCGACGGGGAGAGCTTCCGCGAGCGCCTGGCACGTGAGCTCGCGGCCGAGCGCGTGCCGGAGACGAAGGCGCTCGAGATGCTGGTCGCGGGCACCGAGATCGCGGCGAACGCGATGAGGCACGGCGGCGGCATCGAGGAGGTTCGCGCCGGGCGCGCCGAGGGCCGGTTCGTCTGCGAGGTGATCGACCGAGGCCACGGCTTCGACGATCCGATGGCCGGCTACCTCGTTCCGCGTGAAGGAGTGGGGGCCGGGCTGTGGGTGGCTCGCCAGCTCGCCTGGCGGCTCGAATGGTTCCACGCGCCGGCCGGATTCACGGTGAGGATGTGGCTGTGACGGAGCTGGCGCGGACCCAGCTCCCGCTCGGGCAGTGGCTCGCGCTCGACGCGGACATCGCGCCTGCCCTCCGGGCCCGCCAGCTGCGCCGCGAATGGGAGCACTTCCTGAGCGGGGGCCCGGTGAGCGGCATTCGGACGCCCGTCGCCGACTCGTGGCAGCGCTCGCTCGACGCCGGAGTGGCTCCCGCGGCCGGGTGGTGGGCCCCCACGGCGAGCGACCGCGTCGAGGCGCTCGAGCGTTGGGAGCACCATCCGCTCCGCCAGACCGAGCCGCTGATCCGCGACTGTCTCGGAGGACTCGCCCGCGAGTCCGGCCACCTCATTGTGGTGAGCGACGCCGCGGGCGTCCTCTTGATGCTCGAGGGCGACGCCGGGGTTCGCTCACGCGCCGCCGACTCCATGAACTTCACGGAGGGTGCGGTCTGGAGTGAGGACGGCGCGGGCACCAACGCCATCGGGACCGCGCTTGCGGCAGACCACGCGGTGCAGATCTTCGCCGCGGAGCACTTCGCGGAGGTCGTCCAGGCATGGACCTGCTCCGCGGCGCCGGTCCACGATCCCGACACCGGGCACCTGCTCGGGGTCATCGACCTCACCGGGTTGCAGCAGGATGTGCACCCGCACAGCCTCTCCATCGCGGTCACGACCGCGCGCGCCGTCGAAAGCCATCTCAGCTACCGGCTCCAGCAGCGCGATGCCGGCCTGCGCGCGCGCCATCAGGACCGGATCACGGGCAGAGGCGAGCGGCACGCTCTCGTCACGCCGACGGGTCGTGTGATCGCCGACGATGCGCGAGGGTGGCTGGGCGCCGAGCGGCTCGTCATTCCTCCGGGTGGCGGCGACTTCGTCCTTCCAACCGGTGAGCGAGCGCTCGCCGATCCCCTCGGGCCCGACGAGGCCTTCGTCGTGCGCGAGCTCACGGCCTCGTCGGGCCGCCCCCCGCGGGAGCGGCTGCGGATCCTCGACGACGAGCAGGCCGCGCTGCGCCGGCTGGCGACGGCGGTTGCGCAGAGCGCGCCACCGTCCGAGATCTTCACCGCGGTCGCGAACGAGATCGGGCCGCTCCTCGGCGCCGAAGACGCCGCCCTGATCCGGTTCGAGCCCGGCCATACCGCCACCGTGCTCGCTGGAGCGGGGCAGTGGGTGCGGGAGTTCGGCATCGGCCGGCAGCTCGAGGTGGACGACCTCTCGACGATCGGAACGGTGCGCCGCACGGCCCGGTCCATCCGCCTGGACGACCGTACCGGGACGCCCGCGCCGGTGGTCGCATACCTGCGCCGGCGCGGCCTCAAGTCGTCGGTCGCCAGCCCGATCGTGGTGGAGGGGCGAATCTGGGGCGCTCTCGTCGCGGCGACGAGGAAGCACCACCTGCCGGCCGACACGGAGAAGCGAATGGCGAACTTCACCGAGCTCGTGGGCGTCGTGATCGCGAATGCGGAGGGCCGCGCGGAGTTGACGGCGTCGCGCGCCCGCGTGGTGGCTGCCGCCGACGAGGCGCGCCGCCGCATCCAGCGCGACCTCCACGACGGCGCCCAGCAGCGTCTCGTGAGCACCGTTCTCGCACTCAAGCTGGCGCTGCGCGAGCTCGAGAACGTGCCGATGCCGGCGACCGAGCTGGTGGACGAGGCGCTCACGCACGCCGAGGCCGCCAGCGCCGAGCTGCGCGAGCTCGCGCACGGGATCCTGCCGTCGGCGCTCGCCACCGGCGGCCTGCGCGACGCGATCGACGCGCTCGTCGGGCGAGTGCACCTCCCCGTGGCCGTCGACGTGACGGCGGCGCGGCTGCCCGCCGCGCTGGAGGCGACCGCGTACTTCATAGTCGCGGAGGCGCTGACCAACACGATGAAGCACTCCGGTGCCACGGAGGCGGAGATCCGGGTCGCGATCGACGGTGAGGTGCTCAGCATCGCCGTCCGCGACGACGGCGTCGGCGGGGCGTCCACCGACGGCAACTCCGGCCTGGTCGGTCTCCACGACCGCGCGGCGGCCGTGGAGGGCGGGCTGCGCGTCGTGAGCCCACTGGGCGGGGGAACGCTGATTGCCGCGACGCT
>DASUYU010000149.1:0-17342 GCA_036377235.1 Thermoleophilaceae bacterium
GCGCAAGATCCCGGACGCGAAGCGGATGGAGAAGATCGCGAAGCCCTGGCGCCCGTACCGGACGCTGGCCTGCCTCTACCTCTGGAGCTCACTCGACAATCGGCCGGGGACGTAGCGTCGGCCGGTCGAGGTCGCGGCGGGCGTCAGACGGTCGCGCCGCAGCTCGGCTCTTCCTCCGCCACGCGGAAGGAGGAGCCGCAGCCGCACGAGGCCACGACGTTGGGGTTCGAGACCTCGAACCCGGAGCCCATGAAGGTCTCGGTGAAGTCGACGGTCGAGCCGTCGACGTACTGCATGCTCGCCGGATCCACGAGCACCCGGATGCCGGACGCCTCGAAAACGTGATCGTCGTCGCGCTTCTCGTCGAGCGCGAGCGCGTACTGGAAGCCGGAGCAACCGCCGCCCTTGACGCCGACGCGGAGGCCCACGTCGCCCTCGGCGGCCTGGCCTGCCATGAACTCCTGCACCTTCTGTGCGGCGATGTCGGTGAGCGTGACCATCTGCTGTCGCCAATTGTATCGGCGGTGCCGTAGGTACCCTCAAGGGCAGCATGCCAAGCGCAGACGAGCTGAGAACGCGCATAGAAGAGGCACTTCCGGGGTCCGATGTGAACGTCATCGACACAACCGGCGGCGGCGACCATTTCCGAGCGGAGATCGTGTCCGAGCGCTTCGAGGGCCTCACCCGCATCCAGCAGCACAAGCTGATCTACGACGTGTTCGGCGACGAGGTCGGCGGCGCTATCCACGCGCTCTCAATCAAGACGGAAACCCCGACACGAGCCGGAGACGGACGATGACGAACGACGAGATCAAGGGCTTCATCGAGAACGCCATCAAGGAGAACCGCGTGATGCTCTTCATGAAGGGCACCCCGCAGCAGCCTGCGTGCGGCTTCTCGATGCGCGCGTCCGGGGCGCTGAACGCGCTGGGCGTGAAGTACGCGGCGCTCGACATCCTGCCCGACCCGCGGATCCGCGAGGAGCTGTCGGGCGTGTCCGGCTGGCCGACCATCCCGCAGCTGTTCGTGGACGGCGAGCTGGTGGGCGGCTCGGACATCGTGCTCGAGATGTTCGAGTCCGGCGAGCTGGCAGAGCTCCTGGGCGTAGAGCAGCCCGACCTGGGCGAGGAGCCGGCGGAGGAGCCGGAGCAGCCGGTCCAGCAGCGCCCGATCGGGCTCGAGAACCGCCTGAACTAGGCGGTCGCCGGCGACCTAGGCGGTCGCGGGCTGCGCGCCGCCGGCGAGGCTCTTCAGCCGCTCCCAGCGGGACTGACGACGCGGCCGGTTCCGGCGGTACTGGGCGATCGTCAGACCGGGGCGAATGCTCGTCTCGATGTAGGACACCTGGCTCTGGAGGGCTTGGATGTTGGGCGTCTCGTACATGAGCCCAGCATCCCGCTACAGGGCCGCCGGAAAAATGCGGCGAGCCGGTGTCTTCAGGTGCGGTTTTCCGCCGGCTTCCGGGCGGTTAGCCCCGCGGCTTGCGCGTGCGCTGGGCGTCCAGCAGCTCCTTGCCCCTGACCGCGTAGCCGCGCGCCTGCTTCTTGTAGCGCTCCTTCTCCTCAGGGGTGAGGCTCTGCCAGCGCTCCCAGGCCATCAGCACGTACGGCCACACGCGGCGGGCGCCGCGCACGCCGCTTCGGATCCGGCCGCCCTGGTAGGCGCGGTTTCCTCCGCCTAGTCGTCTCGTCGATCGAGCCATTCGAGGTACTCCAGTATCCGGTGCGAGTCGTGAATCACATCGTCTCCGTGCACGAGGACCGGTACCCATCTCTGGCCGGTCAACTCATCGACCTCGGGCCGGTCGCGCTTCAGGAACGGTACGCGGACCTCGTCGAAGTCGAGTCCCATGGCCCGCATCCGGCGGGCCACCTTGCCGCAGCGGCAGACCAGGTCCGTCGGCGCTCTGCAGCGGTACAGCGTCGTCACCAGACTCAGGGTATTTGACGGATCGCCGAACCCATGAGAGGTTCGATTAAGCCTCAGGCTGGCGACTCGCGGGGAACCCACGGAGCTGCCGCCGCCTCCACGGCCCGGAGGCGGCAGGCGCCCGCTCCTATGGGAGCCGGACGGTTCGGCGCGCCAATCCCAGCATCCCATCCGCGACGCCCAGCGCCGCGCCCGCCACCCGGTACTGCACGCCCTGCGAGCGCCGCGTGCGGGTGATCCGCTCGTGCTCTCGCTCGAGATGCCACGCCACCGTCGCCTCGAGCGTCTCCTCGTGCGGGCGCGCCTTCCAGCCGAGTGCGCGCTGCGCCTTGGTGGACCGGTACGTCCAGCGTTGCCCGGCGGCGCGGACCTCCGCCGGAGTCAGCGGCCACGAGCGGCCGCGCAGGCGGAGCACGGCCGCCGCGGCGGCGGCGGGCCGAGGTGGGATGCGCACCGGCGTCGGCACGCCCGACATGCGGCCGAGATCAGCGAACAGGCGCTCGAAGGTGAAGTTGCGGCCCGAGAGCAGGTAGCGCTCGCCCACCTTCCCGCCCAGCTCGGCGAGCAGGTGGCCGTCGGCGACGTCCCGCACGTCCACGATCCCGACGGCCCCGTCCGTGTACACGGGGACGCGCCCGAGCAGGAAGCTGCGCACGAGCCGGGTGGACGACAGCAGGTGATCGCCCGCCCCCAGGCACATCGACGGATTCACGCACACCACCGGCAGGCCCTCGGCCGCCAGCCGCATCGCCTCCTCCTCCGCCTCGTGGACCGAGTCCACGTACGGGATGCCGAGCCGCGCCGCGCTGAACGGCTGCGTCTCGGTGGCGGCCTTGCCCGACGTCGCCGGCCCGACGGCCGCGGCGCTCGACGTGTACACCACCCGCTCGACGCCCGCGCGCAGGCACTCCTCCATCACGATCCGCGTGCCGTTCACGTTCACGTCGAAGAGGAGCTCGGCGTCCTCCGGCCGCACGGACGTGACGCCCGCGCAGTGGAACACCCGCGACACACCGCGCATCGCCCGCCTGACCGATCGCCGGTCGCGCACCTCGAGCTTCACGCGGCGGCAGTCGAGGCCGGCGATCGCCGCGTCCGGCGAGCGGTCCTGCACCCCGAGCGTCACGTCGTCGCCGCGCTCGGCCAGGAGCCGGGCCACGTGCGATCCGATGAAGCCGGTCGCGCCGGTGACGAGGACGTGTGGCAAGGCCGCCGAGTGTAAGAGATAGACATGGCTGCGCACCGGGCACGGCCCGGCGCTTGCGCCTATAGGCTGCCGCGCGCGCATGTCTCCCGTCTCGGTGGTGACCGACAGCACCTCCTACCTGCCGCCGGCTCTCGTCGAGCGGAACCGCATCGCCGTCGTCCCGCTGTACGTGGTGTTCGGGGGCGACCGCACGGTCCCCGAGATCGACATCACCGACTATCCGGCGTTCTTCGAGGAGCTGCGCACGGCCGAGAAGCTCCCGACCACCTCGCAGCCCTCAGTCGGTGACTTCACCGAGGTGTTCGAGCCGCTGCTGGCGGACGGCGGCGAGGTCGTCTCCGTCCACATCTCCGGCGGGCTGTCGGGCACGCCGGAGGCCGCGCGCCAGGCCAAGGAGGCGCTCACGCGCGACGGGAGGGGCGGCGAGCGGATCGAGGTGGTGGACTCCACGACCGCGGCCGGCGGCCTCGGCTTCATGGTGCTCGCCGCGGCGAAGGGGGCGCAGGATGGCGGCAGCGCGAAGGAGGTGGCCGACCACGTGGCCGCCGCCCGCCGCGAGCTGCGGCTCTGGTTCGCCATAGACACGCTCGAGTTCCTCAGGCGCGGCGGGCGCATCGGCGCCGCGAGCGCGTGGATCGGGTCCACGCTGAAGGTGAAGCCGATCCTCACCGTCGAGAACGAGATGACCCCGGTCGAGCGCGTGCGCACGTCCTCCCGCGCGTTCGAGCGGCTCGTGGAGTACGCGCGCGGGTGCGCGGAGTCGGGCGCCGACGCGTGGTCCGCTCAGCACATCAACGCACCGGACCAGTGCGCGCGGCTCGTGGAGCGCTGCACCGAGATCTACGGGCACGGGCCCACGATCGTGAGCGAGATCGGCCCGGTCCTGTCGGCCCACACGGGGCCAGGGCTGCTCGGCACCGGCGCCGTGCCCAGCGGCTTCGTGACCTAGCCGCAACAGGAGCCGCGCCGGACGGGGCGAATACGGCCCTGATGCTCAGCGTGCGGGACATCGTCCGCATCGTGCTCACCGTGGTCTGCGTGGTGGTCACGCTGTACCTCCTGTGGGTGCTCCGCAAGCCGATCGGCTGGCTGCTGGCAGCGATCTTCCTGGCCACGGCGCTCTCGCCGCCGGTCAACTACCTCAGCAGGAGCATGCGGCGAGGCTTCGCCATCGCGATCACCTACCTGGGCCTGCTGCTCGTCCCCATCCTGCTGATCTCGCTGATCGTCCCGCCGCTGATCAGCGAGGCGAACACCTTCGCCGATCACGTCCCGCGGTACGCGGACGACGTCACGAACTACGTCCATAAGAACAGGACACTGCGCAAGCTGAACGAGGACTACGACATCACCGACAAGCTGCAGAAGGAGGCCGGCAAGCTGCCGAGCCGCCTCGGCGGCGCGGCCGGGACCCTGCGCGACATCGGGCTGGGGATCGTGAACTCGCTGTTCGCGCTGCTCACGATCCTGGTGATGACGGCCTTCCTCTTGGGCAGCGGCCGGCAATGGACCGACCAGATCATCCGCTCGCGCCCACCGGAACAGCGCGAGCGGCTGCGGCGCTCGCTCGACAACATCGGCTCGGCGGTGAGCGGCTACGTGGCGGGCGCGCTGGCGATCGCCTTCATCGCCGGGACGGCGACGTTCGTCGTGCTCGCGATCCTGGGCGTGCCCTTCGCGGGCCCCCTGGCGGTCATGGCCGGCTTCGCGTCGCTCATCCCGCTGGTCGGCGCCACCATCGCCGCGGTGCTGATCGGGGTGGTCACCGTCTTCGCCGACTTCCCGACCGACACGATCATCTGGACGGTGTGGGCGATCGCCTATCAGCAGATCGAGAACAACCTGATCCAGCCGCAGATCCAGAAGCGCACGGTGAACGTACAGCCGCTGATCACGATCTTCGCGGTGCTGTGCGGCGGCACGCTGCTTGGCGTGGTGGGCGCGATCGCCGCCATCCCGATCGCGGCGTCGATTCAGATCCTGCTGCGCGAGTACGTGGACCTGCGGACGTTCTCGATGAGGCCGCACGAGCCGCCGCCCCCGTCGGGCGACCCCGCACCCGCGTAGCCTCCGGGGCGATGTCGGCCGGTGCAATCACACGCCGCGGGCTGCTCCTCGCGGTGACCGGGCTGTCCCTGTACCTGCTCGCCCCCGCGCTGCTCGAGGTGTTCGGCGCGTTCGACGAGCTCGACGAGATCTCGCCGCTCTGGTTCCCCGCGATGGTCCTGCTTCAGATCGGGAGCTTCGCCTGCATGTGGAGCGTCCAGCACCTGGCCGTGCGCGCCGAGCGGTGGGGCCCGGTGATCACCTCGCAGCTGGCGTCGAACGCGTTCGGGCGCGTCGTGCCCGGCGGCGTGGCCGCCTCGGGCGCGGTCCAGTACGCGATGCTCGTGCGCGGAGGCGTGCCGGCAGCGGCAGCCGCATCCGGCATGACCGCGTCGTCGCTGCTCCTGTTCGCCACGCTGCTCGCCCTCCCACTCCTCGCTCTGCCGGCCGTGCTCGGCGGAGTGGCGGTCGACCCCCACCTCACGCGCGCGGCCCTGGCGGGCGCCGTGCTGTTCGTGCTGATGATCGCGCTCGGCGCCGCGTGCATCCTGTGGGACCAGCCGCTGACCGTCGCCGGCCGGGCCGCGCAGGCAATCCGCAACCGGATCCGGAAGGGGGACACGCCGCTCACCGGCCTGCCGGAGCGCCTGCTGCGCGAGCGGGACATCGTCGTGCGCGTGCTCGGCAAGGAGTGGTGGGAGGCGCTGATCCTCGCGTCGGGCCGCTGGCTGCTCGACTACCTCACGCTCGTGGCCGCGGTCTACGCGGTCGGCGCGCGACCGCACGTCTCACTCGTGCTGCTCGCGTTCTGCGCCGCGCAGCTCTTGGGCACGCTCCCGCTCACGCCCGGTGGACTAGGGCTCGTCGAGGCGGGCCTCACGGGAACGCTTGCGCTGGCGGGGGTGGGCGGAGGCGCCGCCGTGGTGGCGACGCTCGCCTACCGCCTCGTCTCCTTCTGGCTGCCGATACCCGCGGGCGCGGTCGCGGCGGTGGTGCACCGGCGGCGCTTCGGCAGCGCCGAGGTGGAGCCGCCTCCTACGCCGATGCCTGGGCAGGACGTTGCGTCGCCGGATCCTCAGGCGGAGAGTTCTGCTCCCACCACGCGTTGATCGCGGCGATCGCGGGGCCCATGATCAGGTTCTTCTGGAAGTTCTCCGTGTCGTTCACGTGCGGGAGCGGTGTCTCCGGGACGTCGACCTCGAGGAACTCGCACAGCGGCTCCCAGCCCTCCTTCGGGTTCCAGACGAGCAGGCGGTCCGCCGGAACGGTGTCCTTGACCTCCTGGTTCCAGCGCTCGTACGCCGCGGCCATCTTGTCCGGCTCGCCGTTCGTGCCGCTCCAGGCACCGCGCTCGTCGCCGAAGTTCATCTCGGTCAGAAGGTCGATCCACGCGGCGTAGTTCGGGTCGATGTTGTACTGCGCCCTCACGAGGTGGTGCATGAGGGTGTCGCGGAAGAAGACCTGGGTGATCGTGTTCTCCATGCTCTTCACCCACGAGTCGGCGTCGCGGACGCTCAGCAGGACCTTGGCGTCCGGGTAGACGTCCATCAGCTCGCGGTAGTGCCACGCGGCAGGCCAGTCGACCGTGGACTCCTTGCCGGCGAAGATCTCATCCCAGTCGCCGTCGCCCTCGAATGCCTTGCGCCACTGCGGGACGCTCCCCTCGAGGTCCATCATCATGTCGCGCATGTGGTAGCAGGGCAGCCCGAGCGTCTCGAGCGCGATCATCTGGGTGGTCGTCGCCGTCCGCGGCTGGCCGGCACCGATCAGTTTCATGGGTCCCCTTCTGTTGACTTCCGATTAAGCGCGGCGGAGATTATCTACCTGCGGCCGGTGATGAGGCTCACCGTGGCGGCCACTCCGCCGCCGATGACGAACCCGGCCACGGCTGCGCCGATCAGCGCCGTCCTGCGGTTCCGGACGAGCTGGCCGCGCCAGTTGGTCAGCTCTGTCACCTTGGACCGGAGGTCGTTCACCGAGAAGGCGAGCTCCCGGCGCGTCTCCTCGATCTCCGCGCGGATCATCTCCGGCGAGCGTGCACGTGCCACTACGACCTCACCTCCTCGCCCCGCTGGAGCGTCCTCTGCACCTGGTCGCGGTCGATCTTCTGCGCCTCGAGCTCGGCGCGGGTGCGCTTCGCCTCCTCGATCGCCAGGTCCGGCGTGGGCGGCGACCCCTTCTTGAACAGCCGGTAGGCGAACAGCCCCGCCAGGATCGCGCACAGGAAGAGCGCCAGCGTCACGACGGCGTAGCCGGCCCAGACGTTGTCCTCCCAGTTGAAGACGTCGTCCAGGAACAAGGCCATCCCGTGGAAGAACATGGTGATGCCGAAGACGAGGAAGACTCCCGCCGCGGCGGCCACGACGGCGCCGCGCGTGAGCTTCGAGACCTTGTCCGTGACCTCGGCCTTGGCGAGCTCGATCTCCTCGCGGACGAGTTGCGAGGCCTTCTCGGAGACGTCGGCGACGATCTCGCCGAGCGACTTGTCGGCCCCGTCGGGCGGCGGCATTCCGTTCGTTGTCATCGGGTGAGTCTCCTCAGGATCAGGGCGAGCGCGAGCCCGCCGGCGAACGCCGCGCCCACGAACGCCTCGGGGCGCTCGGCGAACGCGTCCTCCTCAGAGCCCACGCCGAGCGGCGACTGGGATCCGCTCTCCACGGCGGGCTCGAACTCGGTGGTGGGCTGCTCGTCGGCCATCAGTCGACCGGCGGGTCCTCCCCGAACACCCGGATCCAGATCGCGGTGGCGATGCGGGTCGAGACGATCGTGGCGAGGGCGCCCACGCCGGCCAGAAGGCCGCCCCACATGAGGCGCTTGACGATGTCGTTGTCCATAGGCGCCTGATTCAACCAGACGCGGCCGGGCGACCGGTCACGCCATTCTCGAGGCCGCCGCAGATGGCCTCGACCACCAGGTCCTTCGCCAGCTCGTACTCCTCGTCGGTGCGCGGGAGCAGCTCGAAGATCCAGCCGGTGAGCAGCTGCTCGATGGCGCCGTAGAAGCACATGGCGCCGAACTCCGACGGGATGCCGGACTTGAAGGTGCCCTCCTCGCGCGCCGCCTCGACGATGGCCGCGATGCCCTCGTACGCCTTGCGGATCTCCTCGAGGTGGACGGCGCCGAACGAGTTCGCGGCGCGGGTGACCTCGACGATGATCACCTTCATCAGGTCGGGGTCGTGCCGGTACGAGTCGATGATGAAGCCGGCTACCGAGCGGAGCTTGTCGCGCGACGGCAGGTCGCGGGCGTCGATCTCGCCGATCGCGTCGAGCATGATCCCCCACCGCTCGAGGAAGAGCGTGTTGAGGATCTCCTCCTTGGAGTCGAAGTAGTGGTACACGAGCCCGTAGGCCACGCCGGCCTCGTCAGCGACGTCGGACACGCGGCAGTGGTGGAAGCCCTGGCGCGCGAACACGCGCACCGCCGCGTCGAGGATCATGCGGCGCTTGTCGGGCGCGTTCTTCGCTGCCGCGGCCACTAGGCGGTCACCTTCTCTGGCCAGCGGTACGCCGACTCCACTCGATTGGCGAGGCTCGGGAGCTTCTCCCGGATCTCGTCCTGGCGGGCGAGGTCGAGGTCGGCCGCGACGAAGTGCTCGCCGTCGGCGGGCGCGCGGGCGAGCACCTCTCCCCACGGGTCGACGATCATCGAGTTGCCGTAGCTGTCTCCCTCGGGACCGTCGCGGTGGCCCTGGCCGGGTGCGATCACGAACACCTGGTTCTCGATGGCGCGGGCGCGCAGGAGCACCTCCCAGTGCGCCTCGCCCGTTATCCGCGTGAAGTTGGCCGGCACCGTCACGATGCGAGCGCCGCGGAGCGCGAGGATCCGGTACAGCTCGGGGAAGCGAAGGTCGTAGCAGATGGTCAGACCGAGCGGGACTTCGTTCGCGGTCTCGGACATCACTATCTCGGCCGCCGGCTCGGAGCTCTCGGACTCGCGGTACTCCACCCCGCCGACCTCCACGTCGAACATGTGGATCTTCCGGTAGACCGCGCGGATCTCGCCGTCGGGGCCCACGTGGACGGAGGTGTTCGAGACGCGCTCGTGGCCGTCGCGGCGCTCGGCGACCGAGCCGGCGACGAAGTCGATCCCGAGGTCGCGCGCCAGCTCGCGCGCCCACGTGACGGGGCGGCCGTCGAGCGGCTCGGCGCCGGAGAGGTAGTCGGAGGAGGCCCCGCGGATGTCGAGCCGCTCCGGCAGCACGACCAGCTCGGCGCCCTCGGCAGCGGCCGCACGCGTGAGCCGCTCGGCCGAGGCGAGGTTCCGATCCGTCTCCTTCGTGGCTTGCAGCTGAACCGCGGCTGCCCTCATCGCTCCTCCCGAACGATTGACTGACCAGTCAATCTGGAGTGTACTGGCACGTCATGCGTGACCTCCCCGTGCGCGGAGCGGTGCGGGACCTCGGCCTCCCGCTCCCTCCCCGGCCGATGCCCGCGCTGCATCGGGGCAGACCGCTGAAGCGCTGGCACTACGTGGGCGTGTTCCGGCCCGACCTGATGCTGTGCGTGGGGGACGCTCGCGTCGCCGGCATCCGGCAGCGGTGGTGGGCCGTCGCGCTGCCGGACGGCTCGCTGTTCGAGGGGAGGCGCGGCGTTGCCGTCGAGGCGCGGCGCGTCCGGGTTCGCGGCGTGCTCGACCTGGAGCTCTCACAGCCGCTCGGCGTGGAGGTGGTGTCGCCCAACGGCCGCTCGTACGTGTGGACGATGAAGCTCGCGCCCGTGCACGTGCGCGGCACCGTGACGGCCGCGGGCCAGACCTTCGAGCTGGACGGCGACGACGGCTTCGTCGACCACTCGGCCGGCTACCACGAGCGGCACACCACCTGGAAGTGGTCCGCGGGGATCGGCCGAGCCGTCGACGGGCGAGCGGTGGCCTGGAACCTCGTGGACGGGGTCCACGACAGGCTCGTGAACAGCGAGCGCACCGTGTGGATCGACGGCTTCGCGCAGGAGGTCCCGCCGCAGCACTTCGCGGACGACCTCTCCCGGGTCGGCGACCTCGACTTCCGGGAGTGGTCGGTGCGGGAGTCGAACCGCAACCTCATCGTGATGCGCAACCGCTACCGGCAGCCTTTTGGCGAGTTCAGCGGCACGCTCCCGGGCGGTCTCGTGCTGGCCGAGGGCCACGGGGTGATGGAGGAGCATGATGTGGTCTGGTGATCGAGCTGCTCGCCACGCTGGCCGCGCTGCTCGGCGTGGCCGCGCCGGGCGCCACGTCCACTGGCGTCGTCGAGCCCTCCGGCCGGCCGGTCCGGCTGACGGTCGCCGCATCGGGTGACCTGCTGATCCACGCGCCGATCGCCCGGCGCGCGCTGGCACTCGGGGGCGGGCGCCGCTACCGCTTCGCGCCGCTGTTCGCGCCCGTTCGGCGCGTGATCGCGGGCGCCGATGTCGCGCTGTGCCACATGGAGACGCCGCTCGTGCCGGGGCCGGTGCAGGGCTACCCCGTGTTCCACACCCCGCCGGACCTCGCCCGCGCCGTGAGGCGAGTGGGCTGGGACGCGTGCAGCACGGCTTCGAACCACTCGCTCGACGCGGGCCAGTACGGGATCGACTCGACCCTCCGAGCGCTGCGCCGGGCGGGCGTGAAGGCCACCGGCACCTCTCGCTCGGCCCGCGCACGCCGAAGGATCACGATGCTGCGCGTGAAGGGCGTGCGGGTGGCGTTCCTCTCGTACACGGCGGTCACGAACGGCCAGGCGGTGCCGCACCCGTGGAGCGTGAACTGGGCGTCGCCGGGACCGATCCTGCGCGACGCGCGCCGGGCCCGGCGCCGCGGCGCCCGGATCGTGATCGTCAACGTCCACTGGGGCACCGAGTTCGTCGCGGCGGTGAGCTCGCAGCAGCGCGCGCTCGCGCGCCGGCTCACGCGCTCGCCGGCGATCGACGCGATCGTGGGCCAGCACGTGCACGTCGTGCAGCCGATCCGGCGCGTCCACGGAAAGCCGGTGGTGTTCGGCGAGGGCAACCTGATCTCGAACCAGACGGCGGGCTGCTGCCCGGCGGCCTCCCAGGACGGCCTGATCGCGCTGATCGACTTCGTGGTCAGACCGGGCCACCACGCACGCGCCCGCCGCATCCGCTACGTCCCCACCTGGGTGCGCCACCCCGACTACACCGTGATGCGCGCGACCCCCGGCTCCCCCTCCTGGAACCGAACCGTGGCGGCCGCCGGTCGCAGGCGTGATATCCGCCCGCGTTAGGGTCCCGCCATGCAGATCCGCGCTGCCGTCCTCGAGGAGTTCGCCAACCCGCTCGTCGTCCAGGACGTCGAGCTTCAGGGGCCCGGGCCGGGTGAGGTGCTCGTGCGGCTCGCCGCGTGCGGCGTCTGTCACACCGATCTCTACACGGCCAGCGGTGCCGATCCCTCCGGGTACGCGCCGACCGTTCTCGGGCACGAGGGCTCGGGCGTCGTCGAGGAGATCGGCGAGGGCGTGACGAGCGTCGCCCCCGGCGACCACGTGGTCACGCTCTTCTCGCCGCAGTGCCGCGAGTGCATCCACTGCCAATCGGACCGCACCAACCTCTGCCTCGCCATCCGCGACCAGCAGAACAAGGGCTACCTGCCCGACGGCACCACGCGCCTCCACCGGAAGGGCGACGAGCTGCGGCACTTCATGGGCACGAGCACGTTCGCGGAGGCGACCGTCATGCCCGAGATCGCGCTCGCCAAGGTGAACCCCGAGGCGCCGCTCGACGTGATCTGCACGCTCGCCTGCGGCGCCACCACCGGCCTCGGCGCCGCGCTCTACATCGCGAAGGTCGAGGCCGGTTCCACGTGCGTCGTGTTCGGGGCCGGCCTCGTGGGGCTCGGCGCGGTGGCGGGTGCGCGGCTCGCCGGCGCCGAACGCATCGTCGCGGTGGACCTCTCCGAGGAGCGGCTCGAGCACGCCCGCCGGCAGGGCGCCACCGAGACGCTGGTGGGCGGCCCCGACACCGTGGACAGGATCCTCGAGATGACCGACGGCTTTGGCGCCGACTACACGTTCGAGGCCACCGGCAACGTCGGTGTGATGCGCCAGGCCGTGGAGTCCGCTCGCATGGGCTGGGGCCTCTGCACGATCGCCGGCGTGGCGGGCAAGGGCGAGGTGCTCGAGGTGGTGCCCCGCTACCTCATCACCGGCCGCCGGATCGCCGGCGCGTCGTTCGGCGGCGCGAAGGGCCGCGACCGCGTTCCCGAGCTCGTGGACACCTACATGTCGGGCGACCTCGACCTCGACTCGCTCGTGACCCGCCGCATCTCGCTCGACGAGGTGAACGACGCGTTCGAGGCGATGGAGCGCCAGGACGGCATCCGGACCGTCATCACCTACTAGCGGCGCGTTCGCATCCCCAGGCTCAGCGTGCGGCGGTTGCCGGCCGTGTCGGTCGCGCGCGCGATCAGCGCAAGCGTCGACGACCGGTGGCGGCGGAGCAGGCGGGCCCCGGCTCGGCTGAGCCGCAGCCGTACGCGCCTCGAGACGCCGGGCTCCAGGTGAACGCGGACCGGTGCGGTGAGCGTGCGGCCGCGCCTGCGCAGCACGAGCCGGACGGTGCAGCGCTCGGAGCACCGCACGCGCGCGGCCAGGCCGTTGCGGAGCAGCCGAGCGACCGACCGAGCGCGGCGGGCGCGCACCGACAGCCGGGGCGGGACCGCGTCGTTCACCCCCGCGCCGCCGGTCCCGCTCGAGCCGCTGCCGCTGCCGTCCCCGCCGGAGCCGGAGCCGCTGCCGCCCGAGCCGCCGCCCGGAGCCGGGGCCGGCGCGGGCTCGCCCACGCCCACGTCCGCCACCAGCCGGAGCGAGCGCAGCACGTTCAGCCGGCCGCCGCTGACCGTCTTCCCCGCGAACGCGGGCGACGCGTCGACCCCGGCCATGATCGCCGAGCTGATGTCCGAGGGCAGCGAGCTCGGCGCGGCCGACCACAGGAGACCGGCCGCCCCGGACACGTGCGGAGTGGCCATCGAGGTTCCGCTCGCCCAGCTGTAGCCGCCGCCGACCCAGGTGCTGGCGATACTCACCCCCGGAGCCGCCAGGTCCACCGACGTCGCGCCGTAGTTCGAGAACGGCGCGAGCTGATCGCGGTTGTCGCCGGCCGCGACGCACAGGACGTTCGGCAGGACGTAGGCGCACGGGAAGGTTGGGCTCGCGTCGTTGTCGTCGCCCACGCCGTCCGCCCCGCCGTTCCCGGCCGCCGACACGAACAGCATCGTCTGATACGCCGCGATCGCGTCGCGCTCGGCCTGCAGGGCGGTCGAGGAGCCGAGGCTCAGATTGACGACCTTCGCCCCGTGCTGGAAGGCGTACGCGTACGCCTGGATCAGGGTGCTCACGCTGCCCGACCCGTTCGCGTCGAGCACGCGCACCGGGAGGATCTTCACGGCGCCCGAGCCCACGCCCGCCACGCCGATCCCGTTCCCCCGGTCCGCCCCGATCGTCCCCGCCACGTGCGTGCCGTGGCCGTTCTCGTCCATCGGGTTGTCGTCGCCGTCAACGTAGTCGTGGCCCGGCAGCAGGTTGGCCGTCAGGTCCGGGTGGGTCGAGTCGACACCGGTGTCGAGCACGGCCACGATCGTGCCGCCGGTGATGTGCGCGTCCCACGCCTCCGCCACGTCCGAGTCCGCGTCGGGCGTGCCCGCCACGCCGCGGATGGACTGACCCGTGTTCAGCATCGCCCACAGCTGTGAGAAGTACGGGTCGTTCGGAACGACCGAGGCGTGCCGGATCGCGTTCGGCTCGGCGTAGAGCACGTCCGGGTCGCTCTCGAGCGCATGCTCCGCCACCGCGACCGACTGCCCCGAATCGACCGACACGAGCTGCATCCCCTGCAAGGGCAGCGCATGTTCGAAGTCGGTGCGCGCGTCCTCACGCGCGTCGAGGCGGCCGGCCGCGGTGGCGTCGTCGTCGAAACGGACGATCAACTCCCGGCTCGGATCCGCCGCCATGGCCACGCCCACGGGCCCCGCTATCAGCGCGAGCAGGACACTGACGAGGAAGCCGATTCCGAAGAGAGGTCGCACCGCGTGGGCGGAAACGGCGGGTTAACCCGATGCTTGCGCACGTCTCACCCCTCGCGGCACAAATGCACAGCTTCGCCGCCGCGAACTAAGCCAGAAACGAGCCCTGCGAGCCCTTCGCGGGCCCCGCGGCCTCACCCGACTCGAGCAGCGCGGCGATCTCCTCGGCCGAGTAGCCGACCGACGCGAGCACGTCCTCGGTGTGCTGGCCGAGCGCCGGGCCCGGGCCCGCCGGCGCACCCGGCGTGCGCGACAGCTTCACCGGGACGCCGAGCAGCCTGACCTCCGACTCGGCGCCCGGCTGCTCCACGCCCACGACCATCTCGCGCGCCCGGACGAGCTCGGAGTCGAGCGTCTCGTCGAGGCCCAGCACCGGCTCGAGGCAGCAGTCGTGCTCGGACGCGAACGCCTGCCACTCGTGGCGCGTGCGCTCGAGGAAGATGCGCTCGACCTCCGCGTGCGCGTCCGAGCCCGGCCGCTCGAACTGCTTCTCCACGAGGTCCTCGCGACCGACCCCGCGGCACCACGCCTGCCAGAACTTCGGCTCGAGCGCTCCGAGCGTGACCCAGCCGTCCCGGCACGCATACGGGCGGTAGCAGACGAGGCTCCCGGCCAGCTCGAGGTCGCCGCGTCCCGGCGGCGTGCCGTCGGCCAGGTACCTGGCCGCCACCAGCGCGAGCCACGAGAGCGAGCCGTCGAACATCGACACGTCCACGAGCTGGCCCTCCCCGGAGCTGTCGCGCTCGCGCAGCGCGGCCAGGATCCCGAACGCGGCCATCAGCGCACCCCCGCCGACATCCGCGATCTGGCCGGCGCTCTGAACGGGCGGGCCGCCGGCGTCGCCCGACAGGCCGAGGAGCCCGTTCAGGCCGAGGTAGTTCATGTCGTGCCCCGAGCGGCCGGTGTACGGGCCGTCCTGACCGTAGCCGGTGATCGCGCAGTACACGAGCCGCGGATTCTCCTCCCGCAGCCGCTCGTACCCGACGCCGAGCCGCTCCATCACACCCGGCCGGAAGGACTCGAGCACGACGTCGTGCTCGCGCACTAGCCGCAGGAGCACCTCCCGTCCGCCCTCCGTCTTCAGGTCGAGCCGGATCGATCGCTTGCCGCGGTTCAGGGCGAGGAACAGTGCCGAGCGCGCCGACTCGTCCGCTCCCTCGTGGAACGGAGGCGACCAGCGGATGTAATCCCCCATACCGGTGTCCTCGACCTTGAGCACCTCGGCGCCGAAGTCCGCAAGCAGGAGCGAGCAGAACCCCCCGGGCAGCAGCCGAGAGAGATCGAGGACCCGAATGCCCGAGAGCGCGGTCATACGCCGAGCAGCTCGCGCGCCTCCTGCACCGTGGCGACCCGCCGGCCCGCGTTCTCCACGATCTCGCGCGCCTTGGCGATCAGGTCGCCGTTCGAGCGCGCCATCTCGCCGTCCGGCAGGTAGAAGTTGTCCTCGAGGCCCGCCCGCACGTTCCCGCCGAGCGAGGCCGCGGCCGAGATCAGCGCCCACTGGCCGCGGCTGATGCCGATCACGCCCCAGTTGCTTCGAACCCCGTCGGGCAGCTGCTCGGACATGTGCGCGAGGTTCCTGGCGGTCGGGCGGATCCCGCCGGTCACGCCCATCACGCAGGAGACCTGCAGCGGCTCGGACAGGAGGCCCATGTCGATCAGCGGATCGAGGTTGGCCACGTGGCCGGAGTCGAAGCACTCGTGCTCGGGCCGGATCTCGAGCTCGTTCATCGCGGTCACGAACTCGACGATCGTGTCGAACGAGTTCTCGAAGACCGTCTTGAAGACGAAGTCCTTCCGCTTGGAGGAGTACTTCGCGTAGTTCATCGAGCCCATGTTGAGCGCCGCCACGTCCGGCCGCAGCTCGCGCAGGTAGTCGATCCGCTTCTGGATCGGGATGCCGATGGCGCCGGTGGAGTAGTTGACGATCACGTCGTCCACCGCTCCCCGGATCGCCTCGGTGATGGCGCGGAAGTCCTCCACCTCGTAGCTCGGCACGCCGTCCGGCGTGCGCGCGTGGATGTGGATCATCGACGCGCCCTCGTCGACCGCCCGCTTCGCCTCGGCCGCGTACTCCTCGGGCGTGTACGGGATCGCCGGGCACTGTTCCCTGTTGGCGACGGCGCCCGAGATCGAGCAGGTGACGATGCAGGGGCCCTCGGTCACGCGTCAGCCGCCCTGGAGCACCCCGTGGCGATTGCGGTTCCCGAGAGAGCGATCGGCAGGGCCAGGAAGGCGATCCCCGCGGCGGGCGAGGGCGTTCTCATACCGGCATCACTCCATGCTTTCTCCAGGGCCGCTGGACGCGCTTCGTCTCCGCCATCTCGAGCGCGCGGATCACCGTGGGGCGCGTCTCGCGCGGGTCGATGATGTCGTCGATCAGCGCGTTGCCGGCGGCGATGTAGGGGTCGATCGTCCTCCGGATGCCCTCGATCATCTCGGCGCGCGTGGCGTCCGGGTCCTCGGCCGCCTCGATCTGCTTGCGGAAGATGATGTTCACCGCGCCCTCGGGGCCCATCACGGAGATCTCCGCGCTCGGCCAGGCCACGATCAGGTCGGGCTCGTAGGCGCGGCCGTTCATCACGTAGTAGCCGGCGCCGTATGCCTTGCGGATCACCACCGTGATCTTCGGCACCGTCGCGCGCGACACCGCGTACAGCATCTTCGCGCCGTGCCGGATGATCCCGGCCTGCTCGACCTTCGTGCCCACCATGAAGCCGGGCACGTCCATCAGGAACAGCAGCGGGATGCCGTAGGCGTCGCACAGGTTCACGAACCGCGCCGCCTTGTCGGCGGAGTCGTTCTCGAGGATCCCGCCGAGGTGCTTCGGCTGGTTCGCCACGATCCCCACCGGCCGGCCCCCCATCCGGGCCAGGCAGGTGATGATCGTGCGCGCCCAGCGCGGCTTCAGGTCGAACCAGTCGCCGTCGTCGACGATCCGCGCGATCACGTCGTACATGTCGTACGGCTTGCGCGGCGAGTCGGGCAGGATGTCGAGCAGCTCGTCGTCCATCCGGTCCGCGGGATCCGCGGCCTCGCGCACCGGCGGCGGCTCCTCGCAGTGCTGCGGGAAGTACGAGAGGTAGTCCTTGACGGCGGCGATGCAGTCCTCGTCCGACTCCACCTCCAGGTCGCCCACCCCCGAGATGCGCGTGTGGATGCGCGA
>DASUYU010000150.1:0-12946 GCA_036377235.1 Thermoleophilaceae bacterium
GTCTCGAGCCCATGCAGAAGCGGGCATTCGGCGGCTGCCATTTGACGAGGCCGGTCGCGGAGCTCCTTACCGGTGCCGGCTTCACGATCGCCGACCTCGACGTGTTCTACCAGGAGGGCGCGCCCAAGCCGTTCGGCGCCAATTCCCTCGGCACCGCGGTGTCACATTAGAAAGCTGCGGGGGCAGTGCGCGAGCGGGTGCGGGACGCGGCCGATCTGGCGCCGCTCCCGTTAACGACCAAGGAGGAGGTTCGCGGCTGCGATCTGTGGACTCGAGCCTGTGTCGATTGCCCCAAAGTTTTCGCCGGTCCCCAAGTGGGGTACATGAGTAACCAGGCACGAGCCTTCACTAGCAACGGCGCGCTCTGCCCTCTTTACCCGTCCGCCGGTCCCCTCGCAGTGTGCGTCGGCCGCCGGCGACTACCCCTCAAGGAGTTTTCATGGCAGCAACAGATGTGACCCGCGATACGTCGCGGACGAACGGCATCCGCAGCCGAGTTGCGGAGCGCAACCACGAGACCAAGGCAGCTTTCAAGACGACCGAGTTCTGGGCGATGGTCGCCCTCGTCGTGACGATCCTGGTCAGCGCTGCACTCATCCACGGTGGCGACAACGGCACCGATGAGTTCATCGCCAAGCAGGCGTGGCTGTACGTGTCGATCCTGGGCGCGGGCTACTTCATCTCCCGTGGCCTTGCCAAGTCGGGCAGCTATGAGCCGGACGCCGACTACAACCCGGTCGACCTGAGCGAGCGCAAACGCAACGGCGGCACAGACCGCTAAGACGGGCCTCCGTGTAGAGGGCCGGGCGGCTCGAAGCCGCCCGGCCCCTATGCGCCGGCCACCACCCCCACTGAGAGTGAATTTCGTGACTAAGCAGCAAGAGCAGAAGATCGTGCAGTACTTGAACGAGGCCCATGGTGCAGAGCTCGCGCTCGTGCGCCAGTTGCAGGCGCAGATAGCGATGACCCCGAGTGGTCAGTACCGCGACGGGCTGGAGACCCATCTCGAGGAGACTCGGCGGCATGCCGAGCGTCTCGAGGGCAGATTGGCCGAGCTGGGGCAGGGCAACAACCCCCTTCAGGTTGGGCTGGGCGCCCTGGAGAGCCTTGTCGGGCAGGCCTTGGCGTTGACCAAGACCCCGTTCGATCTGGTTCGCGGAACCGGCGGCGAGGAGAAGGTGCTGAAGAACGCCAAGGACTCGTGTGCGGCGGAGGCACTGGAGATCGCCACATACGCGGCACTCGCGCGGCTCGCGCATGCGGCCGGCGACGCCAAGACGGACCGTCTGGCCAAGTCGATCCTCCGGGACGAGCAGCGGATGCTCGACCGGCTCCTGAAGGAGATCCCGCGTCTGACCGACGCCGTGGCCCGGGCCGAGTTCGACGGGCACGGCTCCTACGACGTGACGGAGACAGGCGCCGCCAACACGCTCAGCGAGGTGGGCGGCACCGCCAAGCGCACCACCCGCCGGGCACGCAAGGTGCCGGGGGTCGCACGCGCCGAAGGCAGGGTCAAGGGCGCCGTTGCCTCTGAATCCGACCTGGCTATCTCGAAGTACGACTCCCTCAGCGCGGATGAGGTTCAGGAGAAGCTGTCAGAGCTCTCCCAGGTCGACCTGGCCAAGATCGACGCGTACGAGCGTAAGAACCAGAACCGCTCCACCATCACCAGCCGCATCGACTCGTTGCAGGCATCCGAGCCGTGGCCCGGCTACGACGAGCTGAGCGTGGAGGAGGTCCGTGGCGTGCTCTCCGAGGGCGACGAGACCCGCATCAAGCTGGTCCGCACCTACGAGCGCAAGCACAAGAACCGTGCCGGTGTGCTCCAGGCAACCGAGCGCGAGCTCAGCAACGCATAGGGACCGTTCGAGCCGGGGGAGGGCCATCGCGGCTCTCCCCTGGCAGAGCCGTCACAAGCGCGGGTCAGCCTGGAGCCAACCTCGCGCGGTTCAGCGGCGCAGCGCGACGGCCGTACCGCGTGCGAGCTCTAAACGAGCTCTGGAGAGGACCGCCTCGCCGTGGTCCCCGTGTTGCCAGACGGCCACGGCGGCGCGCACGACCGGTCCGTCGCCGTCGAGTATCCCGTGCAGCCGGTCAACCAGCGCCATCCCCGCGGTCTGGCCACTTTTCGACAGGATCGCGGCCAGTCGTCGTCCGCTGTATCTGCCAGCTATCGCGGCCGTAGGTCCCATCGCCTCCTCAAGCGTCCGCGCGACGTCGTAGAGGACCGCGTCGCCCGCCGCGTAGCCCTCCCCGCGGTTGATCTCAGCGAGCTCACAAACCTCGACCATGACGACCGCGAACGGTCGCGCATGCCTTTGAGCCCGCCTGGCCTCGAACTCCGCGTGCTCGAGAAGGTACCGGTGGGAATGGAGCAGCGTGACGTTGTCCGTGGCGCCGGTCGGCCCGTGGCCGAGCAGAGGCTCGTCCTGATGCCGTCGGGCATGGACGGCGGGTTCATCGAGCGCCTCGGCGATCGGTTGCTCCTCCGAGTCGTGCAGTGGCCGGCGGCGGACCTCCTCGACAAAGATCTCGGCGGCCTCCGGGTCGAACTGCGTACCGGCACAACGGATAATTTCCCGGCAGGCCGCTTCCGGTGAGAGGGCCGGGCGATACGGACGTCCCTCGACCATCGCGCCGAACGCGGCTGCTACCGACACGATGCGCGCGGCGAGCGGGATCTCGGCGCCAGTCAGGCGGGACGGATAGCCGGCACCGTCCCAGCGTTCTTGGTGGTGGCGAATTGCCGGTCCCAGGCCGACCAGGCCAGGGACTCGCTCGACGATGCGGGAGCCGATTTGCGGATGTAGTCGCAGGACCCCCCACTCCTCGGGGCTCAAAGGGCCTGGCTTCAGCAGGACCCGCTCACTGATACCGAGCTTGCCGATGTCGTGGAGCAGGGCGGCGAACGTCAGCTGCTCCCGCTCTCGGGGCTCCAGGCCGAGCCGTTTCCCTACCGCGTCGACAAGGCCCGAAATCCGGCTTGAATACGCCGCACCGAACGGGTCCTTTGTCGCGATCGAATCGGACAGCATGCCTATGACCGCGAGGTACATGCTGCGGACCTGACCGTGAAGCCTGGTGTTCTCGAGCACGGCACCGGCGTGGTCGCCGAGAGCGAGCAGCACGTCGTTGTCAAGGTCTTCGAAGCCTCCAGGACGGTTTGCGCACACGACGGCGCCCTCGAAGTCGTCGTTGATGTACACCGGAAGGGCGATCAGGCACTGGATCTCCTCATCGGCGAGGGAGCTCCCCGTTCCCGGCTCGTCCTCGCGCACGATCTCGTCTCGCTCCAGGACCCGCTCGGCGAAGCGCCGCGCAACGTCGCTGTCCACGGGATCGTGCTCGAAGCCGCGATGCCTGATCAGGTCCCGCCTGCCGTCGTGATCCCCATCCCGGCGACTGAGCAGCAACCCTTTCTCGGCTCCCACGAGCTCGATCGCGAGTCGTAGGACGAGCTCCCGCACGTCATCTGTATCACCTACCGCTCCGTGCCGCCGGTGTAGCGCCAGAACCTGCTCACGCAGCTCGCGAGCCCACTCCCGTTCCGCCTGCCGCGCTCGCTCCACCCTGACGCGCCAATGTTGCTCGTGGCGGAGGGCGCCTTCTCGCACGCGGAGCCTCCTCTCGAGCTCATGGCGTTTGGCGTCGCCATCCGACAGGGCTTGTTCCAATCCGGCGATACCGGAGGCCGCACGCCGCCCGTACGCCCAGCCGGCGATTGCGAGCAGGGCAGCGGCTGCGAAGCTGAACAACAGGACGTCCGTGCCATCCATGGCTCGTCGCAGGTACCCGAAGACCGCCGCGCCTAAGCGGTGCATCGCCGGCACTAGGAGTAAAACGGTCAGCCCCATGGGTATGAGGCCACCGGCAGAGGTCAACTTGGGGTCGTGTTACCCAGCCGGTCGAGGGGGAGCGCATGGAAGCGCGGACGTACTCGGAGAGGAACGGACGCGGCTCTGACGAGGATCGTTGGGCCGTGCCGGTGCTGGCGGCCCGTCGTGGCGGTCCGGCCGAGCGCTTCGCGGGCAGGCTGCGCGGCAGGCATCCCGCGGCGGTGTTCTTTGCGGCGCTGGTGGCCGGCTTCGTCGTCCTTGCCCTCATCTCGATCGCCCTCGGGGTCCTGCTGACCGACGTGCTGCTCGACAGTGACGGCCTGCGCCACGCGGACAACAGCACCGTCAAGTCGCTCGTCGCCGAGCGCACACCGTTCCTCACCGATGCGTCTGAGGTGGGCTCGACGATCGGCGGGGCGCCGCTCCTCCCCATCCTCGTGGGAGCAATCGCGATCGTGTGCGCCTTCCTCCGCAAGTGGTTGATTGCCGCCTTCGCGGTCTTTGTGCTGGTTGTCGAATCCGCCACCTACCGAGTCACGTCGCTCGCGGTACCGCGTGACCGTCCGCACGTCCACCGGCTCGAAGACCTCCCGGCAAACGCCAGCTATCCGTCCGGTCACACGGCCGCCGCCATCGCCGTCTACGTCGGTCTCGTCCTGCTGCTGACCTCGCGCTTCCCGACCCGGGGGCTGCGCATCGCCGCGTGGGCCATAGCGATCGTGATTCCCGTCTTCGTGGCGCTTGCGCGGATGTACCGCGGGATGCACCATCCGCTCGACACCGCCGGGGGGCTGATCATCGGGATCGGAGCGCTGGTCGTGCTGCTGTTCGCCACGCGTGCGGCCGGAGTGGCACAACAGGCGCGCCGTCCGAAGGCGGAAAAGGGCGCGCGGACCAGAGAGCGCCAGGCGGTCGCATGAAGGTCGCGGTTGTCGCACACGCGGCGAAGATGCTGGACGGGGGACTGCCCGAGCTCCGTCGCGTACTCGAGGCGGAGGATGTCGAGAACCCGCTCTGGTACGAGGTGCCGAAGGCGAAGAAGGCCTCCGAGCAGGTGGAGCGCGCACTGGACGAGGGGGCGCAGGTCGTCTTCGCCTGGGGCGGCGATGGCACCGTCCGACGATGTGTGGAGGTGCTGTCCGGGACGGAGGCCGCCCTCGCGGTCCTTCCGGCCGGCACCGCGAACCTGTTCGCAACGAACCTCGGGATACCCGCTGACATCGAGGAGGCGGTCGCCATCGGCCTTCGCGGAGATCGTCGCAGGCTCGACGTGGGGCGCTTTGGCAAGGAGCGCTTCGCCGTGATGGCCGGAGCCGGCTTCGACGCCGCGATGATCCGCGAGGCGGACGACCTGAAGCAGCGAATTGGCCGGGCGGCCTATCTCTGGAGCGGATCGCGAAACCTCCGCGGCGACGCATTCGGCGCCGAGATCGTGGTCGATGACCGCGACTGGTACGAGGGCAGGGCGACATGCATCCTGCTCGGAAACCTTGGGGACATCTTCGGGGGTGTCGAGGTGTTTCCAGACGCCCGGCCTGACGACGGCATGCTTGAGCTGGGCATCGTCACCGCGGAGGGCCTGCTCCAGTGGACACGGACGCTGGCCCGGACGGCTCTCGGCGACCCCAACCGATCCCCGTTCGTCCGGACGACGAAGGCGAGCTCGGTGAAGGTCGCTCTCGATCGCAAGGTCCGCTACGAGCTGGACGGCGGCGACCGCAGCAAGGTGAGGTCTTTCAAGGTCAAGGTCGAAGAACGCGCGCTGAACGTGTGCGTCCCAAAACGGAAAGAGGAGACGATTTAGATGGCGCAGAACGTGCCCGAGATGGTTCCGAGCGCGAATCGCTCAGCGGGCCCGGTCGACCACGCCGAGGCGAAGGGCGAGGACTTCGCGCACAGCCGGACGTTCGAAGCGCTGGCTCGTGCGGGGCTTGTCGCGCGTGGGGTCATTTACGCGGTCATCGGCATCCTCGCCATCAAGCTGGCGCTCGGAGATGGCGGCAAGACCGCGAACCAGAACGGCGCGCTGGATACGATCGGCAAGCAGCCTTTCGGGAAGGTGCTCCTCGTCCTGATGACCATTGGTCTCGCCGGGTACGCGATCTGGCGGCTCCTGCGTGCCGCGGTCGGCCACGGCCCTGAGTCCAGCGACGACACCAAGGATCGAATCGCCGGCTTCGCCAGCGGGCTCGGCTACGGGGCGCTGTGCATCACCGCGGTATCGATCCTCGTTGGCTCAGGGGGCGGCTCAGGAAGCCCTGACAATGCCACCGGGGGTGTCCTCGGCTGGCCGTTGGGCCAGGTGCTCGTGGTGATCGCCGGCGTGATCATCATCGGCACCGGCCTCGAGCAGGGCTACCACGGGGTCACGAGGAAGTTCCTGGAGAAGTCCAAGACCGAGCAGATGAGCGAGAGTGTCGAACGGGCGTTCACCGCACTCGGCATCGTCGGTCATCTGGCACGGATGGTCGTCTTTGTGCTGATCGGGTACTTCCTCATCCGGGCTGCAATCGACTACAACCCGGATAAGGCGGTCAGCCTCGACGGCGCGCTCGCCGCACTCGGCCAGTCCTCCTACGGGCCGGTCCTCCTCGGAATAGTCGCGGCTGGCCTGCTCGGGTTCGCCGCATACTCCATCGCGGACGCGCGCTATCGGAAGGTCTGACTCGGAGTCCCGGAACGTGCCGCAGTAGAAGCGGCGAGGGAGCCGTCCTGGTCGAAGACGACGAAATGCGCGACCTGGTGGTGCTCCCTGCGGACCTGATCCACGCTGATCTCGGCCCGCTCGAGGACGTCAAGCCGTTGCGGATCGCGAGCAGCCGCCTCGGAGCACTCCTTCGATGGCCAGAGGTTGACGACGAGAAATCCGCTGTCTGTCGGTGCGCCGGCGTGCAGGATGAGGCCGTGTGCCTGGCCAACTCCGGACATCACGTCCGAGTACCGCCGGTATTCGTCGAGGAGCTGGTCACCATTCCCGGAGAACCTGGCGATGGTGAGGTATGCGGCGCTCGAGGTCTTCATCACGTTTCTTCCTCCATGGCGACCAGTAGAATAGACAGGGAACCTGTCGAATGTCAAGCAACTCTCCTCAGAACATGGCGATCCTGCTGCGGGAGCCGTTTCGTGCTGGCACCGAGGTGCTCCATCGGCGCTTCGCCGAACGCGGGCATGCGCAGATCCGCCCACGCCACGGCGATGTCATGCAGTTCCTGGACGCTGGTGGTACCAGGGTCAGCGTGCTGTCCAAGCGCGCACGGATAACCAAGCAATCGATGGCTGAACTGGTCGCCCACCTTGAGAGCCTCGGCTACGTCGAGCGGATACCCGATCCTGGCGATCGGCGGGCGAAGCTGGTCCGGGCTACGCCGCGCGGACGAGAGCTCTACGCGATTGCCCATGAAGTTGTGGCCGAAATCGAGGCGGAATGGACGGCGCTGCTCGGCAAGGCCAAGATGCGCCGGCTCCGCGACCTGCTCGAGGAGCTCAATGCAGGGCTTGAACCGACTCCCTGACGCTCGGCAGAGTCTGTGCCGTTTGCCCCAAAGTTTTCCCTGACCCGCCGGCGACCGAGGTCGACGAGACCCGCATCAGGCGAGCTCAGCAACGCCTAGGGACCGTTCGAGCCAGGGGAGGGGGAGTGCGCGGCTCCCTCCGCCGGCAACGGCCCGCCGTCACCCAGTTCCCGCTCGCGCTCGATCTCCGCGTTCAGCTCAGCGCCGAGCAGCAACGCGACGTTCGTGAGCCAGAGCCAGGCGACGAGCACGGTGGCGCCCGCGAAGGTGCCGTAGATCGCGCCAACGTCGGCCACCTTCGAGACGTAGGTGGACAGGCCGAACGACGCGGCGAGCCAGAGCAGCACCCCGACCACCGCGCCGGGCGTCACCCAGCGAAACGAGCGGTGCTGCACGTCGGGCGTGACGTAGTAGATGAAGGCGAACACCAACATCGCCGTCGCCACCGCGCCGGGCCATCGGGCGATGTCCCATACATGGGCGGTGGTCGACCCGAGTCCGATGAAGCCCAGCAGGTCTTCCGCGAAGCGGCCCCCCACGAAGGCCATGACGAGACTCACGAGCACCAGCGTCATCAGCACGAGGGTGGACGCCACGTCGATCGTCTTGCGCCGCAGGAAGCTGCGGCCGTTCTCCACCTCGAAGACCACGTTGAGAGCTCGGCGGGCCGCCTCCAGCGCGCCGGTCGTTCCATACAGCGCGACCACCACGCTGATCGCAAGAGCGGTCGCCGCGGTTCCCTTGCTCTGCAACGCGCCGCGAAGCGAGCGGTCGAGCGGGTCGACCACCGATGCAGGCGCGGCCTCGCGCAGGTACCCGATGATCGCGTTGTAAGTGTCGGGGTACTGCCCCAATAGGCCGAGCAGCGAGAGCGCGAGCAACACGGCCGGGAACAGGGACATGAGCGCGTAGTACGTGAGCGCCGCCGCGTGATGCGTCATCTGGTCGTCGTACTCGGGTGGACCACTGCCCGTGCCCGATCCGCTCGCTCGCGACCAGAAGATCGGCGACCTACTGGCCGTCCTGACCGGCGATGTGCTGGTCTAGACAGCGCGCTTCGCAACTACGGTGAGGACGTCGAGCTGAAGGATCAGCGCACCGTCGTCGGCGAGTCCCTCCCACCCCGCGAGAACGTCGCGCTTCAGCGTCTCGCGCTCGTGGTCGCCGAGGGTGCCGACGGCGGCCGCGAGCGGCGTGCTCCACACGTACTGCCACAGGAAGTCCTCGGGAGGCGGCAGGCGGAGCACCCTCGGGTCGCGACGGACCGAGACCTCCCGGAAGCCGGATCCGGAGACGAGCTCCTCGAGCCGGCGAGGGTCTTCGAGCGAGAAGACGACCGAGATGAACTTCGCAACCTCGGGCGAAACGTGATCGCCGATCGCGCGGTGAAGGATCTGGAAGACCTCGGGGATCGGCCCGGGAACGTTGGCGACGAGCCGGCCGCCAGGGACCAGCGCCCGAGAGAGCTCTGCCATCGCCCTGCCCCTGTCGGAGAAGAACTGCAGGCCCATCTGACACAGCGCGGTGTCGTACGCGGCGTCGGGCAGCTGCGTGTCCTCCGCGTTGCTCTCGCGCCACTCGATCGCTGCGGGACTCGAGACGGACCGCGCGACCGCCAGCATCCCCGGGTTCACGTCGAGGCCGGTCACGCTGCCGGCCGCGCCAACCTGATCGGCCGCGAGCCTGGCGACGACGCCCGTGCCACACGCCACGTCGAGCACGCGCTCTCCCGGGCTCAGCGCGGCCGACTCGACGAGCGCGGTCGCGAGGGGGAGCCCGATCGCGGGCACGAAATAGCGCTCGTAGTTCTCGGGCGCGGTTCCCCCGTAGCTGTGGAAGGACGGCGCGGCAACCCGTTCGTTCATGCGGTCCTCCTGTATGTTTCGTTACATGTAACGTAACACGTTACGATACGCTGTCAACCTGTGGGGAGGCCACGGGAGCACGCTGACGAGACGCGAGTCGCTCTGCGTCTCGCGGCGGAACGACTCGTCGCGACGGGGGGCCCGGCGGCGTTTTCGGTCCGTGCGGTCGCGCAGGAGGCGGGCACCACGACACGCGCGGTCTACACGCTCTTCGGCTCCGGCGATGGCCTGCTCGTCGACGCGCTCGCGCAGGCGGCCTTCGAGTTCCTTGCCGACGAGATCGATCGGCTGGTCGAGACCGGCGATCCGGCCGAGGATCTGGTTGATGTCGGGGTGCTCGTGTTCCGCCGCCTGGTCACCGAGCATCCCGCCCTGTACCGAATCGCGTTCCAGCGGATCGTGCGAAACCTTCGCCCGGGTCCGGAGCTCACCGCCGCGCGGGAACGAGCCTTTCGCGGGCTGCTCCAGAAGGTTCAGCGCGCGGCCGACGCCGGCAGGCTGGGCAACAAGCCTGTCCGGGAAGCGACCGTCGAGTTCAACGCGATGATGGAGGGCCTCGCCAACGCCGAGCTGCGTGGCGGGGTCTTCAGGAACCTTCCCGAGGGCGACGAGGAGGACGCGTGGCGCCAGGCCCTGAGGTCGCTCGTCCATGGCTTCGCGGTGGCTCCGGCTGCCTGAGCCACCAAGGACGGCACGCGTTCAGGGCCGGCCCCAACTCTGGATGAGCATGAACGTGGTGCCCCATCTGGTCGGCTCGGCCAGCTCGGTCTCGGCCTCGCTGCGCAGCGAGTCGAGCTCGTTCGCGCTGACTCTCTCCAGCAGGCGAGACTCGAGCGCCACGCTGAACTGGAGCGGGAGCCGCAGGTAGGGGTGTCCCGGGGCGAGCGCGAGCACGTGTGCGTCGATCTCAGGTTCCTCGACTCCGACTTCCAGGAGCAGTTCGGGAAGGCCGCGGCCGGCCTCCCCGCCCAGGCCGGCGAAGATGTCGGAGAGCAGTCGGATCAGCTGCTCCGCCCTGGGCGCGGGAGGATTGAAGTGCCACGAGCCCAGGTCCCACTCCTCGAGAACGAGCACGCCACCGGGTTTGACCAGCCGCCGGTAGGCGGCCACCTGCTCGCGGCCGCGTCCAAGCGGAGCGATCACGTACCGCGCGTGGACGAGGTCGAACGACTCGGGTTCGAGCTTGCTGTCGAACAGATCGTCCACGACGAGCTCCACACCCGCGATTCCCTCCGCATCCAGGAAGGAACGGGCGGCGTCCAGCAGCGAGGTGTCTATGTCGGTCCCGACAACCTGGCCGGAGGGCCCGACCCACTCGTTGAGGATCCGAAGCCAGCCAAGCGCTCCGCAGCCCACGTCAAGGGCGCGGCCGCCGGTTCCGCCGGCCAACCTCGAAAGCAGCCGCCGCCCGGCGGGTTCCCACACGAGCGACTGCAAGCGCAGGCGATCCAACTCGGAAGGCTGATCGGCCAGCAGGTATTCCTGCGACATCGCTCGCTCAGTATCTCCTAGCGTCGCCGGTCGCGGAAGCTCGCCAGCGCCTCGCGCGCGTCGGGTTCGTCGAAGAGGCGCACGCAGTGGTGCGTCTCGCGGTCCATCGCGGCCGGCAGCAGGTCGCCGAAACGCTCGTTCAGCATCGCCTTCGTCGCGGCCAGCGCGTCGCGCGAGCTCCGTGAGAAGACCTCGGCCCACTGGTCGATCCGGGCGTCGAGCTGCTCCGGCGCGACCATCTCGGTCGCGAAGCCGTGCTCTCTGGCCCAGGCGCCGTCGCGCTCCTCGCCGCTCAGGAGCAGCTCCCGAGCGGCCGTCTCGCCGAGCACCTCGGGCAGGAACAGGGTGCCGGCGTTGCTCATCACGAGCCCGATGCGGATCTCGGGCGTGAGCAGCCGGACGCGATCGGTGCACAGGCGGAGGTCGCAGCTCGCGGCGAACTCGAGCGCGCCGCCTACGCATACGCCGTCCACCGCCGCGACCGCCGGAACCGGTGACGCCAGCACGACGCGCGTCATTCGCTGGAAGGCCTCGATCGTCGCCGACCACGCCGCCGAGTCGGCCTCGATGGCGGACTGGAGGTCGTCGCCGGCGGAGAAGTGCTCGCCGGCCCCTCGCAGCACCACGCAGCGCACACCGGCGTCGCTCCCCGCCTCCTCGACGGCGTCGGCGATAGCCGTCATGGTCTCGAGGTCCCACGCGTTCCGGCGCTCCTGGCGGTTCCAGCTCACGACGCGGGCGGCGCCGCGGTCGGCGGTGGTCACGGTCATCTTGCGAGCTCCCTTCTGAGCGCCTCCACGGCCTCGGGCAGCGCGTCCCCGCGCGCAGTTCGGTGGACGATCCGGGTCTTGTGCTCGGCCACCGGGAGCGACCCCGGCTCGAGACGCGTGACCGCGAAGCGCGCACGCAGCGTGTCCTCGAGCTCCGCGGTCAGGCCCTCCATGTCGGCATCAGCCGGTGCCTCCACGTAGACCCGCAGCGGCGGCACGATCGGGTCGCCCTCGGCGACCACGCAGTAGCGGCCCAGGGCCGGATCGCCGCCCAGGATCGCCCCGATCGCCTGCGGATACACGTTGACGGCCTGCACGCGCAGCATGTCGTCGCGCCGGCCGTCGATGCGGATCCGGGGCGTCGTCCGCCCGCACGGGCATGGCGAGGTCCACACCCGCCCGAGGTCGGCGGACCGGTAGCGCAGCAGAGGAGAGGCCTCGCGCCGCAGGTGTGTCCACACGAACTCACCGCTCGCGCCGTCCGCCAGCGGGACCGGCTCTCCGCTGTCCGGATCGACCACCTCGAGCACGGCGTGGTCGTCCACGGTCAGGTGCACGCCCTCGCCCTCCTCGCATGCGCCGCCCATCGTCGACCACACGTCGCTCATCCCGAAGCTGTCCACCACGGCCGCGCCCCACGCCTCCTCGATCTCGCTCCGCACGGCCGCGAGGCCGGCGCCCGGCTCGCCCGCCGTCACGATCCGGCGGATGCCGAGCGAGCGCGGCTCCACTCCGAGCTCGCGCGCCCGCGCGGCCAGATAGGCGGGGTAGGAGAGCGTGCCGAAGATCGCGGTGATGCCGAGCCGGGGGATCAGCTCGAGCAGCCTGCGCGACTGGCCGGTTCCCACCGGCACCACGGTCGCGCCGCTGCGCTCGAGCGCCATGTGGTCCGCTATGCCGCCCGCGTACAGGGCGTAGTTCAGGCAGTGCGCGATCAAGTCGTCCGGGCGGAGGCCGGTGATCTGGAAGGCCTCGCCGCCCACCTCGCTGTTGGCCTCGTGATCGGCACGCGTGAACCCCACCGCCACCGGCTCCCCGGTGGTGCCCGACGTGACGTGCATGCGCACGAGCCGCTCGCGCGGAGCGCAGAGGTGCGGACCGAACGGAGGCTCCGCGCGCTGGCCGTCGCGAAGCTCCTCCTTGGTGGTGAACGGGAGCAGCGCCAGATCGTCCGTGCCCTGCACTCGCTCGCGCACTCCCCTCAGCCGCTCCGCGTAGAACGGGCTGGAGGCCTCGAGGTAGGCGAGCTGCTCCTGGAGGGCGCTCACTCGCGCGGCGGCAGGTCGCCCGCGGCGGCGCTCGCAAGGGTCGCCTCGACCGTGCCGCCGTAGGCGTCGATCAGCACGCGCAGATCGGCCTCCGGCGTGTCCTCCGCCTTGGTGTGCGAGACGGGCGGGGAGGACGACGAGAACAGCATCACGGTCGGGATCAGGCGGGCCATCTCGGCGGCGTCGTGGAGCGGGCCGCTCGGA
>DASUYU010000151.1:0-4293 GCA_036377235.1 Thermoleophilaceae bacterium
ATCAGCCACCGGTAGCCGTACTCGTCGTCGTGGGTCGCGACCTTGGTGCCGGTCTCCTCGGCCGTGCCGGCCAAGAGCTCCTCGGTCTCGTCGACGATCTGCTTGAAGTCCGCCGTCGCGATCGGCTGGAAGACCACGCCGGCGCACTTTTTCGACTTGAGGCCCAGGCCGGTCTCCATCGTCACGTTCGCGGTCGTCATCGCGAACAGGCGGTCAGGCGCTGCGCCCTTCAGCTTCCCCTTCGTGCCGAGGAGCCCGTCGAGAAAGCCCACCGGCTAGGCGGCGATCGCCGTGCCGCCGCTCTGGAGCTGGGCCTCGAGCCGCTGCAGCGCCTCGATCCGCTTCTCCGTCGGCGGGTGCGTCGAGAAGAGCGTCGCGGCCGTCTTCTTCACGCTCGTCGGGATGATGAAGAAGGCGTTCATCCGCTCGGCCTCGCGCAGGTCGGTGTTCGGCACGCGCTGCATCGCGTTCGAGATCTTCACGAGCGCCGAGGCCAGCGCGCTCGGACGGCCGGTCACGATCGCCGCGCCGCGGTCGGCCCCGTACTCGCGGTAGCGCGACAGGGCCATCATCAGGAAGAACGAGATGATGTAGACGGCGAACGAGACGAGCAGGACGATCGCGAAGCTCGGGTTGTCGTCGCTGTCGCCGCCGAAGAAGAACCCGAACTGGGTGATGATCGCGGCGAGGCTCGCGAAGAAGCTGGCGATGGTCATGATCAGCACGTCGCGGTGCTTCACGTGCGACAGCTCGTGCGCCATGACGCCCTCGAGCTCGCTGGGCGACAGCGTCCGCATGATGCCGGTGGTGGCGCACACGGTCGCGCTCTTCTGGCTGCGGCCGATGGCGAAGGCGTTCGGCACGTCGGTGTCGGCCACGGCGATGCGCGGCTTGGGCAGGTCGGCCTGGATGCAGAGCTTCTCGATCATCGCGTGAAGCCCCGGCGCCTCCTGCGGGGAGACCACCTTCGCGCCCATCGCCGACAGCGCCAGCTTGTCCGACAGGAACAGCTGACCGAGCGACAGCGCGCCCATCACGACCACGACCGTGATCAGCCCCGCGCCCGCCTGGAGCAGCACCACGATGAACACCACGTAGAGGAGCCCGAGCAGGAACATCGTCAGGAGCATCCGGGCCGCGAGGCCGGGATCGCGGGGGAAAACTGCCTTCTGCTGCGCCATGACCACAAGATTAGTGACTCGTGGGCGCCGTCTTGCAGGGGGAGGAGACCGGGTTGCCGCTCAGAGGCACATTGCTAGAGTGCGGCCGTCGCGAGCGCTGAAAAGCCCTGCATAACGAGGGTAAACGTTGGGGGACCCGGTCGCGCTCCGTGCCGTATGAAGAAAAGCTTCCTGCTTCCAATCACGCTTGCCGTCATGGCCTTCCTGGTGTTGCCGATGCCGGGCAGCTCGGCACCGCTGTCGAGCCGTATCGAGCAGAAGAAGACGCAGATCCAGCGCCACAAGGCGAAGGAGGGCGTGCTCAGCACCACGATCCAGGGCTACAGCAGCCGGATCGACGCCGTGCAGGGGCAGATCTCGGCCACGCAGCGGCGTCTCAACCAGGTCCAGAGCAGCCTCGACCAGCAGAAGGAGAAGCTGCTCGCCGTGCGCAACAAGCTCGAGGCCGCGCGCGACCGGCTCGAGCGGCTTCGCAGCCGGCTCGCCACCGCGCGCACCGTGCTGGCACGGCGGCTCGTGGAGATCTACAAGGCGGACGCGCCCGACGCCCTCACCGTGATCCTCGAGTCCGACGGCTTCGGTGACCTGCTCGAGCGCGCCGAGTTCCTGAAGCGGATCTCTGACCAGGACCGCGAGATCACGGACCAGGTGCGCGGCCTCCGCGACAAGGCGAAGGACCAGGCCGTCCAGCTCGCCGACCTCGAGGAGCAGGAGCAGGTCGTGGCGGAGCGGATCCTGCGCGAGCGCGACCAGGTGGCTTCGGCGGAGAACCAGCTCGTGGGCGCGCGCGACCAGCTCGCCTCCGTGCGAGCCGACAAGCGCGGCGCGCTGGCCCAGGTGCGCGACAGCCGCGTGGCGCTCGAGGGCGACCTCGCCGCGCTCGAGAAGGAGCAGGCGCGCGTCCAGGCCGCGCTACAGGGCGCGGGACAGACCTTCGACGGCCCGATCCGGCACGGCAGCGGGGCGCTGATCTGGCCGGTGAACGGCCCGGTCGTATCGCCGTTCGGCATGCGCTGGGGCCGCCTCCACGCGGGCATCGACATCGCCGTGCCGTCCGGCACCGCCATCCACGCGGCCGACGGCGGCCGGGTCGTGCTCATGGGCTGGGTCGGCGGCTACGGCAACTACACCTGCATCCAGCACACCGCGAGCATGTCCACGTGCTACGGCCACCAGTCGAGCTTCGCGACGTCGAACGGCGCGTCAGTGAGCCAGGGCCAGGTGATCGGCTACAGCGACTGCACCGGGCACTGCCTCGGCCCGCACCTCCACTTCGAGGTGCGCATCAACGGGTCGCCCGTCGACCCGATGGGCTACCTGTAGCGCCGGTCAGCGGTGCCGGCGGAAGCGCCCCAGCCGCTTGACGCCGCAGTTGCCGTTCGCGTCACACGCGGTGCTCACCAGCACGTTGGCGCGGCGCCCGCGGATCCGCACGTCCTTCGTGAAGGCGCGGTTGCGGCGGCTCGCGAGGATGTCGAAGCTTCTGCCGCCGTCGCGCGAGACCAGCAGCCCGAACTGGACGTGGCCGGCCAGCTCGTCGCCGCGCGTCGTCCGGTCGCGTGTCCGCCGGACATGGACGCGCACGCGGTTTCCGTGCCGGTGCACGCGCGCGCGGGAGCGGGGCGGGACCACGTCGTACACCCGGGCGATCTCGACGGCGTGCATGCCGTCGGCCACGCCGGCCCCGGTGAACTGGTTCCAGCCGTTGCCCGCGGCCGATCTCGTGAGTACCTCGCCCACCTGCTCGGAGGCGAGTCGCGGCTCGGCCTGCCACGCGAGCGCGGCGAGTCCCGACACGATCGGGGCGGCGAAGCTCGTGCCCTCGCCGTAGGCGTAGCGCGAACCGTCGACGCCGGTGATCGTCTCGTCGCAGCCGTCGGGGGTGGTCCAGGGCGTCGCGGTCGTGGCCGGCAGCGTCGAGAAGACGCCGAAACGGCAGTCGCCGGCGCTCGCGCCGGGCGCGGCCAGGCTCACGAACCGGTTGTGCGTCGAGAAGGAGGCGGCCGCGCCGTTCGGCATGGTGGCGCCCACCGACAGCCCGATGCCGCGCCCTCCGCGCGGCCCGCCGACCAGGGCCGCCGGGAACTCGAGCGGGTTGCCGCTGTCGCCGTGGTTGCCCGCGGCCGCGACGGGGAGAACGTCGTTGAGGAACGCCAGCTCGAGCGCGCGCACCTGCGACCGGCTGAAGCTCGTGCCGGCGAGGCTCATGTTCACGATGCGCGCCCTGCCCCGGATCGCGATGTCGATGCCCGCGAGCATGTCGGACAGGAAGAAGCGCCCCTCGGTGTCGCGCGAGGCGCGCACGGCCAGGATCTTGGTCCGGCCGGCCACGCCCCGGCCGCCCAGGCCGTTGTCGTTCAGCGCGGCGATCAGGCCGGTCACGAAGGTGCCGTGGCCCACGAAGTCCGTCACGTCGGCGTGGCCGGTGGACGTGTCGACCGTGCGCTTGATCTGGCCGGCGAACTCTGGGTGGTTCACGTCGAGGCCCGTGTCGACCACGGCGACCAGGCGGCTCGAGCCGCCGCCCACCGCCGCGATGGCCTCGCCGGCCCGGACGGTGTCGTAGGCCCAGGTGAACTTGATCCCGGTGTCGGGGTCGAGCCGGTCGAACTCGTCGACCGCGACGACGACCGCCGGGTCCGGCTCCACGTAGGCCACGCGCGGGTCGGCGCGCAGCGCCGGCACGGCGGCGGCGCCCGACGGCACGGCGGCGGCGATCACGCCGGTGAGGTCGAGCCGCTCCGGCGTGGCGCCGAGTGCCCGCAGCACGGCCGCCACCGCGTCCATGTCCTCGTGGGCGCGCACGCCCACGAGGAGGCGCGCCGGGGCGTCCGAGCGGGCGATGTGGGCGAGCTCGCCGCCGGTCGCGGAGGCGGACGCGCGGGGGCGCTCGAGCAGCGGGAGCGGAACGACGCCGGCGCCCGCCGCGTGCGGCTTCAGGCGCAGCGCGGCGCGCAGCTGCTCGCGCTCTACGATTCCCGTCGAGGCCTGCGCGGTCGCAGCTACGAGCGGCGCCGCACAGAGGAGTCCCGCAAGCACCGCTCTCCGCACAGGGCCATGGTAGGGGCGCCCGCTAGCTTTCGCCGTCCGTGCAGCCGGAGATCCACATCGG
>DASUYU010000152.1:0-3517 GCA_036377235.1 Thermoleophilaceae bacterium
GTTGATCTTGCGGTCGTCCCAGCGGAACGACGAGAGGCTCGCCGAGATCGACATCTCGCGCGCCTTCTCGTCCGTCGCGGAGTCCGACACCGTCGTTCCGTCTGCCACCGAGCCGAGCCGGTTGATCGCGCCCGCCTCGAACAAGAGTGCCTCGTTCACGGACGTCTTACCGCTGCCCCGGTGGCCTACCAACGCCACGTTGCGAATCCTCTTCGGCGACTCGTGCGCCATCCCGTCTCCTTCCCTCGAGGTGCGAGAAGGAGCAGCCTACTCCGGGAAATCGTCCTGCGCAGCGGGCACCGCCCGCTGCTTGGCTAACTGAGCGCATCCTCCAGGGACTCGAATACCGGCGCCGCGGTGTGCACCTCGGTCAGCTCGATCACCCGCCGGAGCGGCGAGTCCGGGGGCATCACGAGCCGCAGCTCCTGGCGGCGGCGGGCCAGCCGCCGCGACACCTCGAACAGAACCTCGATCGCGGCCGAGTCGAGATAGCGGGTGCCGCTGATATCGAGGACGAGCGTGAGCACCTCGTTGGGCACCGAGGCGAGCAGCTGGTCGCGTACGTACGACGCGTTCGACATGTCCACCTCGCCGCTGAGGCGCGCCACCACGCTCCCGTCGCGGCGGTCGAGGACGATCTCGGCGGGAGCGGTCACGCGGCGCGGTTCTCCCCCACCCGCCTGCGCATCCGCACGAGCGTGCCGCCTTCGGCGCGCTCGACGGCCACGTCGTCCATCAGGTCCTCGATGATCGCGAGCCCGCGGCCGCGGTGCTCGCCGCGCTTGTCGCGCCAGCTGCCCTTGTCCCGCACCACCGCGGTCAGCTCGCCGCCCTCGAAGCGGACGTCCACGTCGTAACTGGCGTCCCCCGGGCCGTACGCGTGCTCGATCGCGTTGCCGGCCGCCTCGCAGATGGTGAGCGTGATCTCGTACTGCTCGAGCTCGGTCGCGCCGGTGGCGTGGAGGAAGCGGGCGAGCCGCCGGCGCAGCTGCGCGAGCGATCCCGGCTCCGCCGGCAGGGTCAGGCTGATCTCGGTGTCGGCCACCGGCAGCGGCCGCACGGCGAGGAGCGCCACGTCGTCGCTCGGGTCGCCCTCGCCGAGCACCTTCGCGATCACGTGCTCGCACAGCTCGCCCAGCTCGTCGCCCGCCTCGCCGGCGGCCTCGGCCAGCTCGTTCAGGCGCTCCTCGAGCGGCCTGTCTCGCCGCTCCACCAGGCCGTCCGTGTACAGCAGGAGCGAGGAGCCTGGCGGCAGGATCGCCGTGGCCTCGCGGAAGACGGCGGGGTCGGCGGCGCCGATGGGGACCGAGCGGCCGCCCTCGAGGAAGCGCGCGCCGTCCGGCGCGATCACGAGCGGCGGCGGGTGCCCCGCGGCGCTCCAGGCCACCTCGCCGCTCTCGCGGTCGAGCACCAGGTAGAGCACCGTGGCCATCACCTGCTCCACGCCGCTCATCACCAGCCGGTTGATGCGCGCCACCACCTCCGCGGGCGAGGCCTCGACCATCCCGTAGGCGCGGAACGCGTTGCGCAGCTGTCCCATCGAGGCGGCGGCGCGCAGACCGTGGCCCGCCACGTCGCCCACCACGAGGGCCACTCGCCCGTCGGGGCGCTCCAGCACGTCGTACCAGTCGCCGCCGATGGCGGCGCCGCGCGCGCCCGGCAGGTAGCGCGCCGCGAGGGCCACTCCCTCGATCGGCGGCAGCCGCTCGGGCAGCAGGCTCCGCTGAAGGGTCTCGGCGATCCGGTGCTCGCGCTCGTACACCTCGAGCAGCCGCCCCTCCATCGTCTTCCGCTCGTGGATGTCGATCGCGGCGCCGACGTATCCCACGAAGCGGTCGCCGACGATGCGCGGGACGCCGCGGTCGTGGATCCAGCGGTACTCGCCGGTGTTGTGCTTCAGCCGGTACTCGCCCTCCCACTCGCGGCGCTCCTTCAGCGCCTCCTCCCAGCTCGCCAGCATGGGCTCGGCGTCCTCGGGGTGCACGCCGAGGGCCCAGCTCTGACCCATCTCCTCCTGGAACGTCGTGCCCGTGAACCGCAGCCAGCCCTGGTTCACGAACGTGATCGCGCCGTCCGTGCCGGTGGTCCACATCATCGCCGGGGCCGTGTCGGCGAGCTCGCGCCAGATCGTCTCCGAAGCGCGGAGCGCCTCCTCCATCGTGCGCCGCTCGTGAATGTCCGTCGCCGTCCCCACGTAGCCCACGAAGTCGCCGCCGGAGAAGCGCGGCGTGCCCAGCTCGAGCACCCAGCGGTAGCCGCCCGACTCGCCGTGGCGGAGCCGGTACTCGCAGCGGAACTCCTCACGCCGCTCGGACGCCTCCGTCCAGCGCCGCAGCAGCTCGTCGCGATCGTCGGGATGGGCGCTCGCCGCGAACGTCCCGCCGATCTCGTGGCCGGCCACGCCGCCCGTGAACCGAAGCCACCCCTGGTTCACGAAGGTCACGTCGCCCTCGGCATCGGTCATCCACATGAGGGCGGGCGTGGTGTCGGCAAGCTCGCGGAACTGCGCCTCGCTGTCGCGCACGAGGTCCTCGTGCCCGGCGCGCTCGCCCGCGGCGCCCAGCACGCCTGCCACGCCCTCGAGGAACTCGGCGTCCTCCGCGGTGAAGTGGTCCGGCTCCCGGCTGTGGGCCTCGATCACGCCGAAGCGGCTGCCCAGCTCCGCGGCTATCGAGCTCGCGGCTCCCAGGTCGCGCGCCAGCCGGCCGGGCTCGACCGGGAGCACGCCTCCGAGCACGCCATCCGGGAGGCCGAAGCCGGCGCGCGCCAGCATCCCCGCGCCGTCGTGGGTGCGCTCGAGCACCGCCACGTGTTCGGCCTCCAGCTCGCGGGCGGCCACCGCGGCCGCCTTTTGGAGCAGCGTGCCGAAATCCACTCCCGACAGCGCCTGCCGCCCGAGTCCTGCCAGCGCGGCCTGCTGGCTCGCGCGATCCCGCATGCCCCGGCCCTACTCGGCGTCGCCGATGGGGTCGCCCTGAAGGCGCGACTTGAGGCGAAGCACGGCCTTCGTGTGGAGCTGGGATACCCGCGACTCGGTCACGCCGAGCACCTCTCCGATCTCGCGCAGGGTCAGGTTCTCGTAGTAGTAGAGGGCCACGACGAGCTTCTCCCGCTCCGGCAGCCGCGCGATGGCGTCGGCCAGCCGGTCCTTCATCTCGGTCGTGTCCATCTCCGTGGCGGGGTCGAGCGCCTGGGGATCCTGGATCGTGTCGAGCAGGGAGACCTGGTCGCCCGAGGCGTCGGAGACCGTCCAGAGCTCGTCGAGCGCGACCACCGACGAGTTGGAGATGCGAACGAGCGACTCCTGGAACTCCTCGACGTCCACGCCGAGCTGCTGGGCCATCTCCTGGTCGGTCGGGGCCCGGTGCAGCTCGTGCTCGAGCTTGGCGTTAGCGCGCTCGATCTCACGCGCCTTGGTGCGCACGGAGCGCGGCACCCAGTCGAGCGAGCGCAGCTCGTCGATGATCGAGCCCTTGATGCGCGTGATCGCGAAGGTCTCGAACTTGATCTCGCGCTC
>DASUYU010000153.1:0-14411 GCA_036377235.1 Thermoleophilaceae bacterium
GTGCCGATGCCGGACTCGAACTCCTCGATGCCCGGCGGGTCGAGCCGGAACCAGTCGGGGTTCAGGCTCAGGATCGACCTGCCGGGGGCGCCCACGTCGACGGACTCCTTCCCCCAGTTCGAGAAGCTGGACAGCCCGCCGTCCGAGTCGAGCGCGGCGACGCAGACGAGGTTCGCATCCGGGAAGTTGCACGGCCAGATCGGCGAGTGCCCCGTGTCGTTGTCCTGGCTGTCGTTCATCGCCGCGACCACCACGACCGCGTCGCGGGCGGCGGCCACGTCGAGGGCGTCGCGCTCCGCCTGCGACGGCGGGGAGTCGGGCTCGGGCGCCGTCCCGATGCTCACGTTGATCACGTCCGCGCCGTTGAGGGCGGCGTACGCGATGCCGTTCGCCACGTCGGCGGTGCGACCCATGGCGGAGTCGTTCAGCACCCGCACCGGCATCACCTTCGCCTCCGGCGCGACCCCGGCGATGCCGGTCTTGTTGTTCGCGCGAGCGGCGATCGTGCCGGCCACGTGCGTGCCGTGCGAGTGGTAGTCGTCGGGCTCGTTGTCCCAGTCCCAGAAGTCCCAGCCGTGCACGTCGTCCACGAGGCCGTTCCCGTCGTCGTCCTCGCCGTTGTCCGGGACCTCGTCCGTGTTCGTCCAGATCGCGTCGTGGATGTCGGGGTGGTCGGCGGCCACGCCGCTGTCCACCACCGCGACGACGGTGCCGGCCCCGCGCGTGACGTCCCACGCCTGCAGCGCGTTCACGTCGACACCCGGCAGCCCCGCGTGGCCCTGGACCGTCTGACCGGTGTTCTCGAGGCCCCAGAGCTGGTCGAAGTACGGGTCGTCGCCCGTCGCCGCGCCGGCCTTCACCGGAAGGTTCGGCTCGGCCCACACGACGGAGTCGAGCCGCTCGAGCTCCCGGCTCGCCGCGCGCGCCGTGCCCGCCGGCACGCGGAGCACCTGGGTGTTCGCGAGCAGCAGCCGGCGGGTCGAGGAGGCCTCGACCGACCGCCGCGCCGCGGCGCGCGCGGACGCGCCGGCGTGGTCGCGGAAGCGGACGATCACCTCGCCCGTCTGCTTCGGAGGCTGGAGCGGCGGCCGGGTCTCGGCGGCCGCCGCTCCCGCCATCACGAGGAGGCCGGCGATAGCGCCGGTCACCACTGGGACGAGCCGCATGTCAGCCCACCGGGTGCAGCGTGACCGTGCGGTTCGAGCTCTTTGCCCGGCCGTGCTTGGGCTTGAAGGTCACGGTCACGCGGACCTTCATCGAGCCCTGTGACCGGAGCGCCCGGTCCGCAGCGGCCGAGAGGGTGAGGGTGATCTTCACGCGCGCCCTGTGGCGCACCCGGCGTGACGCGCTCGCCACCTGGGCCAGCCGGTTGTTGAGGATCGCGATGCCGCGCGCGCGGATCCTGCCGGCGCGTGGCGCCACGTAGGTCACGACGATGGCGGCGCGGCCGCCGGAGCCGCCGCCCGGCCCTCCGCCGGCACCGGCGCCGTCCACGGACTCGCACTGGTCGGTCTCGCCGGCCTGCTGGACGACGATGTCGCTGTTGTCCACCACGGCCGAGTCGGTTCCCGGGCCGCAGTTGATCGTCTCCTGGGAGCCGTCGCGCGCGTGGATCTCGTCCTGCCCCGTGTCGCAGTAGCCCGGGATGCAGGCGCCCACGGAGTCGCCCCAGAAGCGGTCCACACCGGCGCCGCCGTCGAGCGTGTCGTTGCCGCTCTCGCCGCCCAGGATGTCCTGGCCGTCGCCGCCGCTCAGGCTGTCGTTGCCGGCGCCGCCGACGAGGTTGTCGTCGCCGCCCGCGCCCTTGGCGGCGTCGTCGCCCTCGCCGCCGCCGAATCCGTTGGAGTACGCGTTGCCGGTGAACGTGTCCGAGCCGGACCCGCCGATCACCGTGACGACGTCAGCGCCGATGTTGTCGTTCTCGCCCGGGGCGCCATCGTTGGCGACGCCGTCGAGGCTCAGGTTCAGGTCCTCGCTCCGGCTGTCGTAGGTCAGCCGGTCGCTCCCGCCGCCGCCGGTGTAGGTGTCGCTCCCGAGGGTGTTCGAGTCCTCCGTGTACGCGATGCCCTCTAGGTAGTCGTCGCCGGTCCCGCCGTCGATCGTGTCGTCGCCGGCCCCGCCCACGAGGTTGTCCGAGCCCGGGCCGCCGTTCACGTGGTCGTTTCCGTTACCCGCGTCGATCGGGTTGTCGTTGCCCGGCCCGGCGTTGATCGTCTCGTCGCCGCCCCAGCCGTAGTACGAGTCGTCGCGGTCGCCGAGGTTCGCCACGATGGAGCTGGGCAGCTCACACATGACGTCGGTGGTGCCGCCTCCCACGCACTTTCCCGCGGGGACCGAGATGGTCGCGTAGGGATCGAAGATGTCCAGGCAGGGCGCGGGGAGCGGCGAGCAGAGGATGTCGTACGGGTTCGTGGTGACGATCGGCCCATTGGACTCTCCGGGCGCGGCCGTGTACGTCAGGACCGACCCGTTGTAGGAGACCTGGCTCGCCGATGCGGCCGCGGCCGGGACGAGCACGGCGGCGGTGACGGCGAGGATCGCCAGGGAGACGCGGACATGGCTTCGAGACCGGGTTCTGAGCATGGCGCAACCGTACGGCCGGGCGCTGAATGCATCCTCAACCGAACCTCAACGCCGCGATTCTCACAACGGCGTCGATCGGGGCGTTCTGTTCCCGTGCGCCTCTACGACTACGCCGCCTCAGCCAATTGCTACAAGGTCCGGCTCGCGCTCGCGCAGCTCGAGCTTCCGTACGAGCGGGTCCCGATCGACATCTTCGCCGGAGACACGCTCACCGACGAGTTCGGCCGGTTGAACCCGGCTCGCACCACGCCGGTGCTGGCGCGGGACGGGCAGGAGCCGCTGCCGGAGTCCGCCGCGATAGTGCTTCACCTCGCCGAGGGCACCGCGCTGCTGCCGGCCGACCCCGGGGAGCGAGCTCAGGTCTACCGCTGGCTGGTCTTCGAGCAGACCGACGTGATCCCGGCCGTCGCCGGACTCCGCTTCCGTCTCCAGACCGGACGCCTTGGCCCGGACGACGACGGGGCGCGGGAGCGGCGGGCGAGCGGGGAGCAGGAGGTCCTCCCACTCCTGGCGGACCACCTCGCCACGCGCGACTTCGCCGCCGGGGCGGACTACTCGGTCGCCGACATCGCGCTGTACGGCTACCTGCACGTGGCCCACGAGGCCGGATACGACGTGCCGGCGCCGGTCCGCCGCTGGCTCGAGCGCGTGGAGGCCCAGCCTCGCTTCATGAACGACCTCGAGCCGTACCCGCCGAACGCCCGGCCCGGAGCGGGGCGCTCCGTCTACGACGCGACCGGCGCATAGGGCGCCGCCGCCTGGGCAAAATGCCCGGCGGGAGATCTTCGTGAGGCAGGGGTGCATCTCGGCGATCCTGTTCGTTGGGCGCGGTGCGCCATGTTCGCGATGGATCCCGCCAAGTGTTCCGGCGCCGGGGTATGGCGGTGGGCGCCATCCCCGGCGCCGGCCTCGGCCGGGCGCTAGGCGCCCGGCGGGATGTTGGCGTTGCTTCGGAAGACGTTCTCCGGGTCGTACGCTCGCTTGATCTCGACGAGCCGCGCGTAGTTCTCCGGCCCGAAGCCCGCCTCCACGGCGCCCGCGCTCGGGTCGCCCGTGAAGTTCACGTACACCGCCGCCTCGGCGTATTCCGCCATCGCCTGGTCGAAGTCGCGCGTCCACGCGATGTTGCGCTCCAGCTCCGCCGGGTCCGCGCACTGCGCGAGCAGGTGGTAGTTCCACTTGGCGTCGCGGAACGCCAGTGGCGTGTCGTGCTCACCGACGCGCGATATGGCACCGCCCATCGGCAGCATGAGCGACGCGGTGAACGGCGACATCACGTCGGAGGCGCGCGCGACGAACGTCTCGATCGCGGCGTCATCCAGCTCGCCGAGGAGCCCGGCCTTCCAATAGTGGTAGCGGCCCGGCGGGTTACCGGGCGCAATCAGGCCCTGGACCGCCGTGTAGGGCATTGGGCCGAGCATCTCGAGCGCCGGGCCCCACTCGCGGAGCGGCGCAAAGGCACGCTCGCCCGCGTCGACCGGGCCGACGTAGCAGGCGATCACGGCGAGCACCGGCCGGCCGCGAATGGCTTCGGGGACGAACTCCTCCGGTGGGGCACACAGGATCGCCGCACCGCCGCAGATCTCGTCCGGCGCGCCCTCCATGAAGCCGCGGTACGCCTTGAGGAGCTCGACGGCTCCGTCGATCTGAAAGAGCATCATCCCGCCGAAGACGATCGGGCCCACCTCGTGCAGCGCGAACTCGAAGCCGGTGACGACACCGAAGTTCCCTGCGCCTCCCTTGAGTGCCCAGAACAGGTCGGCATTGCGGTCGTCGCTTGCGACCAGGTACCGGCCGTCGGCCGTCACGACGTCGGCCGAAATCAGGCTGTCGACTGTGAACCCGTACTTGCGCTCGATCCACCCGCTGCCTCCGCCGAGTGTGAGGCCGCCGACGCCCGTGTCCGCCATCCGGCCGCCGGTGACGGCGAGCCCGAACTCCTGGGTCTCGCGATCGACCTCCCCCCAGTTCGCCCCGCCGCCGCACCACGCCGTGCGCCGCTCGGGATCCACGCGGACACGGTTCATCGGGCGCAGGTCGACCGTCAGGCCGCCGTCGACGACGGCGTGTCCCGCCACCGCGTGCCCGCCGCCGCGAACGGAGACGTCGAGGCCCTGCTCTCGCGCAACCGTGAGCGCGGCCATGACGTCCGCGACGCCCGTGCAGCGGGCGATCACCGCCGGCCTGCGGTCGATTGCGGCGTTGAAGACGCTTCGCGCCTCGTCGTAGCCGGGGTCGCCTTCGCGTAGCAGCTCGCCGCCGAAGCCTTCGACGGTCGCGGGGTCGAGGATCGCCTGGGCCATGCTGATCTCCTCTTCTTCTTGGATGCGAGTCCGGGCGGCACTCTAGACCGCGCCCGGGGGGCTTGCATTCCTCCGGGCGGTCCGGTTAGTCTGGTTGGGAAAGTTTCCTAACTAGATCTTGGGTGCTCGTTTGGGCCCAGAGGGGCGGTTCGGATGGGGTTCAGGCGCTGCGTTGTCGCACTTCTCGCCGGAGCTGTTGTGCTCGGAGCCTCCGGCTGCATGGGAGGCGACGACGATTCGTCCGGTGACACGGCGGCCGCGAAGTACGACGGCAAGCCGGTCACGATCACGCTGTGGACGGGCTTCTCCGATCGCGAGCTGGGCGTGATCAAGGGGGTCACCGAGGACTTCCACAAGGCGAACCCGAAGATCACGGTGAAGGTGCTCGGGAGCGTCGACGACAACAAGATCATCGCCGCGGCGCGCGGGGGCAACTCGCCCGACGTGGCGCACTCGTTCTCGACCGACAACACGGGTGCGTTCTGCTCGTCGGGCGCCTGGATCAAGCTGCAGCCGTACATGGACCGGGACGGCCTGACCGCCGGCGCGTTCCCCGAGTCGGTGCAGAGCTACACGAAGTTCGAGGGCAACCAGTGCACGCTCCCGATGCTCGCCGACGTGTACGGCCTCTACTACAACAAGGACCTGCTGGCGAAGGCCGGGATCACGGATCCGCCGAAGACGTTCTCCGAGCTCGCGGCCGACGCGAAGAAGCTCACGCAGCGGAGCTCCGACGGCAAGATCGAGGTGGCCGGGTACGTGCCGACCTGGGGCTTCTACGAGAACCAGGCCGCCCACTACGCCCCGCAGTTCGACGCGCAGTGGACCGACGACCAGGGCAAGTCGAGCCTCTCGAGCGACCCCGGCTGGACCAAGATGCTCAAGTGGAGCAAGGCACTGGTGGACTGGTACGGCTACGACAACCTGGTCAAGTTCCAGGCCGGCGCCGGCGACGAGTACTCCGCGCAGAACGCCTTCGAGCGCGGCAAGATCGCGATGATGATCGACGGCGAGTACCGGACCGCGTTCATCGAGAACGAGCATCCGGACCTCAACTACGGCACGGCGCCGATGGTCGTGGACGACGACCAGTCCGACCTGTACGGCGGCGGGTATGTGACGGGCAGCATCATCGGCATCCCGAAGGGTGCGAAGAACCCGGCCGCGGCGTGGGAGCTCGTGAAGTACCTCGCCTACGACGAGCACGCGCTCGCCACGCTCTCGAACGGGCTGCGGAACGTCCCGACCACGGACGCGTCGCTGCACTCGAAGGAGCTCGAGCCGAACGCCAACTTCGAGACCTTCCTGAAGATCTTCCCGAACGACCACAGCGCCACGAACCCGATCACGGCGGCGGGGGCCGCCTACCAGGAGGCGGCGGAGCAGTTCTTCGCGAAGTACCAGACGGGGAAGGTCCCGGACCTCCAGGCCGGGCTCGAGGACCTCGACAAGCGGATCGACGACCAGCTCGCCCAGATCACCCAGGGGCAGACCCCGTAGCGCGATGAACGCGGTGGCGCTCACACCGGAGCGCCGCCGCGCCAGGCGCAGGGCGGCCTGGCGGAGGCGGCGCCTCGTGCTGCTGCTCATGAGCCCGTGGATCGTGGGCTTCAGCGTGTTCTTCGCCTTTCCGCTGATCAACAACGCCTACCTGTCGTTCACCCACTACGACCTGCTGTCGCACCCGCGCTGGATCGGGACCTCGAACTACCGCTTCCTGTTCGAGAAGGACCCGTCGATCTGGCCGGCCGTGAAGAACACGCTGTGGCTGGTCGCGATCATGGTCCCGCTCCAGGTGCTGTTCGCCATCGGCGTGGCGCTGGCGCTGCAGCGGGCGCGTCGCGGCGTCGGCTTCTTCCGCACCGTCTTCTACCTGCCGACGCTCGCTCCGCCCGTCGCCGCCACGCTCGGCTTCGTCTTCCTGCTGAACCCGGCGACAGGGCCCGTGAACACGCTGCTCGGGAAGGTCGGCATCGAGGGACCGCTGTGGTTCAACTCGCCCTCGTGGTCGAAGCCGGCGCTCGTGCTGCTCGCGCTGTGGGGGATCGGCAACACCATGATCATCTTCCTGGCGTCCCTGCTGGACGTGCCGAAGCACCTGTACGAGTCCGCCGAGCTCGACGGGGCGGGCGCGCTGAACCGGTTCCGCTGGGTCACGCTGCCGTCGATCAGCCCGGTGATCCTGTTCTCGGTCGTGATCGGGGTGATCGAGGCGCTCCAGTACTTCACCCAGGCGTACGTCGCCGCGACGATCGCCCGCGGCGGCCAGGCGGGCGATTCGCTGTCGGACCTCGGCTACCCGGAGGAGTCCACGCTGTTCTTCCCGGTCCTGCTCTACCAGCAGGGCTTCCGCTTCTTCAACATGGGCTACGCCGCCGCGCTCGCGGTGCTCCTGCTGATCGTCTCGCTCGCCGTCACCTTCGTCATCCTGCGGCGCGCCGAGCGGCTGATCCACTACCAGGGGGTGGTGCGCTGATGGAGGCCGCGCTCCGCCGCCGCAGGCTTTTGATCTTCGTGGCCGAGCACGCCGTGCTGGTCGCGCTCGCGATCGCGTTCCTCGCGCCGCTCGTGTTCATCGTCGCCACGTCGCTGATGACGAACGAGCAGGCGCTCTCGCCCGACCTGTGGCCGAACCCCCTGTCCTGGAACTTCGACGACGTGTTCAACCGGGCGCCGCTGCTGCGCTACGCCGGGAACACGTTCCTCTACGCGGGCCTGTCGACGGTCGGCGTGGTGCTGTCGAGCGTGCCGGTGGCGTACGCGATGGCGCGGCTGCGCTGGCGCGGGCGGAACGCGGCGCTGCTGCTCGTCCTGGCGATGATGATGCTGCCGCCGCAGGTCACGGTCGTGCCGCTCTACTCCTTCTGGTCGGACCTGAACCTGACCGGAACGCTGTGGCCGCTGATCCTGCCGAACTTCTTCGGCGACGCGTTCTCGATCTTCCTCCTGCGCCAGTTCTTCATGACGATCCCGGAGGAGTACGCCGACGCCGCTCGCGTGGACGGCGCGGGCGAGCTGCGGGTGATGATCTCGGTCGTGTCGCGGCTCGCCCGGCCGGCGATCGCCGCGGTCGCGCTGTTCGCGTTCCTGTTCGCCTGGAACGACTTCTTCCTGCCGCTCCTCTACACGTCCGACAACCCGGACAACTGGCCGCTGTCGGTCGGGCTCTCTCACTTCCGCACCACCCACCAGGTGGAGTGGAACGTGACGATGGCCGCGACGCTCCTGTTCATGGCGCCGGTGATCGCGCTGTTCTTCTGCGCGCAGCGGGCGTTCGTGGAGGGCGTGACGCTCACGGGGGTGAAGGGGTGAAGCTGGCCGTGATCGGCGCCGGCTCGACCTACACGCCGGAGCTCGTGTCGGGCCTGTCGCGCGAGCGCGAGCGCGTGCCGCTCGACGAGCTCGTGCTCCACGACATCGACGAGGAGCGCCGCGACGTGGTGGGCGGCCTCGCCCGGCGGATGCTGGACAGGCAGGGCTACGCCGGCGCGCTCACGCTCACCGGCGACCTCGACCGCGCGCTCGACGGCGCCGACTTCGTCCTGATCCAGATCCGCGTGGGCGGCCAGGAGGCGCGGCTGCGCGACGAGACGATCCCGGTGGCGTGCGGGTGCATCGGCCAGGAGACGACCGGAGCGGGCGGGCTGGCGAAGGCGCTCCGCACGGTGCCGGTGGTGCTCGACATCGCGGAGCGGGCGCGCGAACGCGCGGCCGGCGGTGCCTGGATCGTGGACTTCACGAACCCGGTCGGGATCGTCACGCGCGCGCTGCTCGACCAGGGCCACCGGGCCGTCGGCCTCTGCAACGTCGCGATCGGCTTCCAGCGAGCGATCGCCGGGTCGATGGGGGTGGAGCCCGAGCGCGTCCTCGTGGACCAGGTGGGCCTCAACCACCTCACCTGGATCCGGGCGGTCTACCTGGACGGGCGGGACGTGCTCGGCGACGTGCTGGCCGAGCACATGGACGCGGTCGCGGACCAGTCCGCCCTGCCCGCCGAGCTGATCCGCGAGCTGGGCGCGATCCCGAGCTACTACCTGCGCTACTTCTACACGGAGGACGCGCGACTGGCGGAGATGAGGACGGAGAAGCCGCGGGCGCAGGAGGTCGCGGAGATCGAGCGGGAGCTGCTCGCCATGTACCGCGACGAGTCCCTCACCGAGAAGCCGGCGCTGCTCGAGCGGCGCGGCGGCGCGTTCTACAGCGAGGCCGCGACACAGCTCGTGGCCGCCCTGGCCAGCGACTCGGGCGACGCCCAGGTGGTGGACCTGCGGAACGGCGGCACGCTGGCCGGCCTCGCGGACGACGACGTGGTCGAGGTGCCTGCGCGGGTGGGGTCGGGCGGAGCCGAGCCGCTCGAGCAGCCGCCCCTCGCGCCGGAGCTGCTCGGGCTCGTGCAGCACGTGGCGGCGTACGAGCGGCTGGCCGCCGAGGCGGCCGTGAGCGGCGACGGCGAGATCGCGGCGAGGGCGATGCTGGCGCACCCGCTCGTGGGCCAGTGGCCGCTCTCGAAGGACCTGCTGGCGGAGATGCTGGAGGCCGAGAAGGCGCGCGGCGGAGTGCTCTCGGCCCGGCTGGAGGGCGGCTCACTGTGAGCGTCGTGCTCGCGGTCGACGGCGGCGGCTACAAGACGCACCTAGCGCTCGTGCGCGACGACGGCTCGCTGCTCGCGTTCGCCCGCGGGCCGCACAGCTCGCCGCATCAGATCGGAGTGCGCGGCTGCCTCGAGCTGCTCGACCGGCTCACCGGCCAGGCGCTCGAGCGCGCGGGCCTCGATCGAGACGGCGGGCCGGTCGCCGACGTGGGCCACGTGATGATGGCCGGGGTGGACCTGCCTCGCGAGGAGGACGAGCTCCAGTCGGCCGTGGACGCGCGGGGCTGGGCCAGGAGCGTGACGGTCGCGAACGACACGTTCGCGATCCTCCGCGCCGGCACCGAGCGCGGCTGGGGGGTCGCGCTCGTGTGCGGCGCCGGGATGAACTGCGTGGGCGTCGGGCCCGACGGCGCGCACGTGCGCCACCCGGCGCTCGGCGCCATCACGGGCGATTGGGGCGGCGGCTTCGACGTGGGGCTCGCCGGCCTGAGCGCCGCGGCGCGCAGCGCGGACGGCCGCGGCCCGAAGACCGCGCTCGAGTCGGCGGTGCCGGCGCACTTCGGGCTCGAGACGCCGATGCAGGTGGCCGAGGCGATCCACCTCGACGGTCTCGACCGCCAGCGGATCGGCGAGCTGGCCCTGCTCGTCCTTGGCGCGGCCCGGGAGGACGACGTGGCCACCGGCATCGCCGAGCGGCTCGTGAGCGAGTCGATCGCGTTCCTGCGGGTGACGCTGGAGGGGCTGAACCTAACCGGCGAGCCCGCCGACGTGGTGCTCGGCGGCGGCCTCTTCCAGAACGAGGGCGCGTGGCTGGCGGAGCGGATCGCCGAGCGGCTGGGCACCGTGGCCCCGCACGCGACCCTCACGCTGGTGGACGCGCCGCCGGTGGTGGGTGCGGCCCTGCTGGGGCTGGACGAGCTGGGCGCGGCCAAGGACGCGAAGGATCGGGCCCGGAGTGAGCTGGCGGAGGCCGTGGCCAGTGGCTGAGCTCCGCTTCGAGGGCGCGACGCGCGTGTACCCGGGATCGGAGATCCCGGCACTCGACTCGCTCGACCTCGACATCCGCGACGGCGAACTGATGGTGCTCGTCGGCCCGTCGGGGTCCGGGAAGACCACGGCGCTCCGCATGCTCGCCGGGCTCGAGGACGTGGACACGGGATCGATCTGGATCGGCGACCGCGAGGTCACCTACGTGCCGCCGAAGGACCGGGACGTGGCGATGGTGTTCCAGAACTACGCGCTCTACCCGTACCTCGACGTGGCGGCCAACATCGCGTTCCCACTGAAGATGGCGCGCGTGCCGAAGGCGCAGCGCGAGGAGCGCGTGCGCAGGGTCGCCGAGATGCTCGAGCTGGAGGACTACCTGGCCCGCAAGCCGGCCCAGCTCTCCGGCGGCCAGCGGCAGCGGGTGGCGATGGGCCGCGCGGTGGTGCGCGAGCCGAAGGCCTTCCTGATGGACGAACCGCTGTCGAACCTCGACGCCAAGCTGCGGGTCCAGATGCGGGCGGACATCGCCGCGCTCCAGCAACGGCTCGGCGTGACCACCGTGTACGTGACCCACGACCAGGTCGAGGCGATGACGATGGGCCACCGGATCGCCGTGCTGCGCGACGGGAAGCTGCAGCAGGTGGACGAGCCGCGGGCGGTCTACGCACGTCCCGCGAACGTCTTCGTGGCCGGCTTCATCGGCTCGCCGTCGATGAACCTCCTGGAGGCCGAGGCGCGCGACGGCGGGTGCGAGCTGAGCGGGGTGCGGATCGAGCTCTCCGCCGAGGCCGCCGCGACGGCCGGGGCGCGCGGTCGCGTGACGGTCGGCCTGCGCCCCGACGCGCTCGAGCTGGCTCCCGACGGCCTGCCCGCGCGGGTCGAGGTGGTCGAGGACGTGGGCGCCGAGGCGTACGCCATCTGCACCGCCGATCTGGCCGAGGGCGAGCTGCGCGTGATCGCGCGGGTGGACTCCCGCCACCCGCCCGCCCAGGGCGAGCGCGTCCACCTGCGGCCGGTGGGCGAGGAGGCGCATCTGTTCGACCCGGAGAGCGGGGACCGGCTGTGAGCAGTCCGGCCACGCCGCCGCTCCTCAAGGACCTGAACGAGCGCACCGTGCTCGAGACGATCAGGTCGGGCGCGCCGATCTCCCGTGCGGAGATCTCGCGGCGCGCCGGCATCTCGAAGCCCACCGTGTCGATCGCGCTCCAGTCCCTGCTCGATGTGGGACTGGTGCGGAGTGCCGAGCCGGAGGGCGACGGCCCCCGCTACGGCGCGACCTTCTTCGAGCCGGTGGCCGAGGCGGCCGGCGTGCTGGGGCTCGACCTCGGCGCGCGCTTCCTCCGGGGAGGAGTGTGCGACCTGTCCGGCAATGTGCGCGCCCGCCGTGACGTGGAGCTGGCCGGCGCCGACCCGAAGCGGGTCTTCGATGCGGCCGCGGAGCTCACGGACCACCTCGTCGAGGAGAGCGGACTGCCGGCCGAGCACGTGCGGTCCGCCGTCGTCGGCGTGCCGGGCGTCGTCGACCCAGCCACCGGGCGCATCTCACTGGCCGAGAACGCCCACGGCCTCGACGGCCTCGAGGTGGGGGCGGAGCTCGAGCGCGAGCTCGGCGTCGTTGTTGACATCGAGAACGACGTGAACCTCGCCGCCCTGGGCGAGCGCTGGGGCGGCGTGGCCCGCGACCGCGACGACTTCGCGTTCCTCTCGATCGGCACCGGCCTCGGCGCGGGGCTGGTGCTGCGCGGCGAGCTGCACCGCGGCCACCACGGCGCGGCCGGTGAGGTGGACTACGCCTTCGGCGAGGGGATCGAGCGCGAGGTCGATCCCTGTGCGGCGGCGCTGCTCGACTTCGTCCGCGCCGAAGCGGCGAACGGCCGGCACGCGACCGCGCTGAGCGAGCCCTTCGCGGTACCCGGCGTGTTCGCCGCCGCCAGGGACGGCGACGCGCTCGCGTGCGCGGCCGTGGCCGAGGAGGCGCGCCGGATCGCGCTCCACATCGCGCCGATCGCCGCGGTCGCGGACATCGGCCTGGTGGTCATCGGCGGCGGCATCGGCGCGAACGGCGACCTGCTGCTCGAGCCGGTGCGCGCCGAGCTCGGGGCGCGGCTCCCGTACCCGCCGCGCGTGGAGGTGTCCGCCCTCGGCGACGCCGCCGTCCTCCGCGGCGCGCTGTCCGTGGGCCTGCGCGACGCCCTCGAGGCGGTCTTCGTGAACCGGCGCGGCTAGCGCTAGTACGCGCTCGCCGACACGAGCGGGCCGAAGTACCGGTCCGCGACGGGCGAGTTCGGATCGCCGACGAAGCCGTCGGCCGAATGTGCGGCGGCGTCGCTCCGAATTCGGCTGATCACGTCCGCCGGAGCAAGCGCGGCGCAGGGCCCGGCGACGCCGCCGTTGCCCACGCACAGCGCCACCGTGCCGGCGGCGTGGGGCGTGGCCATGCTCGTCCCCGAGGCGACGCGGTACCCGCCGCCGAGCCAGCTCGACTCGATGCAGACGCCGGGCCCGGCGACCATGTGCGCCTGCCCGCCGGTGTCCGTCGGGTCGGCGAAGTTCGAGAACGTCGCGTACGCGTCATCGGTCTCGCCGGCGCGGCATGTCGGCGCCCCGCCGACGGCCCCGGCGGCCCCGTCGCTGTCGGACATCGCGGTCACGGTGAGCACCTCCGGGTAGGCGGCCGGCACCGTCGTCGAGAACTCCTGCCCGCTGTTCCCGGCGGCCACGACGTACGTGACGCCCGCGCCCGTGGACCGGCAGATGGCGCGGTTGAGGGCGTCGCCGATCAGGTTGCCGCAGACGCCGTCCGCGAAGCCGAAGCCCGCGAGGCTCATGTTCGCCACCCTGATGTTCAGCGCGCCCGCCTTCTGCGTCACCCAGTCGATGCCGCAGATCACCTGCGACCACGTCCCCTGGCCGGACGCGTTCAGGACCTTCACGGCGTAGACCCTCGTCCCGGGCGCCACTCCCACCAGGCCCGCGCCGGTGTTCCGGGCGCCGATCGTGCCGGCCACGTGGGTGCCGTGCCCGTTGTCGTCCTGTGCCGGCGCGTTCTTGCGCGAGGTCGTGCAGTTCTTCCCGCTGGCGGCGTTCAGGTCCGGGTGCCCGAGATCGATGCCGGTGTCGATGACCGCGACCGCGGCGGTGCTCGCGCCGTGCGCGCTCGTCGCGCTCGCGGCCCCGATGCGGCGGACCCCCGTGGGCGCGACCTCACCGGGGAAGAGCGGCGACTCGCTCGCGATCCCGATCGGGCGGTCGGGGCTCACGTATGCCACGCTCGGGTCCGCCCTCACCTGGGCCAGCTGGCGCTCCCCGAGGCGCGCCGAGAAGCCCTTCAGCGCGTGTGCGTAGATGTGGCTGCTCCCGAACCCGAGAGCATGCTCGAGCCGCGCGGTTTCGGCGCCGGCGCTCGGCACCGAGTCGCGCAGAACGACGATGTAGCTCCCGGACGCCGGCTCCGCGGAGGCGGCGGGCGCCCCGACCGCGCACCAGAGAAGCGCCGCGACCGCCAGCGCATAGACGATCGCCCTCGAGTCCCTGCGCGCCTTCCGTGCGTACATCGCTGTCCTCCCTGATGCGACGGTGCGAAGCCGACCCAAGGTAGAGCAGCGACGGCCCGGGGTCCAACCAATTGGACGAATGTTGCGTAGCACCCCTCGACAGCAGGCGACCTCACAGGAGGGAATCGTGATTCGCAAGCGGTATCTCGTGCTCGCAGCGCTGGCGGCAGTCGGACTCACCCTTGTAGTGGCGGCCTCGGTCGGCGCCCAGAGCGCCGGCGATCGCGCCATCTTCGCGGTGATGACCGGCGCCAAGGAGGTCGATGTGAACGGCGAGCATCACGGCGATCCGAACGGGCGCGGCGCGTTCAGCGCGACGCTCGACGGACGGATGCTCTGCTACGGCATGACCGTCAAGAACATCAACGACCCGGTGGCGGCCCACATCCACCG
>DASUYU010000154.1:0-40937 GCA_036377235.1 Thermoleophilaceae bacterium
AGAAGAAGGCGCCGCGCTAGCGGGCGCAGCACCAGGCCGCGACGCGCGGGAAGCCGCCGGCCGCCCCGAGCTCGCCGCTGACTCCGTGTAGGGCCTTTATCCGGCCGCCGGGGCCGAGCAGGAGCCACTGGTCCGCGTCGCGCCAGCCGAGCAGCAGCCGGCGGCCGTCCTGAGACCAGGCGATTCCGTCCACGCCGCCCTGGAAGAGCTGCCTCGGCTCGCCGCCGGCCAGCCGCAGACCGAGCACCCGGCGGCCGACCACCAGCGCGACCCGCTCGCCCGATGGATGCAGGGCCATGGCGCGTGCGAAGCCCGGGAGCGCGACCTCGCGCACTACGTGACCGTTCCGATCCAGGACCGTGACGGAACGTGACCGGAGTGCGACGAGGCGCCGGCCCCCCGGGGCCCACTCGAGCGCGCGCGCCGGCGCGTCCGGTGCGGTCCACAGCGTGCGCCCGGTCTGGACATCGACGGTCGCGAGCGCTCCGGCCCCGGTGGCGAAGGTGAGCACGCGGTCGCTGTGGGGGCGCCACGCGGGGGTCACCGGGGCCGCGTCGCGGCGGAGCACGCGGTTCGTCGTCGGGTCGCCGTTGCCGGAGACCACCTTCAGCGACCGCCCCTCGAGGTAGGCGACGGCGTAGCCGAGCCCGGTGCTCCATGCGGGGTGCCCGACCGGCCGGCGGCTGGTGAGCATCCACTTCACGGTTCCGGCGGCATCCACGGCCACGAGCCTGCGGCCCTCGGCGCCCACGACGTGCAGCCCGTGCGGCGACCACCCCGCCTCGGCGAACGCGCCGAGCCGGCGCGAGCTGCCGTCCGGCCGGATCGCGTAGGCGCCGCTCCCAGAGATCGCCAGTACCGACCCACCCCGCGGCAGATCGGCGAATGCCGGCTTCGCGCTCGGTGACTCGTGGTGGAAGCGATCGCCGATCCACGCCCCCGCAGGCGAGAGCGCTGCAACCAGCGCGACGCAGAGAAGCGCGAGAACGAGGGCGAGGCGCACGGACGTGCGGCGGCGGCGAACAGCGGGCGAGTGCCGCGCCAGCGCCGCCTCCACCACGGGCCAGCTGCGCGCGGCGGCGTCGGCCTCGCCCGGGAGCGGATGCTCACGCAGGCGGTCGCGGAGCAGGTCGGTCGCGCTCATCGCTCGATCACCTCGCCGAGCCGATCGAGCGCGCGCCGGAGGCGCGAGTTCACGGTGCCGCGCGGCATGTCGAGGGCGCGCGCGATCTCGCCTGGCGTGTAGTCGAACACGAAGCGGAGGACCACGACGGCGCGGTGCTCCGGGCTGAGCCCCCGGAGCGCCGTCAGAACGTCGTCCGGCAGCGGGGAGCTGGGCTGGTCGGGCGGCGCCTCGGCGGAGTGGGCCGCCACGGCGTCCACCTCGCGACGGAGCGCCCGCGCCCGCGTCACATCGATGGCGCGGTTCACCACGATCCGGTGCATCCACGGACCGAAGGGCCTGCGGCGGTCGAACCGGTCGATCGACCGCACGGCCGCGAGGAACGCCTCCTGGGCGATGTCCTCGGCGGCGGCAGCGTCGTGGACGACCAAATACGCCGCGCGGTACGCCCGCGGCCACTCGCGCCGGAACAGCTCATCGAGCGCCTCTCTCGACCCGCGCTGCACCCCACGCACAAGCCGCCGCTCATGACGCCGCGACACGGGCTCAGCGCGCGCCGGCAGACCGGGCCTCGATGCCGCCGGCACGAACGCCGCTGGCGAGTCGCCGGACATGGCTATCGACGAGCCTCTCACGCAATCCACCGAATGACTACGGGCACGAGGCGCAGCGAGGTCCAACGGCATGGGGTCAGACCCCTTCATATTGTTAAGGGGTCTGACCCCTTCACATTGTTAAGGGGTCTGACCCCTCCGGGTGGGGGCCGTGCGAGAGTGTCGCGCCGTGCCCTGGGAGGAGTCGCAATCGCCCACGTTCTCCGCTCGTCATGACTCGTCCCAGCGCTCGGAGGCCGCGGCAGTGCTCGAGTCGCTCGAGGCGTTTCGCGAGGAGGTCCGCGGGCTGTTCGACCGCGTTCCGGACGAGGTGGCGGTGGTGCTGCATCCGCGAGGGTGGGCGCTCACCTTCGCCCACCCGTGGCTTCCGCTCGCCCGGATGGTCGCCGCCCCAGCGAGCCGGCGCTACTTCGCCGGCTGGTTCACGGAAGCGGACATCCACGTTCTGTCGCCGCCCGCGCTCGAGCGCCGCGCGTCGAAGGTGGCGGGCTCGCGCGAGGCGCTGCTCCTCTCGCCGCTCCACGAGTACTCGCACCTCGTGATCGGGGTGAACAACCCCGACCTCCCTCCCCCGTTCTCGCCGTCCGCCTTCCGCTCGTATGTGCGCTGGGCGTGGCTGTGCGAGGGCGCGGCCGTGTGGCTCTCTGGGCAGACGCCATATCTGCGCCCCGCCATCGTCAGGCGGCTGCGGGAGGAGGGCCGCCCGGAGTTCCCGCCCTCGGCACGTGACGCGATGCTCCTCGGCGGCACGATCTTCTCGCTGCTCGAGCGCGACGCCGGGCCGGGCGCCGCGGCCGCCCTCGCGACCAGCCGGCTCGAGGACCGCGGTGCCCGCGGCGTGCTCGCGGAGGCGTTCGACCGCCCGCTCGCGGCCGTCGAGCGCGACTGGCGCGCCGAGCTCGACTCCCTATCCGCCTCCTGACGCGCGCACCACACCGCCCTTCCCGCGGGCGTGCTTTCCGTCGAGCAGGGAGCTGTCGGCTCGCGCGAAGAGCATGGTGGGCGACTCGCCCGCGATCCACTCGGCCACGCCGGCCGTGGCGGTCGAGGTGACCCCGAGCGCGTCGAGCGCGGCGCCGATCCCGCCGAGGGCGCGCGCCATTACCTCCGCGGCGGCCTCCTCGTCGGCGTCGATCGCGATCACGGCGAACTCGTCGCCGCCGTAGCGGGCGACCGTGTCGTACGTCCGCACGTTGTCTCGCAGCGCGCCGCCAACGGCCCGCAGCACCTCGTCGCCCATCTGGTGCCCGTGCTCCTCGTTCACCTGCTTGAAGTCGTCGAGATCGACGATCGCCAGCGAGAGCTGCCGGCCGGTGCGGGACGCGCGCTCCACCTCGCGCCGGAGCGTGTCCTGCATCGCCGCGTGGTTGAGGCACCCGGTCAGCCCGTCGGTGCGCGCCGCCAGGGCAAGCTCGGCGTGGCTGCTCGCGTTCCGGAACGCCGCGGACGCGAGGTCGGCGAGCTCGCCCAGCACCCGGATCTCCGCCGCGCCGGCCTCGCGCCCCTCGCCGAGCTCGACGACCAGCACACCGCGCATCTCCTCGTCCCAGCGCAGCGGCACGGCCGCCGCCTGTCCGCGCGTCACGGGCGCGCCGCGCTCCGCCACCGCGGCCGCCACGTCGCCTGCCGCCGCGCCGATCGCCCGCGCGGGGCGGCCGTAGGTGGCCTCGCGGCGCAGCTCGTCGCCGCACAGGTACACGTCGGCACGCTCGCCGCCGGCCACCCGCACCCCCTCCTCGCAGACCCTCACCAGCAGGCGGCTCGGGTCGAGCGTCTGCAGGCTGCGCGCGGCCCTCAGGAGGCGGGCGGTCACGTCCTCCACGGCTACAGCCCGAGCGTCTTGGCGATGATGTTCTTCTGGATCTCCGACGTGCCGCCGTAGATCGTCGTGACCACGGCCGTCCGGAGGTAGCGCTCCATCGGATACTCGGTGGCGTACCCGTAGCCGCCCATGATCTGGACGCCATCGAGCGCCACCCGCTTCGCCAGCTCGGTGGCCGCGAGCTTGGCCATGGACGCCTCCTGCGGAAGCATCCGGCCGGGATCCTCGTCGGTGAGCGAGGCGACCCACCGCACGAGCAGGCGCACCTGCGTGATCTCCGTGGCGAGCTCGGCGAACCGGTGCGAGATCGCCTGGAAGGAGCCGACCGGGCGGCCGAACTGGCGCCGCTCCTTCGCGTAGGCGAGCGCGTCGTCGAAGGCCCGCTGGGCCAGCCCGAGCGAGGTTGCCGCCAGGATCGTGCGCTCGTAGTTGAGACCGGCCATGAGCTGGGTCCAGCCGCCGCCCTCCGCGCCGAGCAGCGCGTCCTCCGGCACGCGCACGCCGTCGAGGTGGATCTCGTTCGTCTCCTCGCCGCCCAGCGTCGGGATCGGCGTGATGGTCATCCCGGGCGCGTCGCGCGGCACCAGGATCATCGACATGTCCTCGTGGCGCTCGCCCGCGCCCGTGCGGCACACGATCAGGATGTGGCTGGCGCGGTGGGCGTACGAGCACCACATCTTCGCCCCGTCGAGCACCCACTCTCCGTCCTCGCGGCGGGCGCGCGTCTTCAGCGCCGCCACGTCCGAGCCGGCATCCGGCTCCGACATCGCGATGGCGAGCGTGCCCCCCTTCACCACGTGTCCGAAGTGCTCGCGCTTCTGCTCCTCGGTGCCGAACCGGTTGAGCGCGCCGACCACGATCAGCGTCACGCCGTAGCCGGCCACCGGGATGCGGCCGCGCGTGAACTCCTCGAGGAACAGCGTCGCGTCGAGGAACGAGCCGCCGGAGCCGCCGTATTCCTCGGCGATCTGAAGCCCGTACCAGCCGAGCTCGCCCATGCGTGCCGCCACCTCGGGCGAGTGGCCGTCGTGCTCCGGCCGGTCGAACCTCTCCCGCTCGGCGAAGTCGCGGATCGCCGCGACGAACGCCTCCTGCTCTTCGCTAAGCCTCAACAGCTTCCCGCGGCTTGAAGCGGTTCAGCTCGCGCAGCGCGATCACCATCTTGTGGACCTCGTCCGGACCGTCGGCGATCCGCAGCCAGCGGCCCTGCCTCCACGCCGCCGCCAGCGGCGTGTCGTCCGACATCCCGAGCGCGCCGTGCACCTGCATCGCGCGGTCGAGCACCGCCTGGTGCATCTGCGCCGCGATCACCTTGATCATCGAGATGTCCTGGCGGGCGGCGCGCTTGCCCTCGGTGTCCATCCGCCACGCGGCGTGCAGCACCATCAGGCGCGCCTGGTCGATCTCCATGCGCGACATGGCGATGAAGTCCTGTACGAACTGCTTCTCGGCGAGCGGCCCGCCGAACGCCTTCCGGTCGTGCGCGCGGCGGCACATCAGCTCGAACGCGCGCTCGGCCGAGCCGATGGCGCGCATGCAGTGGTGGATCCGCCCCGGCCCGAGCCGGTCCTGCGCGATCGCGAAGCCCGCGCCGCGCTCGCCGAGCAGGTTGTCGGCGGGCACCCGGCAGTCCTCGTAGCGGACCTCCCAGTGGCCGGGGCCCTCGTCGTGCCCCATCACCGGCACCGGCCGCACGCCCTCGAACCCGGGCGTGTCCACGGGCACGAGGATCATGCTGGCGCGCTTGTGCGCCGCCGCGTCGGGGTCCGTGACCACCATCGCGATCGCCAGCGCGGCGCCGTTGTAGCCGGACGTGAACCACTTGTGTCCGTTGACGACCCACTCGTCACCGTCCAGCTCGGCGCGCGACAGGAGGCCCGTCGGATCCGACCCCGCGCTCTCCGGCTCCGTCATCGAGAAGCACGAGCGGATCTCGCCGTCGAGCAGCGGCTGGAGCCAGCGCTCCTGCTGGGCGTCCGTGCCGTGCTCGGCGAGGATCTCCATGTTGCCGGTGTCGGGGGCGGCGCAGTTGAAGACCATCGGCGCGACGCCGTTCCGGCCCATCAGCTCGCACAGCATCCCGTACTCCCAGTTGGTGAGCCCGGGGCCGAAGCGATCGTCCGGAAGGAACAGGTTCCACAGCCCCTCGGCCTTCGCGCGCTCGCGGAGCTCGACGAGGATCTCCGGATACGGGACGCCCGGCCGGACCTCGGCGTCGAGCGCCTCCATCGCCTCGCGCTCCACGGGCTCCACGTGCTCTTCCATGAACTCACGCACGCGGTCGAGCAGCGCCGCGACCCGGTCGGAGGGAGCGAAATCCATGGTCGTGGAGCCTACAGCGCGGTGCCGTGGCGCCCCTCCCGTTTGACCGACTCCAGACCTTGGATTAGGTTCGATGGTGGACAACCACCTAAGGAGCGCAGGATGCCCATCCCAAGCGGCCGCTGTTTCGCTCGGTACATGTTCGGGGTCGTCTTCTGCACCGGGGCCTTCGCCCTGGGCGCGGTGCCGGCCATGGCCACCCCGGGTCACGGTAAGGGTCACGGTCACTCCCACCAGAACAAGGGAAAGCCTGGCGCCGTCTACACCGAGACGCAGGATCCGGCGGGCAACGAGGTGGTTGTCTACAGGCGCTCCGCCAAGGGGAAGCTCACGGAGATCGCGCGCGTCTCGACCGGCGGCGTGGGCTCCGCGACCAACCCGCCGTTCGGCTTCCCGATCCTGGATTCGCAGGGTGGGGTCGAGCTGACGAGGAGCAACCGGCTCGTGTTCGCCGTCAACGCAGGCGACGACACGATCAGCTCCCTCAAGGTCACCCGGCACGGCCTGCGGCTCGTCGACCGCGAGTCCTCCGGCGGCGATCTGCCGATCAGCCTCGACAGCCACGGCAGGCTGCTGTACGTGCTCAACGAGCTGAGCGGGGACATCAGCGGCTTCCGGTTCGACTCGCAGGGGCAGATGACGCCGATCCCTGGCTCCACCGAAGCGCTCTCCACTCCCGGCGCGGCCGGCGTGGCGGCGCAGGTGGGCTTCGCGCCCGGCGGCGACGTCCTGGCCGTGAGCCAGCGCGGCGGGAACGTGATCGACACGTTCGTCCTCGGGTCCGACGACACGCCCGGCCCCGCGCATGCGAATCCGGCCGGCGGCGAGGCCCCGTTCGGCTTCGCCTTCCGCGACGACGGCATGCTGATCGGCTCGAACGCCGGACACGTCGGGGACCCCGCGGACCTGGCGAACTTCCACGGATCCGCCTCGTCCTACAGGGTCGGATCGGACGCCGCTCTGACCAACATCGACAACGTCGACACGGGCCAGCGGGCCACCTGCTGGGTCGTCATCACGAAGAACCACAGGTTCGCCTACATGACCAACACGCTCTCCGAGTCCGTGTCGCGGTTCCGGATCCGCCACAACGGCGACCTGGACCTGCTCGGGAACACGGCGACCGGCGCCGGGTTCCCCTCGGACGAGGCGCTCAGCGTGAACAGCCGCTACCTGTACGTGCTGGTGCCCTCGATCATGGGCGGCATGAGCCACATCGACTCGTACAAGGTGAGAAAGGGCGGCGGGCTGACGCACCTCGAGGCCACCCCGAGCAACCTCCCGCCCGGAGTGTCAGGACTCGCCGCTCGCTGAGCCCGGGTCCAGCACGAGGTGGTCGGCGGCCGACGATCGCCTGATGTCGCGTGCCGGCTGGGCCACCGGCTCCGGACGGGCAGTCGCCACGATCCTGTGGCCGGCCTGCGAGGCCGCGTGCAGACGGTCCGCCCCCTCGAGCCCGGGCGTCCGCGGGAGCGCTACGTCCGGCGTGCGCGCGACGCAGGCGGCGAGCATGACGAGCCGGATCCCGGGGCCGAACGGCGCGCTGCACTCCGGGTCCGCCTTCGCCAGGCGCTCCTGCGCCTCGAGCAGGGCGAGCACGTTCCGGCACACGTCCGACTCGGGAGCGTCGGGGTCGCCGAGGTCGCAGGCCAGGCGCGCGAGCGACAGCGGCTCCCACCCGGTGCGTCCCATGAGCATCCGGCCGATCGCCAGGTTCAGCATCGTCCCGATCCGCTCCAGCCGGACGTCGTAGTCGAGGCCGGCCTGGCCGGCCGGCGGGCCGAGGTCGAGCGGCTCCTCGCCGGCCAGGATGCGCGCCGCCTGCCCGCCCAGGATGGCGGCCACCTGCGAGTCGTCCAGCCCCAGCTGGTACGCGTAGCGCGTGACCATGGGCGCGACCATGAACGGCGTGAAGTACGGGAGGTCGGTCGCGTAGAGCAGATGTCCGGGCGGCACCAGGGCGATCAGCGCCGCGAGGTCGCTGGGGTTCCACCAGCTCGTGTCGATGAACAGGTTCGGGTGGCGGGGGATCTCGTGCCAGAGCCAGTTGAGATCGCAGATCGCCGCGTGGGCGAGCACGATGCGCGCCTCGGGGTAGCGGCGAGCGAGGTCGACACCGTCGCGCCCGAGTGAGGCGATGCCGCGTCCCGCGTGGACCAGCACGAGCAGGCGCTCCTCGTGCGCCAGCTCGAAGATCGGCGCGACCTCGGGATCGGACAGCGCGAACCCCTCCGCGCGCGGGTGCAGCTTGATGCCACGCGCCCCGGCGTCGAGGCAGCGCCGCGCCTCGGTGACCGGGTCCCTGTGAGGGTCCACGCGGCACAGCGCCACGAGCCGTCCGCCCGACCGCTCGCACGCCTCGAGCACCGCGTCGTTGGCGGCCGGGTAGCCGTCCGGCTCGTGCATCGGGGTCGCGGCCGCGCGCGAGCCCGCCCGCTCCAGCGTGGCCACGAGCTCCTCCTCCGACAGCGTGAAGCCGTCGGGATCGTTGTGCCCGATGTGCGTGTGAGCGTCGAACAGGGAGACGTCGGGCAGGCTCGCGACGATGTGGTCGAACCACGGCTCCAGGAACTGGTCCTCGTTCACGACGCCGGCGAGGCCGCGGCTTCCGCGAGCGCCCGCACCTCGTCGTCCGAGTTCCACGCGCCCACCGACGCTCGCACCAGCCCCCGATCCGCGACGGCGCGCACCGTGAAGCCCATGTCCGCGAGGCGCGCGACCTCGGCCTCGCAGTCGGCGGCGGCCCAGGAGACGAGCGTCGAGCGGCCCCGCGGAGCAACCGTGGCCCCGCGTTCGGCGAGCCCGTCCGCGAGCGCGGCGGCGAGGCCCGCGGCGCGACCTGACACCCAGTCGAGCCCGGCGCCCTCGATCACCTCCAGGGAGGCCACCGCCCAGGCAGTGAGCGACCCGTCGGGCAGCCCCGTGTCGAACCGGGGCGCGCCCGCGTGGTAGACGGGGTCGGCGCTGTCGCGGGCGTCGCCCACGGACGCCGCGCTCGGCCATGGCGGAGTGAGCGTCCTCAACCGGCTTCCGCGCACGTACAGGCAGCCGGTGCCGGCCGGTCCGCACAGCCACTTCTGCCCCGACGCCGCGTAGTAGTCACATCCGAGCGCGCGCACGTCGACGGGTATGGCGCCCAGGGCCTGGGCGCCGTCGAGCAGCACCGGCGCGCCGGCCTCCACGATCCGTTCCACGTCCGCGACCCGTCCGGTCCTCCAGGTCACGTGTGAGCAGACGACCAGCCGGGTCCGCGGCCCGACCTCGTCGGCCACGGCGTCGAACGGGACCCGGCGCACGTCCACGCCGAGGCGCCGCGCCACTGCAGCGAGCGGCGCGAGCACGCTGAGCTGCTCCTCGTCCGAGGTGAGGATCTCGTCGCGGCGGCGCAGGTTGAGCCCGGAGAGCACCGTGTTGACTCCGTCGGCGGTCGAGCTCGTCAACGCGGCCTCGTCGACCTCGCAGCCCAGGATGCGGGCATAACCCGATCGCAGCGCGGCGTGTGCGGAGCGCAGCCGGCGCGAGTACGAGTCGCCCGAGCGCCCCTCGTCGAGCACGAGCTGCGCGTGCGCGGCCGCCGCGTCGAGCGCGCGGTGCGGCACCGGCCCATCGCTCCCGGCGTTCATGTAGGCCACGCTCTCGAAGACCGGGAATTCCGCCCGGAACGCGGCCGCGTCCCGTCCCGAGGGCTGTGCGGCCACACGGGTGAGCGCGGCGAGGTTCAGCTGTGAGCGGTCGTGCAGCGCGGACTTGGGCGCGCGCGCCTCCGGGGTCCGGAGCTCGAGCGCGCTCGACCCGAGCTGCACCGTGTCCCCGATCGCGAGCACCTGCTCCTCCACCCGCACACCGTTCACGTATGTGCCGTTGCTGGACTCCAGGTCGGCGATGTTCACCTGGTCGGTGTCAGTCCGTGACACGCGCGCGTGCGTACGCGAGAGATGGTCGTCCTCGGGGATGCTGCCCGGCCCGTCCACGTGGCGGCCGATCACCAGCTCGGCCGTGGTGGGGATGTGACGGCCCTCGGCCGGTCCCGCGGTGACCTCGAGGTAGGGCTGCTCCTCGCGCGTCCGCGGCGCGACCGGCTCCAGGCCGCGGTGCCACTCGTCCCCGAGGTGGACCCCGGGCCCGAGACCGAGCTGCCCGTGCACGACCCCCATGCAGCGGTCCATCACCACCATCAGCCCGGCCGCGCGGGCAACGCGGGCCGCCTCGTCCGACCGGAGGCCCAGCTGGAGCCACAGGCAGCGCGCGCCGAGCGCCACGGCCTGCGCGGCGATCTCGGGCGCCTCGGCCGGGGGCCTGAACACCTGGACCACGTCGACCGGCACGTCGACCTCGGGCAGTGTCGAATAGCAGCGCACCCCGAGCAGCTCGGTCTCACGAGGGTTGACCGGCACGATCGTGTACCCGTAGGTGCGCAGGTAGCGGGGGATGTAGTTCGCGGCCTTCATGGGATCGGTGGAGCAGCCCACCACCGCGATCGTCCGCATCGACTCGTAGAGCGCCCGCAGCTCCTCCATGGTCGGGTCGGTCATTGCGGGGTCGGCTCAGCCCCCGAGGCGAGCCAGCAGCTCGCCCAGGCGCGCCCGGTTGGCGTCCGTGCGGTAGTCGTGGAGCCAGGTGGGCTCGAACACGTGCTCCGAGACGTCACCGCCGCGGCGGATGTAGACCGCCGGCTGGGTGTTCTCCTCGCGGTCGGTCTCCACGGCGATCGCGACGGCGTCCGGCAACCCGGCGGAGGGATCGGCGTCCACGAACTCCATGAGCGGCACGATGCCGTCGTCGCGCACGGTCCCGTTCTCGTAGCTCAGCGCCCGCGCGAGGTTCGACTGCTGCGACCACAGCGCCGACTCCCAGGTGGCCTGCTCGAGCAGGTAGTCCACGGCCCGGTCGGGGTCGACGAGCGGCGCCTCCGACCGGATCCCGAAGTGCTTCTCGGCGATATGCCGCGCCTGCACCTGCGCGTTGAAGCGGAACCCGCCGACCGACGCGGAATGGCTCGGCCACCCGTACTTGCGCATGCCGGCCTGCCCCTGCGTCGCCGCGCCGGCGAAGTAGATCCCCGGCAACGTGGTGCTCTCCCAGTACGCGGTCTGGGTGGGAAGCCGATCCTTGAAGAAGGTGTCCACGCCGAGCTTCTTCAGGTCGCGCATCTCGACGCCGAAGCCGGTGCAGGCGATCACCTCGTCGACGTCGATGACGTACTCGCCCGGCACGGTCGTGCCCTGCGCGTGTACCCGCCAGCCCTCCCCGGTGCGCTCGATGCTGTCGAGCGTCACGTCGATCACGAACGTCCCGCCGCGGAACATGTGGTCCTCGAGCGGCAGCACATACCGGGCCCGAGGCGGGGTCGGGAAGCCGGTCGTGATCGAGGGCCGCACCGGGTGAGGCGACCCGACGATCAGGCGGCGTGCCCAGGGCAGGAGCGCGTCGGCTATCTCGAAGCCCGAGTTCCGCTTCCCCACGACGAACACGCTCTTGCCCGCGAAGGACTCGAGCGGCCGGTGCTCGAGATCGACGTAGTGGGGCACGTCGTCGATCCCGGGCGTCGGCGGCGTCCACGGGGAGACCATCCCCACCGCGAAAGCGACAACCGGCGCGGTGTACTCCCCGTCGCTCGTCGTGAGCACGTAGCGGCCGTCGTCGGCCTGACGCGTCGACTGCCATTCGCAGCCGTAGCGCGCGGCGACCCCGGCGCGCTCGGTGAACGTCGTGAGCCCCTGGACCATCTCGTCGCGCGCCGGGAAGTAGCTCGTGCCGTCCATGAACTCCGTCACGAGCGCCTGATGGCCGGGCTCCTCGGTGACCATGCTGTTCCAGTCGAAGCGGAAGTACTGAGCGGACCCGCGCTCGACCGGGGAATGCGGCCGCGACGCGGTGATGAGCCGCTGGTACATCGGGAAGCGCCGGAACATGCCGCCCGGCCCCTCGTCGCGCGACAGCAGCGCGTGGTCCACGCCGAGCCGGCGGAGGTCGTAGCTCAGCTGGATCCCGCCCGGCCCGCTGCCGACGACGAGCGCCGGATAGTCGCCCGGCGGGAACGGCCTGTCGTCCTCGCTCACCGCCAGCGCTCCGGGTCCCGCAGCCGGCGCGCCTCGCCCTGGAGCAGCCGGAACATCACCTTCGGGAAGCGGAACAGGAATCCCTCGAGCTCGGCCCCCGGGAGCACCAGCAGGCGCATCGGGGTGAGCGCGACGACATCCGAGACGGACGGCTCGTCGAACAGGACGGACAGCTCGCCGAACCAGTCGCCTCGCCGGAGCGTCACCGGCTTGGGCATGTCGCCGATCATGGTCGCCGCACGCTCCGCCCGCCGGCCGCCGACGATCCAGGCCGCCTCGCCGCTGAGGACGACGTAGAAGCCGTTGCCCACGAAGCCCTCGCGCAACAGCCTCGTCTCGGGCTCGGCGTGCTCCTCCTCGCACGCCTGCAGGACGGCCTCGATCTCGTTTGGCGCGAGGTCCGCGAACAGCGACAGGCCCGCAAGGTCGAGGTCAGTGGACTGCGAGGCTTCCATCGAGCACTTCCTCCCGGGGCCGTTCGCGAGAGCCTAACCCAGCCGGGCAGCCCCGGCCAAGCTCAGGAACGTGTCCCGATCGCCGCTCGGTCGTGCGGCGCCAGGAAGTCGAGCTCCGGGCCGATCGGGACGATCTGGCCCGCGTTGAGCGGCGACTCCGAGCAGTGATAGCCACGCCGGATGGCGTCGAAGTCGACCGTCCCCGCGACGCGCGGCGTCTGGTACAGGTCGCGCAGGTAGGGCCACAGGTTCGGATAGTCCACGATCCGCCTGAGGTTGCAGCGGAAGTGGCCGTGATAGACGAGGTCGAACCGGATCAGCGTCGGGAACAGCCGCCAATCCGAGAGCGTGTGGCGCGCCCCCAGGAGGTAGCGGCTGTCCGCGAGCATCGCGTCGAGCCTGTCGAGGGCGTCGAAGACCGTTCGCACCGCGACGTCGTATGCCTCCTGCGTACGCGCGTATCCGGCCCGGTACACGCCCTTGTTCAGGTCCTCGGCGATCCAGTCGTTCAGCTCGTCGATCTGGGGACGCAGCTCGACGGGATACATGTCGAGGTCCGGCTCCTCCGCCCATTCGTCGAACACGTCGTTCAGCATGACCGCGATGTCGCCGGAGTCGTTGCTCACGATCTCGCCGCGCTCGACGTCCCACAGCACCGGCACCGTCACGCGGCTGTCGTAGTCGGGGTCGGTCGCCTCGTAGCCCTCGGCCAGGTGGTTCCAGCCGTTGATCGGGTCGAGCGTGGCGCCCGGGACCAGCCGGAACGCCCAACCGGACTCGTGCCGGACGGGGTCGGTGACCGACATCCCGATCACGTCATCGAGGCCCTTCAGCGACCGCACCGTGACCGCCCGGCTCGCGAACGGGCAGAAGCGCGAGACGTACAGGTGATAGCGCCCGGGTGCCGGGGGATACGGAGAGCCGACGTCGGCTGCGACCCAATTGGCGAACTGGGACACGGCAGGGAAGACGTTACTGGAGCAGCCAGGCCAGCAGGGCGGCCGCGGCGCCGCCGAATCCGATCACGGCCGCGAGCACGAGCGGGCGCGGGCCGGTGCGGCCCGCCGAGGTGGCCGGGGCCAGGTCCGCCTGGAGCAGCACCTCGCGGGCGGTCTCGGCGCCGGCCTCGGGCACGAGGATGTCGCGCGGCCCGGCGGCGAGGAAGTCGGGCACGTCGAAGCCCGCGGTGCGGCGCAGCACGCTCGGCACGCCCCACTCGAGCAGAAGCGCCTGGATGAACTCGGCCTCGGTCTGGTTGCGACCGCCGGCCACTCGCACGAGCTCGCCCTCGGTGAAGGACGGATCGATCTTGCGCGCGCGGCCGTGGGCGTCGCTCAGCGGAGCCTCGAGCGGCTCGGAGTCAGCCCGCACGAGCGGCATGCCGCAACTCGGGCAGAAGCTCGCGCCCGACTCGTCCTCCCGGCCGCACGCCGGGCAGGTGAGCCGCTGGTCAGGCGTCGACGACGTCGAGCTCCTCCTCCTCGACCCGCCCGTCGGCGATCCGCCAGACGCGCACAACCGGCTCCTTCTCCAGCGACACGATCAAATAGCGCCAGTGCGGATAGGTGGCGAGGTTGATGTCCGTCTGCGACGGCTCGGCCGGGCTCCTCGGGTGGGAGTGGTAGATGCCGACCTCGTAGCCCTCGTCGTCGAGCTCATTCGCGGCGAACAGGCTCTTGTGGTCCAGCTCGTAGCCGTAGGGCGACTTTCGCGGGTTCTCGGCGCGCTTCACGCCCTCGACCGCGCCGTCCTTGCCCCACAGATAGCCGCAGCATTCGTTGGGCGCGTCGTCGCGCGCGTGGGCGATCAGCTCGTGGAGATCGGAACGTCTGATGCGCACTCGCCGAAGGCTAGTCTGCGGCCGCATGGCGCCATACGTGACCCGGCGCGAGGCGCTCGGCGGCGCCGCGGCGGCGCTTGTGCTCGCCTCATGCGGCGGAGGCGACCCGCCGCCGTCCACCGGCCCGCGACCCGGCTCGGGCATTGCCCTGCTCGGCTCGCTGCTCGCGCTCGAGCGCGCGTCGTTCGCGGCCTACGGGGCGTGCCTCGACGTGCTCTCCGGCCAGGCGCGCCAGCAGGTGCACGCGATCAGGGCGCAGGAGCGGGGCCACGCTTCGCGCCTCGCGGCGGTGATCGAGGAGTTGGGCGGCACGCCGCCGCCCGGCCGGAGCCGCGCCGAGTATCAGCGCACCTTTCCGCAGCTCCGCACGCCCGAGGACGCGCTGCGCTTCGCCGAGGACCTCGAGGAGCGCCAGGTGCGCGCCTACCTCGAGGCGGTAACCGAGTTCCCTGCGCTCGAGCTGCGGCTCGAGGCCGCCGGCATCTGCGCGGACGAGGGAAACCACCTCGCCACCGTGCGGGTGCTGCAGGGGCTGCCGCCGGCCCAGGGCCCGTTCGTCACGGGGGCGCTGTGATGGCGGACCGCTCCGACGCCGAGCTCCTGACGGATCTCCTCACGCGCGAGCGGCGGCTCGTCTCGGCGTACGAGGCCGCGCTCCGCCGCGACGTGATCGAGGCGTCGCTGGGAGAGACCCTTCTCGCCCACGAGCGCGCGCACGTGGCGGCACTCGAGCGGACGCTCGCCGGGCGCGGCGATCCCGTGGCTAGCGTGCCCTCGCCCGAGCTGACCGCCGCGTTGCGCGACCGGCGGTCCTTCGCCCTGTACGCGAAGCGGCTGGAGGACGAGATCGTCGGCCTATACGCCGACCGCGTCCCCCGGATCCGCGACCCGAAGCTCCGCCAGCCGCTCGGCTCGATCATGACCTGTGACGCCGCACACGTCGTCGCGCTCAAGGATTCGATGGGCAGCCGCTTCCTGGTGAACTAACCTGACAGGTGTATGGGCTTCATCTCCGCACCCAGTCCGCTCGAGCTGATGATGATCCTCGTGGTCGCCCTCATCGTGCTCGGGCCGTCGCGGCTGCCGGATGCCGCCCGCTCGGTCGGCAAGGGGATGCGGGAATTCAAGGAGTCGCTGAACGCCGGCGACGACGAGCCCGACCCCTACGACGAGCCGAGCAAGGCCGGTAGCTGACCAAGACTCGTGACGGACGCCTGCGCTCCGAGGCGAAGCGCGAGCCGGTGCTCGCGCCGCTGATCAGCCGGCTCGCCTGACACGTCCCGCGCCACCTGCTGGACATGCCTTGGCGGGTGATCTAGCGTGGGCATGTGGCCCTCCTGGCCGCTCGCATCGAGCGGACGCGTGTGCGGCGCGCAGCGCTGCTGGGGGTCCTGATCGCTGTTCCAGTGCTGGGTCTTCCCGCTACCGCCGCGGCCACGTGGAACCAGCCCTGGACGGGGGTGAGCGCAACAAGCGGCGGCATCAGCGCTCCCGGCACTCTCAACCTCGCGGTCGGACCCGACATCGCGGTGCTGGAAGGCGTGCCGTACATCGCCTGGACCGAGATCGCGAGCGGCGACCCGAACGAGGAGATCCGGGTGGCCCGGCTGAACGGCGGGACGTGGGAGCAGCCGTGGGCCGGGGTCAGCGGGACGAGTGGCGGCATCAACCAGTCGACCACGAAGGACGCGATCGAGCCCGACCTCGAGGTCATCGGAGGGGTCCTCTACGTCGCGTGGCGGGAGCTCGACGCCGACGGCAACTGGGAGGTGCGGGTGGCGCGCCTCAACGGGACCACCTGGTCGCAGCCATGGACGGGAGCCAACAACTCGAGCGGCGCCATCAACGATTCGACGACCCAGCAGGGCGAGTCGCCCAGTCTGGCCGACGTTGGCGGCGTCCCCTACGTGGCCTTCCGCGAGCTCGACGGCTCGAACTACGAGCTCCGCGTCAAGCGCCTGAACGGCAACAGCTGGGACGAGCCGTGGACGGGCGTCACCGCGACGAGCGGCGGCATCAACCAGTCGAGCGCGCAGGACGGCAACACGCCCGCGCTCGCGGTGCTGGGCGGCGTCCCGCATGTAGCGTGGACCGAGCTGGACGGTACGAACCTCGAGGTGCGCGTGGCACGTCTGGCGGGCACGACCTGGGAGCAGCCGTGGACGGGTGTCAGCGCCACGAGCGGTGGCGTCAACCAGTCGACGACGCGCTCCGGATTGTTCCCCAGCCTTGTCGTGGCCGGCGCCAAGCTCTACGTCGGCTGGCTGGAGGACGACGGGGACAACCAACAGGCGCGCGTCGCGCGCCTCGACGGCCTCAGCTGGGGACAGCCCTGGACCGGGGTGAGCGACACAGGCGGCGGCGTCAACCATGACCCCGACCAGATGGCGCTAAGCCTCAAGCTGGGCGAGGCGAACGGAACACCCTACGTGACGTGGACCGAGTTCGACGGCACAAATCCCGAGGCGCGGGTGGCGCGTCTGGACGACTCGCGGTGGGACGAGCCCTGGACGGGTGTAACCGACACGAGCGGCGCGATCAACCAGTCGACGACGGGGACCGCCGAGGTCGGCGGCCTCACGGAGGTCGGCGGGGTGCTGAACGTCGTCTGGTCCGAGGGTGCCGCCACGATCCGCGACGCACGGGTCGAGCCGGAGTTCTCGGAGGTGAGCGCGCTCCCCACGGACACGGGGGCGACACTGATTACGGACCTGAAGACCTATGGCTTCGTGTATCCGACCGGCTTCGCCTATGGCCCGGGGCTGGCGAGCTCGACCTCCTTCACGAGAACCTCGGGCGACCCCGACACGATCGTGAAGCAGGTGACCGGCCTGTCGCCGTCGGCGAACGTCCCGTTCAGGCCGATCGCGACCGCCGGGCCCGGGCCGGTCGTGCTCGGTCCCTCCGGCGCGTTCACGACGCGGCCGGCCAACGGGCCCGGCCCTCCCGGGGCGACCGGCCCGCAGGGGTCGCCGGGCCCGACGGGCGCCACCGGCCGGCCGGGCCGCGACGCGCGCGTCAGGTGCCGGATCGTGAGGAGCAGGAGGGTGCGCTGCCGGGTCACGCTGGTACGCCCCACCGCGAACCGCCGGGCGCGCGCGAGCCTGAGGCGGCACGGCCGGGTCTACGCGCTCGGCCACGCGACCCTGCGCCACGGCGTCGGACGGCTGGTGCTGCGGCCGGTTCGCGCGCTGCGCCCTGGCCGCTACACGCTGAAGCTCGTCGCGCGCGGGCTGACGCTCAGACAGCGCGTGACGGTGTCGCGCCGCTAGCTACCAGAACGAGCCGGCCTCGAGGACGCCCTCGTCCTCGAGCTGCTCGATCGTCTTGTTGTAGACGCCCGAGCTGAGGTACTTCCATCCGTCGTCCGGAGCGACGAAGACCACGTTGCCCTCGTCCAGCTCGCCCGCCACGCGGACGCAGATGGAGGCGATCGCGCCGGTGGAGACGCCCACGAAGAGGCCCTCCTCCTCCATCAGCCTCTTGGTCCACACGATGGCGTCGCGGTTCGAGACGAAGATCTTCCTGTCCAGCAGCGAGAGGTCGATGATCGGCGGGATGTAGCCGTCCTCGAGCGAGCGGAGGCCCTGCACGAGCTCGCCCTGGAGCGGCTCGGCGGCCACGATCAGCGTGTCCGGGTCCTCCTCCTTGAAGCGCCGGGCGTTGCCCATGAGCGTGCCGCCGGTGCCGAGGCCCGCCACGAAGGCGGTCACGGTGTCGAGCTCCTCGAGGATCTCCACGGCCGTGCCGTGGTAGTGCGCGTCCGGGTTCGCCGGGTTGCCGTACTGGTAGGGCATGTAGTAGCTCGAGTCGGCCTCGGCCATCTCGAGCGCCATGGCCACCGCGCCGTTCGAGCCCTGCTCGCCCGGCGAATACACGATGTCCGCGCCGTACATCCGGAGCAGCTGGGTGCGCTCCTGGGTCACGTTGTCCGGCATGACGACCTTGAGCGGGTAGCCCTTCCGACGGCAGATCATCGCCAGCGAGATGCCGGTGTTGCCCGAGGTGGGCTCGAGGATCGTCTGACCAGGCCTGATCAGCCCGTCCTCCTCGGCCCGCTCGAGCATCGACCGCGCGACCCGGTCCTTGACCGACCCGGTCGGGTTGTAGCTCTCGAGCTTGACGTAGATGCGTACGCCGGGCTTGGGGCTGAGCCGCCGCAGCTCGACCAGGGGCGTGTTGCCGATCGCCTGGACGATGTCGCCGTACTTGCCCCCGCAAGGCCTGTTGTCGAGGCGCGGATCCAGCACTTCAGAAAGTGTAGTACCCGTACCGCCTGCTGACGCGGCCTAACCCGGCTCGACGAGGACCGTGTCCCCGTGCGAGTACGGGGGTGCGCAGCAGCAGAGGAGGCGGAGGGGCTCGGTGCCGGTGTTCCAGAGCTTGTGCGGGGTTCCGGGTGGGATGACGACGGTGTCGCCGGCCGACACGTCGGCCTCCTCGTCGCCCAGCCTCATCCGGCCGCTGCCGCTCGTGAAGAGGTAGATCTCCTCGGATGCCCGGTGGAAGTGCTCCTCGGTGTCGGCCCCGGGCGGCACGGTCGCCTCGGCGAGGCTCTGGTTCACCGAGTTGCCGATCGGGGTGCCGGCCAGCTCGCGGATCTCGGAGCCGTCCTTCGTGACGAACGGGTCCGTGGTGTCCAGCCGCTCCTTCCGCATGGTCAGAGGCTACGGCTTGGCGGGGGGACGCTTCTCGGAGGCTCCGACCAGTCGCGGGAGGCTGTCCGGCAGCGGAAGATGGATCCACCCCTCGGCCCGTGCCGCCTTCCATTCCTTCTTCTTCTTGGGCCACCCCGTCAGGCCGACCGCGGCGGAGCGCGCTATCAGCGCGCACAGGAACGCGTCGAGGAAGTCGTCGCTCTCGACGCAGCGATCGCGCGCGTCACCCTCCCAGCGCAGCCAGTCCGCCGAGCCTTCGATCTCCGACAGCAGCGCCTCCCGCTTCGAGCGCTGACCGAGCTTGCGCTCCGCGTTCCCACTCGCCTTGTAGCCGCGCCGGTCCAGCCCCCAGCGCGTGAGCGCCGCGCCCGGATAGACCTCGACGATCCGGTCGCGGCCCGTGCGGTCGGCGGCCTTCCTGCCGGCACGCGCCAGCGTCAGGAGCCGGGCGCACCGCCAGGCGGTGACCCCGATTCGATCTGACGAGACGCTGAGCGGTGAGAGCTTCAGCTCGTCGCGGACGAGGCGGTCGGTGAGCCGGTACCGAAGGGTGTCGGCATCCATGTCCGGCCACGGCTCGCGATCGGAGTATCCGCTCACCGCGCGCACGAAGCCCGCCGGCCAGCCGAATGGCGAGTCGATCCCGACCCAGTTCCCCTTGCTGACCGCTTCGACCAGCGCTTCCTCGGTGACGCCGTCGGCCCCGCCGACCGGCGGTGCGACCGACGCGCTGCGAGCACGCCAGCCGATCGTGCAAACCGCCGTCTTCGAATCCTGCGCCGCCAGGTCGATGCCCGTGGTCTCCATACGCGGCTCAGAGGTTACGGCGGTAGCGCACGGAGGGGACGTCCGCGAAGCGGTCCTCGGTTCGCTCGGCCCCGTCGCGCGTGAACCCCTGCGCCTCATAGAACGCGTTCGCGCGGTCGTTGGCGGTGAACGACCAGACGATCGCCTCGGTGTAGCCGCGCTCACGCAGGTCGTCGAGCGCGGCGGCCATGAGCGCTTTCCCCACGCCCGCGCGCCAGCTGGACGACGCCACGAACAGGCTTCGCACCTCACCCGCCTCGTCACCGATGTCCTCGTCCCGGCTGGTCCCACAACCCGCATACGCCACGACCTCGCCGTCGTCCTCCGCGATCAGGACGGAGAGGTCCGGGTTGGCAAGAAGCTCGTCGAACAGGCCGGGTTCGATGCCGGGCAGCTCGTGCCCGTCGGGCAGCAACGGCAGGAAGCCCTCGCTTGCCGAGTCGGCCCAGACGCGGATCCAGGCGGCCTCGTCGCCCGGCCGTGCGCCGCGGACGTTCAGCGCGCGCCGCCGGCCATGGCCGGCAGGATGACGACGATGTCGCCGCTCGACACGCTCGTGTCGAGCCCGTCGAGCACGCGCACGTCCTCGTCGTTCAGATACACGTTCACGTAGCGGTTCAGCTCGCCGTCCTCGGAGAAGAGCTGCGCCTCGGTCTCGGGATGCCGGGAGGCCAGCGAACGGAGCACCTCGCCCACGTCCGAGCCGGAGGCCTCGACCTCCTTCTCACCGCCGACGCTGCCCCGGAGCACCGGGGGGATCTTGATGGTCGCCATTGAGGTCCGGCAGCCTAGCCCGCGCCGGCGCAGAACGCCTCGTAGTCCGGAAAGACGCCCATCTCCTCGTCGGAGATCTCGCTCGGGTCGCGCGAGCAGATCGGGCAGTCGGGGTCGCGCCGGACCTTCAGCTCGGTGAACGTCGTGCCGAGCGCGTCGTAGAGCAGCAGGCGACCGGCCATCGTGTCGCCGGCGCCCGTGACGAGCTTGATCACCTCAACCGACTGGAGCAGGCCCATCACGCCCGGCAGCACTCCGAGCACGCCGGCCGCTCCGCACGACGGCGCCAGCTCGGCCGGCGGCGGCGTCGGGTAGAGGCAGCGGTAGCACGGGCCCTCGTACGGGTGGAAGACGGACAGCTGGCCCTCGAACCCGAGGATCGAGGCCGACACCACCGGGATCTGAAGCCGCACGCTCGCGTCGTTCAGCAGGTAGCGGGTGGGGAAGTTGTCGAGGCCGTCGACGACCACGTCGTAGCCCTCGACGATCTCCATGATGTTGTCGGCGCCGAGCCGGACGGGGTACTTCTCGACCTTCACGTCCGGGTTGATCTCGTGGATCGAGATCTCGGCCGAGTCGACCTTCGGCACGCCGATGCGGTCGTTCGAGTGCGCGACCTGGCGCTGGAGGTTCGACAGGTCGACGACGTCGTTGTCGACGATCCCGAGCGTGCCCACGCCGGCGGCCGCCAGGTAGAGCGCCGCCGGCGAGCCGAGCCCGCCCGCGCCGAGCAGCAGCACCTTGGCGTCGAGCAGCTTCATCTGCCCCTCGAGCCCGATCTCCGGGATCAGCACGTGGCGCGAGTAGCGCTCGCGCTGCTCGGGGGTGAGCGCGCGCGGGACCTCGACCTCGTAGCCGCGGTCCTTCCACAGCGTGATGCCGCCGCGCATGGAGGCCACGTCCTCGTAGCCGAGGAGCTCCTTGAGCGTGTGCGCGGCGAGCGCGGAGCGCTGGCCGGAGGCGCAGTAGAGGATCACGCGCTTCGAGCGGTCGCTGCCGACCGCGCCCTCGATGCGCGACTCGAGGTGGCCGCGCGGCACGTGCACGGCGCCCGGGAGATGCGACTCCTCGAACTCGTGCTGCTCGCGCACGTCGACGATCACGGGCCCGCTTCCGTTCCCGTGGCCGTTCGCCGAGGACTCGTGGACCTCCTTTGGGTCCACCTCCTCGATCTGCTCCTTGATCTGCCGGATCAGCTCTGCGCCTGATGCCATTACTTCAGAAAGGATAGCGAGCTTCAGCCGGCACGCGCAGGCCCCCGGAAAAACAGCCGGGGCGCCCTTTCGGACGCCCCGGCGGAAGACCCAGACCTAAATTGTGCGGAAGCCCCCGGCAGTTCCACCTGCTTGAAGCCTCACCAGAAGTTTCGTCTTTCGGGGTGCGTGCCGATATGGGGTGGAGACCCCATTTCTCGCCCCGAACCTTGTTCCGATCCATTCAAAGACCCTCTATGACGCGACGCGACGACTCCCTCATCGGTCAGGTCGTGGCCGCGAATGTGGTGCTCGTCGCGATAACGCTGTTCGCCGCGAGCCTCGCTGCCGGGCTTGACCTGACCGTGTCCGACCAGCGCTGGTCGTTCCTCATCCTCGCGCTCGCGATCGTGCTCACGCTGTGCGTGAACCTGTGGATGCTCCAGCGCCGGTTCGCGCCGCTCGAGCGTCTGATCAGGCGAATCGAGGGGATCGACCCGGCCGAGCCGTCCAGTCACCAGCTCCCGGACCAGGACCCGGTCGAGGAGATCGACAAGCTGTCGCGCTCGTTCAACGGCCTGCTGCGGCGGATCGAGGAGGAGCGCCGCCGCTCCGGCACGCTCGCGATGCGCGCGCAGGAGGAGGAGCGCCGCCGCCTGGCGCGCGACCTCCACGACGAGGTGAACCAGGCGCTCACGGCCATCCTGCTCCGGCTCGAGGCGCTCGCCCAGGACAGCCCCAGCGTGAACATGGCCGAGGTCACGGAGCTGAAGCGGCTCGTGAACCAGGCGATGGAGGAGCTCCTCAACCTCGCGCGGCAGCTCCGGCCGACCGCGCTCGACGACCACGGCCTGATGCCGGCGATCGAGACGCAGCTGAAGCGCTTCTCGGCGCGCACCGGGGTCGAGGCGAACCTGGACGTCGACGGCGACCCGAACACCCTGCCCGAGGACGTGCAGACCGCCGTCTACCGGATCCTTCAGGAGGCGCTCGCGAACGTCGGCCGCCACGCCGCCGCCATGGCGGTGACCGTCGAGATCGAGGCGAGCGACGGTCGGCTCGAGCTTCACGTGCGCGACGACGGCGCGGGCTTCGACCCGTCGGCGCTCGCACGCCGCTCGAACGGCGACGGACCGGGCGCCGGGCTGGGGCTCAGCGGCATGGCAGAACGCGCCCGCCTGGCCGGCGGCGAGCTCGACGTGCGCTCGGCCCCGGGCGGCGGCACGACCGTGACCCTCAGGATCGCCGAGCTCGCGAAGGTGGCCCCGTGATCCGGGTCCTGATCGCGGACGATCACGGGATCGTGCGGTCGGGGCTTCGCATGCTGATCGAGCGCCAGCCCGACATGGAGGTGGTGGCCGAGGCCGAGGACGGCGTCGCGGCGCTCGAGTCGACCCAGGAGCATCGCCCGAACGTCGCGGTGCTGGACGTGTCGATGCCGCGGATGACCGGGCTCCAGGCGGCGCGCGAGATCCGCGCGCACGCGCCCGACACCCGCGTCCTGATGCTCTCGATGCACGACGACGAGCGGTACTTCCTCGAGGGACTCGAGGCGGGCGCGGCCGGCTACGTGCTGAAGCGGGCTGCGGACAAGGACCTCATCGACGCCGTGCGCACCGTCGCGGACGGCCGGACGTTCCTGTCCGACGAGGCCCAGAAGACGCTCATGGAAGAGTGGCTCGAGGGTGGCTCGACCGAGGTGGACGACGGCCTCACCCCGCGCGAGCTCGAGGTCGTGAAGCTGATCGCCGAGGCCTTCACGAACAGGCAGATCGCGGAGACGCTGAAGCTCTCCGAGAAGACGGTGGAGTCGCACCGCACCAACGTCTTCGGCAAGCTCGGGATGCGCGACCGCGTGGAGATCGTGCGCTACGCGATCCGGCGCGGGCTCGTCGAGCCGTAGGCCTCTGCCTGAGCGGCCTCCGCGCGGTCGTGGTCCTGGCCGGAGCGGTAGAAGAAGAAGCCGACCGCGAACAGGATGATCGCCAGGTCGACGCTCATCATGAGCGCGCCCGCGATCCGCTGGTCCTCGAGCGGGCTGATTCCGTGCTCGGCCGTGCGGCCCACGTACCAGTCGTAGGCCGGCGTGCGCATGACGATGAAGGCGGCGCCCAGGAACATCCCGACCAGCCGCGCGCCCATGATGTGGCCCGCCTTCCACAGCTCGCCGCGCAGGCGGCGCCGGGTCGGCTCGAGCGCCGGGATCCACACCAGGATCGCGATCACGAAGAAGGACTCGTGCTGGATGGCGTGCACGAACGGGTTGTGGAGGGCGGCCTCGAAGGCGGGAGCGAAGTGCCAGCCGTACAGGACGACCGCGTAGGTGGCGATGGCGCCGATCGGCGTCGTGAGCTTCCGCATCACGCTCCGGAGCGTGCGCCGGTGCGCGAGCCACACCATTGCCGGCTTCGGCAGGAAGAAGTAGATGACCGGGGCGCGCAGGCCAACGAGGATCAGCGGCCCGCCGAGCTCGGCGATCAGCAGGTGCTGCGCCATGTGGAGCGACAGCAGCTCCACGGCGAGCGTGTCCACGGGCGAGAACAGCGCGATCGCCGACAGCGCCACGCCGCCGAAGAACGCGCACTGCTGGAACGTCGTGACCTCGAGCCCGCGCCCGCGCGCGATGCGGACGGCGCGCACGTAGAGCGTGACGCCGACGGCGAGGTATACGAACACCCCCGGGTCGAACGAGAATGACACCGTGGGAATTGTGGTGCACATCCGAACCGGCGGCTCATCCGGCGACGTGAACGAGCTCGTGAGGGTCAACGGCGAGGTGTTCGAACCGGAGTACGCGCTGTCGCCGTCGTTCGCCGGCGACATGGCCGTGCAGCTCGCCGAGCTGCGCCGCTCGGGGTGGCCGGGCGAGCGCGAGGGACTCTGGATCGCCGAGGCGGAGGGGCAGGTCGTGGGCGGAGTCACGCTCCGCGACCTGGGCGGCGGCCTGGCCCGGCTCGGACATCTCGCGCTCCAGCCCGAGGCGCGCGGGACGGGGGCCGGGCGGCGGCTCGTGGAGAACGTGCTCGAGGCGGCCCGCGCCGCCGGCTACGAGCGCGTGGAGCTGATGACCTTCAGCGCGCTGACCGAGGCGCGCGAGCTGTACCGCCGCATCGGCTTCGAGATCACGAGCAGCGAGCACGCGGTCCGCTGGGGCCGCGAGATGGACTGGGAGCGCTGGGAGCTGGCTCTCTAGCCTCCGCGTGGTGAACCCGCGGATCGCGATCGCCCTGGTCCTGGTGGGCGCGCTGGCCCTCGGCGGGATCGTGCTCGCGGCGACGAGCGGCGGTGACGAGGACCCGGTGGCCGCACCGAACCAGTTCGCGGGAGCCGCGATGCCGGCGGACGCGCGCGCCCCCGACTTCCGGCTGCGCGACGAGCAGGGCGACGCCGTTTCCATGCGGGCGCTGCGCGGGCGGCCTGTGGTCGTCACGTTCCTGTACTCGCACTGCCAGGACACCTGCCCGATCACCGCCCAGACGATCCGCGGCGCGCTCGACGAGCTCGGCCACGACGTGCCCGCCCTTGCCATCTCCGTGGACCCGCCGAACGACACGCCGGCGAGCGCCCGGAAGTTCCTCGCCGAGCAGCGCGCGAATGGCCGGATCCGCTTCGTGCTCGGCTCACGCGGCCAGCTCCGCCCGATCTGGAACGGCTACGGCATCACCCCGCAGCGAATCACCCAGGAGCACCTGGCCCACATCACGCTGGTCGACGCGCGCGGATTCCAGCGCGTGGGCTACCCGATCGCGGAGGCAACCCCAGAGCGCCTGGCCCACGACCTGCGCCTGCTGGAACGCGACTCCGGCTGATTTCAGAAACTATTCCGAGTGTATTGTTTGAGTTTCACGAGCGTTTACCGATACACTTGAAGCCCAATGACCACCGCTTTTGCCAGCGAAGCCGCTCACATCCGCGATATCGGCCACCTGAGTGCGGCTGATATCGCACGGGCAACCGGCGCGGACGAAACCACCGCGCGAGCATGGCTGCGCGAGGAGCGCTCGCCGTCGGGAGACCGAGCCGAACGGCTCTTCGAGCTCTCGTCACTGGTCGAGCGACTCGTGACCGTGATGCAGCCTGAATACGTGCCCGTGTGGCTGCGGAAGCCGAACATGCAACTCGAGGACGACAAGCCACTCGATGCGATCGCGTCCGGTGACTACCGCAGAGTCTCCCGCGTGATCGCAGCCCTCGAAACGACTCCTATCAGCTGAATCCGTGGCCGTTCAGGCCACCCACGTCACTGGGACGTGGTGGCGGCACACGCCAGCCGGAGCTGACGTACTTCGGCAGTCCGCCGAGCCGCCGGACATGCGCTGGCAGCATGGTGAGACGGTCGAGGGCCTGTACCTCGCCGACTCGCCTGAGACGGTCTGGGCCGAGTGGTACCGATGGTTGGCCGAGGCTGGCCTCCCGCCGATGCACGCACTTCCGCGCGACCTGTGGCATTGGGAGGTGTCCCTCCCGCGAGTCGCCGATCTTTCCACCGCCGAGCGGCTCGGCGAACTCGGCCTCGGCCTCCCGCAGCCCGGCCGGCGCGACTGGCCGGAGTTCCAGCGGGTCGGCGACTCGCTTTACGAGGATGGCTGGCCGGCCTTGATAGCGCCGTCCGCGGCTCTTCCTGGCACGCGTGTTCTCTGCGTCTTCCGCGATATGCGCGAGCCGCCAGGGGTACGACCGGTGCCCCCACCGAAGCGATTTGACGAGCCGCCGCATCCTCCGACCGGCATGCGCACCTGAGCCACTGCCTGTTTCTCCTACTCCCTAGGTAGGATTTGGCTGGTGATGTTCTCGACCAAAGCCGAGTACGGCGTTCGCGTCATGGCGCATCTCGCCAAGACGGGCGGGGACGGGCCCATCTCGCTCGGCACGATCGCCGATGCGGAGGGGCTTCCGCTCGCGTACCTCGAGCACCTCGTCCAGAGGCTGCGGAAGGCCGGGCTGGTCGAGTCCAGGCGCGGCGCGCACGGCGGCTACACGCTCGCGCGCGAGGCCGGCGACATCACCATGGCCGAGGTCGTGCGCGCGCTCGAGGGCGAGATCGCGCCGATCGAGTGCATCACCGCGGATGCGGACGGCGTGCTCGTCTGCTCGCGCGAGCACATCGAGAACCACGAGCCCTGCCCCACCAAGCTTCTGTGGACCCGAGTACAGGGGTCCATCGTGAGAACGCTCAATGACATGACGCTGGCCGACATTGCCAAGCCGGCCCGCACCCGACCGGAGAAAACAGCTGTATGACGCTTGAAGTCCAGAACCTGCACGTGCGCACGGAGGAGCGGGAGATCCTCCACGGCGTCGACCTCGTCGTGAAGAAGGGCGAGACGCATGCGCTCATGGGCCCGAACGGCTCGGGCAAGTCCACGCTCGCGAACACGCTGATGGGCAACCCGAGCTACGAGATCACCGAGGGCCGCATCCTCCTGAACGGCGAGGACCTGACCGAGGCCGATCCCGACGAGCGCGCCCGCGCCGGCCTGTTCATGGCGTTCCAGTACCCCGCAACGATCCCGGGCGTCTCGGTCGCCAACTTCCTGCGCATGGCCGTGAACGCCAAGCGCGAGGAGCCGATCAAGGTCAAGGAGTTCGGGGCCATGCTCAAGGAGCACATGGACCTGCTGAAGATCGACCGTGCGTTCACCAGCCGCTACCTCAACGAGGGCTTCTCCGGCGGCGAGAAGAAGCGCGCCGAGATCCTCCAGCTCGCGATGCTCCAGCCGGATTTCGCCGTGCTCGACGAGACCGACTCGGGGCTCGACATCGACGCGCTCCGGATCGTCTCCGAGGGCGTCAACGCGATGCGCGGCGAGGAGCGCGGCTTCCTCATCATCACGCACTACACGCGGATCCTGAACTACGTCAAGCCGGACTTCGTGCACATCCTGATCAACGGCCGGATCGTCCGCGAGGGCGGCTCCGAGCTGGCCGACGAGCTCGAGGACAAGGGCTACGAGTTCGTGCGCGAGGAGGTAGGAGCCGGTGGCGCCTAGCTTCGTCGAAGACCGCCGTCGCGCGGCGCTCGAGGTGTACGAGTCGCAGGAGGTGCCCACCTGGCGCCGGTCCGGCTTCTGGACCACGTCGCTGCGCGGGCTCGACGTCGACGCGCTCGAGCCGAAGCGCTACGACTCGCTCGACTCGGCCATCGTCCGCGACCACCTCGGCGACGAGGAGCACGCCGCGCTGATCGTGCAGCAGGGCGCGAACGTCGTGCACTGCGACGTCACCGACGAGCGCATCACCGTGATGCCGCTCGAGCAGGCGGTCGAGGAGCATCCCGACCTCGTCGAGGAGCATTTCGCGAAGCGGCTCCCGTACGAGGAGGGGAAGTTCCCGGCGGGAACCGCGGCCTTCTGGACCGGCGGCGTGTTCGTGCACGTGCCCGCCGGGGTCCAGATCGAGAAGCCCATTCAGGCGGTCTGGCTCATCGAGGAGCCGGGCACGGTCCAGTGGGCGCACACCCTCGTCGTCGTGGGAGAGAACGCCGAGTGCAAGGTCCGCGAGTACTTCCTCGCGCCCGACTTCGACGGGCAGGCTCTGCACGCCGGCGCCTTCGAGCTCTATGCGAAGCCGGGCGCCCAGGTGCATCTGGCCCACTACCAGGACTGGGGCTCAGGCGACGTGCATGACCTCTCGGTGAGGAGGGTCGAGGTCCAGCGTGACGCCCACGTGAAGTGGGTCCCGATCCACCTCGGCGGACGGCTCACCAAGCAGACGCTCGACATCATCACCGCCGAGCAGGGCTCGGACATGCGGCACACCGGCATGTACTTCACCGAGCGCGACGAGCACCTCGACCTGTTCACGACGGACAAGCACGAGGCCGGCCACACCACCGGCGACACGGTCTGGAAGGGAGCGCTCACGGGCGAGTCGCGCGCGTCGTACGAGGGCCTGATCCACATCGTGCCGAAGGCGCCCGAGGTGGACACCTACCTCCAGACGCACCAGATGCTCCTGTCGCCGAAGGCGAAGGGCGACGCGATCCCGTCGCTGATCGTCGAGGTGGACAACGTGAAGGCCTCGCACGGCGGCACCGTCGGCGAGCTCGACCCCGAGCAGATCTTCTACATGATGACCCGCGGCATCTCGCGCGCCGAGGCGGTGCGCGTGCTGGTCGAGGGGTACTTCGAGGAGGTCGTGCAGCGGCTCGACGACCCGGGGCTCGAGGACCTCGTGCGCCGGCGCATCTCCGAGAAGCTGGCCGGCGCCGAGGATCAGGTGCGCGAGTTCATCGGCGAGCGCGCGGAGGCGAGCTAGGACCGACATGGCCCACGTCGCTGACAAGCCCCTCGTGAACGTCCGCGCCGACTTCCCGGTGCTCGAGCGGGAGTTCGGCGGGAAGCGGGTGGCCTATCTCGACTCGGCGGCGACGTCGCAGCGGCCCAAGCAGGTGATCGAGGCGATGGACCGGTTCCAGAGCGAGTCGTACGCGCCGATCCACCGGGGCGTGTACGAGCTGGCGCGCGAGTCCACCGACGCGTTCGAGGCGGCGCGCACGCGCATCGCCTCGTTCGTGAACTGGGACCCGGCCTGCTCGATCTTCACCCGCAACGCCACCGAGGCGATCAACCTCGTGGCCTACGCCTGGGGCCGCGAGCACGTGGGTGAGGGCGACGAGGTGCTCATCACGGAGATGGAGCACCACTCGAACATCGTTCCGTGGCAGATGCTGTGCGAGGAGACGGGCGCGAAGCTGCGCTACCTGACGCTCACCGACTCGCACGAGCTGTCGCTCGACGAGCTCGACTCGGTGCTCGCCGAGGGGCACGTGAAGGTCGTGGCGGTCGCGCACGTGTCGAACGTGCTCGGCACGATCAACCCCGTGGCCGAGATCGCGCGGCGCGCGCGAGCGGCCGGCGCCCTGAGCCTGATCGATGGCTCGCAGGGGGTGCCGCAGATGCCGGTGGACCTCTCCGACATCGACGCGGACTTCTACGCGTGGACCGGCCACAAGGCGCTGGGGCCGACGATCGGGATGCTGCACGGGCGGCGCGAGCTGCTCGAGGCGATGCGGCCCTTCCTCGGCGGCGGCCACATGATCTCCCGGGTGGAGCGCGAGCGCTCGACCTGGAACGAGCTGCCCTACAAGTTCGAGGCGGGCACCTCGGCGGCGACCGAGGCCGTGGGCCTGGGCGCGGCCGTGGAATACCTCGACGCGATCGGCATGGACCGCGTGCGTGCGCACGAGCGCGAGCTCACCGCGTACGCGCTCGAGCGGCTGCCGGAGGTGGAGGGCATCACGCTCTTCGGGCCGCCCGACCTGGACCGCCGCGGCGGCGTCGTGGCGTTCGCGATCGACGGCATGCACCCGCACGACATCGCCGAGCTGTGCGACCGCGAGGCGGTCTGCGTGCGCGCCGGCCACCACTGCGCGCAGCCGCTGATGCGCTGCCTGGGCGTGGGCGCCACGGCGCGCGCCTCGTTCCACGTCTACAACTCGCGCGACGAGGTGGACCGGCTGGTGGACGCGCTCGGCAAGGCGCGCGAGGTGTTCGAGCTGTAGCGATGGACGCGCTGTACCGAGACTTCATCCTCGATCACTACAAGAACCCGCGGAACTTCGGCGAGCTGAGTCCGCACGACCTCGACTTCCACGACCACAACCCGCTGTGCGGCGACGAGCTCGGCGTGCACATCGTGGTCGAGGACGGCAGGGTGAAGGACCTGCGCTTCCACGGGCAGGGCTGCGCGATCTCACAGGCCGCCGCCTCGATCACCTCTGACGAGCTGATCGGGATGCCGATCGAGGAGATCCAGGGGCTCGGCGCGGACTGGGTGATCGAGCAGCTCGGCATCGACATCTCCCCCACGCGCCGCAAGTGCGCCCTGCTGTCACTGAAGGTGATGCGCGGGGCGACCACGGGCGACGCGAGCTGGCCCGAGTAGTCGTCCGTCCACCTGTCGGTTAGCCGCCACGAATATGGCGGCAGACCCCACAGGCACGGACCCGGCGGGCGGCCACCCTTGGAGCTCCAGATCGAAGGAGCCGCCATGTACCCCGCCAACGCCTACGTCATCCGCCACGCCACAGAGGCCGACGCCCTCGCTCTCCGCCTCCTCGCCGAGCTGGACAGCCAGCGGCCGATCGCCGCTCCCGCCCTGATCGCGGAGAGCGACGGTGTGCCGATCGCGGCCATCTCGGTGTTCGACGAGCGGATCGTCGCGGACCCGTTCCAGCCCACCGCGGTGGTGTCCCAGCTGCTCCGGATGCGGCTCGGAGCGCTCCGCGCCTACTCGAGCGCGCCGTCGCTCGGCGAGCGGCTCCGCACGGCCTTCCAGCCGTTCGTTGCGGCGAACGGCCCGGCGACCGGCTAGGCGGTCTGGCCCACCGGTTCGGGCTCGACCCGCTCGCCCTCACGCACGAAGCGGCCGGTGGCGCCCTGGTTCGGCTGCGCCGCGACCTCGTCAGCCGCGCTGCGGCGGCCGGCCTCGACGGCGAGCGCCGAGCCCGCCGCGCCCGCGGCGATCGCGGCCAGCGCCCAGCCGGTGCCCTTCGCCTCGATCCCGAGCGCACGGTCCACGGACGGGGATCCCGGCCCGGATTCGACCAGTGCGGCCATCACGGCGATCAGCACGAGGTTGTACTCGTAGCCACTCTGCTGTATCCACGGGCCGTTGGGCCCGTGCACCTTCCGGATCGCGGTGACCATGGTGCTCGTCACCAGCGCCCCGGCCGCCGGGGTCAGCGCGCCGAGGGCGAGGAGCACCCCGGCGGTCGTCTCCGCGGCTCCCGCGGCCACGGCGTTTCGCCGCGGCGGGTGGAGGTCCAGCTTGCGCATCATCTTGCTCGCGCCGTCCACGCCCGGGCCGCCGAACCAGCCGAACAGCTTCTGGGTGCCGTGACCGGCGAACAGCCCGCCGATCGCGACGCGTGCGATCAATCGTCCAAGAGTCATGTCTTAGTGATCCCGGATGCACGCCCGGCGAAACTATGCAAAGATTTCTTTGCATGCCGCGATTGCGCCAGGTCACGGACGCCGCGCTGCTCCACGCGATGGCCCACCCACTCCGCCTGCGCCTGCTCGGGACGTTGCGGAAGGAGGGGCCCGCTACCGCGTCCCAGCTGGGCCGGCGGCTGGGCGAATCGAGTGCGTCGGCGAGCTATCACCTGCGCGAGCTCGCCAAGTACGGCTTCATCGAGCAGGCCCCCGAGCTCGATAGCGGCCGCATGAAGCACTGGCGCGCGGTCGAGGAGGGGATGCAGTGGTCGACCGACACCGATGACGCCGGCCTCGTCGAGGCGAGCAGCGTGCTCGGCCGCGTGATGGTCGCGGAGTACGCCCGCTGGCTGCTCCGCTGGTTCGCCGAGACGCCGGAGTGGGACCGTCCCTGGCGGGCGGCTGCCGAGGGCAGGGACGAGTGGTTCGAGCTCACCCCCGAGGAGCTGCGCAGCCTGTCCGACGAGGTCACGGCCGTGCTCGAGCGCTACGCCGACCGGCGCACGCAGCGCGACGGCACCGAGCGGGCGATCGTGCTCTTCCACGCCTTCCCCGAGCGGCGCGAGGCCGCGTGACCTCCAGCGGGCTCACGCGCCGCTTCGTCGTGCTGCGGGCACTCCGCTGGCTGCCGGTCGGGCTGGTGCTGCCGTTCCTGGTGATCACACCGCAGGCCCGCGGGCTCTCGCTCGGGGCGATCGGCGCGGTGTTCGCCGTGCACAGCGCCGTCGCGATCGCGCTCGAGGTGCCGAGCGGCGCGCTCGCCGACCTCGTCGGCCGCCGGCGCGTCCTGCTCGGGGGGGCCGCCCTCACCGCGGTCAGCCTGCTGATCTTCGCGGTGGCCGAGAGCGTGCCGGCGTTCATGGCGTCGGCCGGGCTGCTGGCTGCCGGACGGGCACTGATCTCGGGCTCGCTCGAGGCCTGGTACGTCGACTCGCTGCGGTTGCTCGACCCCGCCGCGCCGCTCAGCCACGGGCTCTCGCGCGGGGCGGCCGCCGAGGCCCTCGCGTTGGCGGCGGGCAGCCTGGTCGCGGGCGCCCTGGTCACGCTGGCCGGGCCGGCGCACGGCGGCGGCGGCGCCTTCTCGGGCTACGGCATCGCCGCCCTCGCCGGCGCACTCGCGGCGATCGCGTATCTCGTCGCGATAGCGGTCCTCGTGGACGAGGGCGACCGCCGCGCCTCCGCGCCGGGGCGTGCGACGCCCGTGAGACGACAGGTGGCACACATCTTCGCCACGGCACGCGACGAGTTCACCGGGTCGGTAGCGGTCCGGGTCGTCGTGGTCACCGGCGTCGCGCTCGGCATGTCGTTCACCGCGGTCGAGCTCCTCTGGCAGCCGCACCTGGCGGACCTGATCAGCGACCCGGACACCCACGGCGTGGTGTTCGGCGCGCTCGCGGCCGGCTCGATGTTCGCGGCGGCCGTGGGAGCATGGCTGAGCCCGCGGGTCAAGAGCCGCGCCGGGCTCCGCTCGGGCTACCTGCTGGTGCTCGGGTTGGGCGCGGTGTGCGTGGCCTTCCTCGGCGTGCCGGAGACCGTCGCGATCTTCGTGGTGCTGTACCTGCTCGCCTACCTCAGCATCGGCCTCACCGACCCGATGCACTTCGAGCTCCTGAACGACTCCGTCGGCCCGACCGCCCGAGCCACGCTGATCTCGGCGGAGGCGCTCGCCACGCAGGGCGGCGCGCTGGTCGCGAACCTGGCCGTCGGGGCGCTCGCGTCGACGCAGGGAACCACGCTCGTCTGGGCACTCGCCGGCTCGCTCCTGACGATCACGACGCTCGCGGTGGCCGTGCCGCTCTACCGGACGGCGCGCACGGCCGCGGCCTGACCCGCGTCCATCCAGATCTCCCAGCGCCCCGACTCCGACGCGCGGTCGCCGTAGAAGCGGTACGGGCGGCGGCCGCCGAACTCCGTATGCCGCAGGCGCGAGACACCTCCGAGGACCGACGCGATCCGGCGCCGCGGCCAGCCGATCGCGTCCTCGACGGCGGGAAACGTGCGCGGGGTGTCGGGCGCCGCGGCCAGCCCGTCGAGCAGCTCGCGCATCAGGTCGCTGCAGCGGTCGTGGAAGCGGGCGATCTCACCCGGATCGGTCATTGCGTTCTCAGGGGCGTGCTGCCCGGCGCGCGTCATCCGCCTGGTCGCCTCGGTGAGCTCCGGCGCGCTCACTCGACGGCGGCGCTACGCGGCCCGGTCCGCGCCGCTCGCCGGATTGTCGCGCGCCCAGCGGATGATCCTGTCGCTGCCCGAGAGGATCTCGCCGTCGTCGGTCTCGAGCACCGGCACCCAGTTCTGCCCGGTGAGGTTGCGCACCTTCGCGCGGGTGGGATTGAGCGAGTCGCCCAGAAGGCCCCAGCCGTACACCTTCTCGACGTCCGGGTTCCAGCCCGCGTCTCGCAGCGCCTCGTGGGCGTTCCGGCACGGGTGACCGCCCGGACGCGGCGAGCGGAACGTGCCCCAGCACACGTAGAGCTTCATAGCCGGCACCCTAACTCGCTCTTGACACATACCGCTGGTATCTAGATACTCTCGGTATGCGAACGGCCCTCACACGCGCCGACCGCCGCGCCCGGACCCGCGAGGAGCTCGTCGATGCCGCCGACCGGCTGTTCACGACGAACGGCTTCCACGCCACGTCGATCGACGCCGTGGCGGACGCCGCCGGCTACACCAAGGGAGCCGTTTACTCCAACTTCGCGTCGAAGGAGGACCTCTTCTTCGCCGTGTACGAGCGCCGGGTGAACCGGCGCGTCGAGGAGATGGAGGACACGCTCGCGGGCGGCGAGACGGCCTACGAGGGTATGGAGCGGCTGATCGCGGGCCTCGAGCAGCGCCAGGACGACGGCTGGCTGGCCGTCTTCTTCGAATTCTGGGCTCACGTGCTGAGGCACCCCGAACTCAGAGAGCGGTTCGCCGGCGAGCACCGGCGCGGCGCGCGGCCCCTGGCCGCCGCGATGGAGCGCATGGCCGACGAACGCGGTGAGGAGGTGCCCGAGGACCCGGCGAAGCTGGCCACCGCCCGGCTCGCGATGCTGACCGGCCTTCAGCTCGAGCGCATGACGCAGCCCGACCTCGTGGACGAGGGCCTCGGCGTGCGGATGTTGCGACTCGCAATGAACGAAGGAGGACCCGATGGGCTACCGGACAAAGCGCCTTCAGGACTTCGCGCGCGGCGTACGCGAAAGCAAAGCGCTCAGCGAGCGTGAGCGCTGGCCGCGCGAGCGGCTCGAGCGCTTCCGGGACGAGCGACTCTCGGAGCTTGCGAGGTACGCGGCCGGGCGCTCACCGTTCTGGCGCGAGCGGCTTCCGAGCGGCCGGGTGGAGCTGAGCCAGCTTCCCGTCCTCACCAAGGCCGAGATGATGGAGCGCTTCGACGACCTCGTGACCGACCGCCGCCTGCGCCGGGACGAGCTGCTCGAGCACCTCGGTCAAATCCGCGAGGACACCCTGTACCTCGGCGAGTACCGGGTGATGACCTCGAGCGGATCGTCGGGCCGCAAGGCGGTCTTCGTCTATGACCGTGCGGGCTGGCGTGGTGTTCTCACGATGTTCCTGCGCCGCAGCGACTGGGTCGGCCTCAGGCCGCGGCTTCCGCGCCTGCGGGTGGCGTTGATCGGAGGCGGCGCGCCCACCCACATGAGCCGGCGCGGTGCGCAGTGCTTCGACGTGGGAGCCCACAGGCTGCTCTCGCTGGCCGTGACCCAGCCGCTCGACCAGCTCGTGCGTGCTCTGAACGAGTTCCGGCCGGATTTCATGAACGTGTACCCCTCCACGGCCGGCCTGCTCGCCGACGAGCAGGTCGCCGGGCGCCTGCGGCTGAGGCTCAGCGGCCTCACGACGAACAGCGAGCCCCTGACGCCCGGGATGCGGGGCCGGCTCGAGCAGGCCTTTGGCGTCAGGCCGACGGACTTCTACGCGACCACCGAGGGCGTGTGGGGCCACGACTGCCCCGAGGGCTCCATGCATCTGTTCGACGACATGTGCATCGTCGAGAACGTGGACGACGACTTCCGGCCGGTGCCGGCCGGCGAGGTGGGCTCCCGGCTGCTCGTCACCAACCTGTTCAACCGCGTGCAGCCGCTGATCCGGTTCGAGGTCACCGATCTCGTGGCCATCGAGCCTGAGCCGTGCCCATGCGGCAGGACGCTGACGCGGGTCCGCTCCCTCGCGGGCCGGACCGAGGACGTTCTGCGCCTTGGCGGCGTCGCCGTGCACCCTCTCCAGTTCGGGGTCGTGACGGCGGACCCCGACGTGCGCGAGTTCCAGGTCGTGCAGAAGGGCGACGCCCTCCGCCTTCGCGTGGCACTGCGAGACGGGTGCTCCGGCGTGGAGGAGCGCCTCCGCGAGCGCGTGCGCGCAGAGCTTGCCGAGCTCGGGGTGCCGCGGCCGGACGTGAGCGTCGAGCGGGTCGACGCGCTCGAGCGCTCGGCCGCGGGGAAGCTCCAGGTCGTCGTCGCCGAGCGCTAGTCCACCAGCGCCGTCACGGCGGCCGGGGCGGGCCGCACGAACACCGCGTCGCCCACCTCGTGCAGCTCCAGCGAGGGCAGCTGCACGAGCAGGGTCTTGCCGCCCTCGTGACGCAGGCGGTACAGCACGTCGTGGCCGCGGAATTCGCGCGAGACCACCTCCGCGTTGCCGCCGCCGTCGCGGGCGCTCAGCTCGAGCTGCTCGGGCCGCACCGCCACGTGCACCGCGCCGGTGGCCGGCCGGCGGAGGTCGAAGACGCCCAGCTCGGTCTCCACGCCGGTGCCGCGCGCCACGCCGGAGAGCACGTTCACCTCGCCCACGAACTGCGCGGCCCAGCGCGTGGCCGGCGAGCCGTACACCTCCACCGGCGGGCCCACCTGGACAATCTGGCCGTCGCGCATCACCGCCACCCGGTCGGCCAGCGACAGCGCCTCCTCCTGGTCGTGCGTCACGAGGAGGGCGGTGGCCTCGGCGTCGCGCAGGATCAGCTCCACCTCGCGGCGCAGCCCGGCGCGGAGAGTCGCGTCGAGGTTCGAGAACGGCTCGTCGAGCAGCACGAGCTCGGGGCCGGGCGCGAGCGCCCGTGCAAGCGCGACGCGCTGGCGCTCGCCGCCGGACAGCTCGTACACCGGGCAGTTGGCCTTGTGCTGCAGCCCGACCAGCTCGAGCGTGCGGCGGGTCGTGCCCTTGCGCTCCTCGCGCGGCCGCGTGGTCAGCCCGAACCCGACGTTCCCCTCCACCGTCAGGTGCGGGAACAGCGCGTAGTCCTGGAAGACCATCCCGACCTTCCGCTTCTCCGGCGGCACCATCCGGCCCGGACCCGCGACCACCTCGTCCGACACGACCACGCAGCCCGCGTCCGGCTGCTCGAAGCCGGCGATCGTCCGCAGCAGCGTCGTCTTGCCGCAGCCCGACGGGCCGAGGACGGCGAGGAGCTCCCCGCGCTCGATGTCGAGGTTCAGCTCGCGCACTGCCCTCACCGTGCCGAACGACTTCGACAGCCCGCGCATCCGCACGTGGCTCATGCCGGCACCGCCTCCGGCTCGTCCACCCAGCCGCCCGCGGCGGGCGAGGCCTCCACCTCGCTCGTACCGAGGCGGCCCGACAGCCGGATCATCATCGCCACCGGCAGCAGCCCGACGAGCACGATCATGAGCGCCGGGAGCGCGGCGGTCGTGTAGAGCGACTCGTGAGTGGCCTGCCACACCGCGATCGCCATGGTGTCGCCGCCGAGCGGCCGGAGCAGGAGCGTCGCCGGCAGCTCCTTCATCACCTCCACGAACACGAGCAGCGCCGCCGTCACGAGGCCCGACCGCAGCAGCGGCACGTGCACGCGCGCGAGCACGTCGAGCCTGTCCGCGCCCAGGCCGCGGGCGGCGTCGTCGAGCTGGCGCGGCACGCGCAGGAGGCTCGACTCGACCGCGCCCCAGGCGAGGGCGAGGAAGCGAACGAGATAGGCGTAGAAGAGTCCGATCACCGTGCCCGTGAGAAGTAATCCGGTGCCGAATGCTCCATCGAGGCGTCTGTCGATCCAGCCGAGCGGCACGATCACAGCCACGGCGACCACGGAGCCCGGCAGGCCGTATCCGATCGTAGCGGTGCGCGCCGCGGTGGCCGCCGTCCGCGAGCCGCTCTCGCGGGCCCCGTAGGCGAGCAGCAGTGCGACCACCGGCACCAGGAAGGCGCTCATGCCGGAGAGCAGCAGGCTGTTCCGAACCGACGCGCCGAACTCGACCGGCAGCAGGCTGTCGCGGATCGACTGGGCGGACCAGGCCGCGAGCTGGACGAGCGGCGCGCCCACGATCAGCGCGACGAGCGCGAGCGGGACCACCACGGCGGCCGCCGCGGCCAGGCCGCGCAGCCGCACCGGCGGCACGAGCTCGCCGCGCGCCGCGAGCTGGGCGTGCCGGGCTCGGCCGCGCGCGAGCCGCTCGAGCGCCAGCAGCGTGAGCGTGACCGACACGAGCAGCGTGGCGAGCTGCATGGCCGCGTCGCGGTCGAAGGCCTCGAACCACACGCGGTAGATGGCGTCGGTGAAGGTGCGCACGCCGAGCAGGTTGACGGTGCCGAAGTCGGCGAGCGCCTCCATCAGGGCCAGCGCCACGCCGCCGAGGATGGCCGGCCGCGCGAGCGGCACGCCCACGCGCAGGATCGCCCGCACGCGCGACATGCCGAGGCCGCGCGCCGCCTCGATCAGCGCGCGCGACTGGCTCAGGAACGCGGCGCGCGCCAGCAGGTAGACGTACGGATAGAGCACGAGCGTGAACACGCACACCGCCCCGGCGGTCGAGCGAATCCCCGGCACCTTCAGCCCGAGCGCGAACAGCGTGAAGACGTAGCCGGGCATCGCGAGCGGCAGCACGAGCACCCACTCGATCCAGCGCCTGCCCGGGAACTCGAAGAACGAGACGAGCACGGCGAGCCCTGTGCCGAGGACGAGCGTGCCGCTCCCAACGCCGAGCAGGATCCAGAACGTGGCGGCCACCGCCTCGGGGAGGAACCCCGAGAACTGGTCGATCGCGCCCGGTGAGGTGATGAAGGACAGCGGCAGCCCAACCAGTGGGCCCACCACCAGGAGGGCAATCAGGACGGTCGCCCTTAGTCCCACCCCACCTCATCCATCAGCTTCAGCGCCTCGGCGAGCCGCGGCCCGGCGCCGGCCACGTCGATCATGTCGCGCTTGAACGTGCCGAAGCGCGCCATGACCGGGTCCGGCTTCACGCCGGCGACGGCCGGATACTCGTGGTTGTTCTTCGCGAAGATCTCCTGCTGGCTCGGCTCGCGCAGGAACTTGATCAGCTCCTCGCCCTCGGCCTTGCGGTCCGACGTGCGGATCACGCCAAGGCCCGACAGGTTCACCTGCGTGCCGCGGCCGTTCTGGTCCGCCCAGACAGGGGCGACGGGGAACTTCGGGTCGTCCGTCAGCTCGCGGCCCAGGTAGTAGGAGTTCGTGAGGCCCACGTCGCAGTCGCCGTCCTTGATCGCCTCCAGCACGTCGGTGTCCGAGCCGAAGATCTTCGGGTCGTTCGCCATCCACCGGCGCAGCATCGCCTCCGTAGCCGCGCGGCCGTCCTTGGCGAGATGGTCGGCCACGAACGAGACGTTGTACTCGCTCGTGCCGGACCGCAGGCAGAGCTTCCCCTTCCAGCGGGGGTCGCCGAGGCCCTCGTAGGTGGTCACGTCGTCCGGTCCCACGCGCTCGGTCGAGCGCATGATCGTCCGGGCGCGCAGCGTGAGCGGCTTCCAGGAGGCGATGAAGCCGGCGTGCTGAGCGCGCCAGAGGTTGGCCGCGTCGACGGTGATCAGCACGTCCGCCGGCGTGTTCGAGCCCTCGGCCTTCAGCCGCTCGTAGAGCTCCGAGGCGTCGCCGCCGCGGATCGTCAGGTCGGTGCCGGTCCTGTGCGCGAAGTCCTCGAAGGGCTTCTCCTCGCCGTAGTGCGAGCGGGCCGAGTAGAGCACCAGCGCGTCGGACGACGAGCCGGAGGTGGCGAGCACCACGCCCACGAACGCGGCCACGAGCAGCACGGTGCCGCCCACCACCGTCCAGATGAGCCTGCGCCGCGACATCTAGGGCGAGGTCTCCGTCCCGGTGGTCTCGGTCTCGGTGGTGCCGGTCGTGCCGGTGCCGGTGGTGCCTGTTCCGGTGGTGCTCGTGCCCGTGTCACCCTCGAACTGGACATCGCCGGAGCGGTCCTCGCCGCACGCCGCGAGGCCCGTGCCGAGGGCCGCCGCGGCCAGTACCGTGGCCGTCTTCCGAAGCATGCGCATTAGGGTAGCCTAACTCCTACCTGCAGGGTCTGGAAAGCCTCTCGGCGCGCTATCCTCGGTGGCGTATGGCAGCCACTGACAAGACCCGCATCCAGAAGCCCAGCCCGATCAAGGAGAACGAGCAGGGACAGCTCGTCGCCAAGAAGGGCATCTCGCGCGACGTGATCGAGGAGCTCTCCAAGATCAAGGGCGAGCCGGACTGGATGCGCGAGAAGCGCATCAAGTCGTTCGAGATCTTCGAGCGCAAGCCGATTCCGACCTGGGGCGTCGACCTCTCCGACCTCGACCTGTCGACGCTGGTCCTCTACTCCCCGCCCGAGGCCGGGCGCTACGACAGCTGGGACGACGTCCCGCAGGAGCAGAAGGACACCTTCGAGAAGCTCGGCATCCCGCAGGCGGAGCGCGAGCACCTCGCCGGCGTCGTGGGCGTGTGGCGCCAGGAGCCCTTCTACGAGGGGCTCAAGAAGGAGTACGCGGACCTCGGGATCCTCTTCTGCGCGATGGACACGGCGGTCACGGAGCACGAGGACCTCGTGCGCGAGTACTTCATGAACAAGTGCGTGCCGCCGCAGGACAACAAGTTCTCGGCGCTGCACGGGGCCGTCTGGTCAGGCGGCTCGTTCCTGTACGTGCCGAAGGACGTGAAGGTCGACCTCCCGCTGCAGGCGTACTTCCGCATGGAGGGCGCCAACGAGGGCACCTTCGAGCACACGCTGATCATCGCCGACGAAGGCTCCGACGTGAACTACATCGAGGGCTGCACCGCCCAGACCTACTCGGTCAACTCGATGCACTCCGCGGTCGTCGAGATCTTCGTCAAGGAGGGCGCCAAGGCCCGCTACACGACCGTGCAGAACTGGTCGAAGGACGTCTTCAACCTCAACACCAAGCGGGCGATCGTCGAGGCCAACGGGACCGTCGAGTGGGTCGGCGGCTCGATGGGCGCCAAGAAGGTCATGCTCTACCCCGGCTCGTTCCTGATCGGGGAGGGCGCGCGCGCCGACCACCTCAACGTCGGCGTCGCCAGCGGCGACGTCTGGAAGGACACCGGCGCCAAGGTCGTCCACCTCGCGCCCAACACCAACTCCAACATCCTC
>DASUYU010000155.1:0-8989 GCA_036377235.1 Thermoleophilaceae bacterium
CCGGCCGAGGAGCGCTGGATCCGATGCGAGAGGGTCGAGCAGGTGGCGGACTGCATCCGCACCCTCGCCGTGCGGGGCGCGCCGGCGATCGGCATCGCCGCGGCATACGCGATGGCGCTCGCCGAGGACCGCGACGCCGCCGCCGAGCTGCTTCGCTCCACCCGGCCGACCGCCGTGAACCTCGCGTGGGCGCTCGAGCAGACCCGCCACGCGGCCGATCCGCTCGAGGCCGCGCGGCGGCTCCACCAGGATCAGCGCGACGCGGACCGCAGGCTGGCGGAGCTCGGCGTGGAGCTGTTCCGCGAGGGCACCCGCGCGCTCACGCACTGCAACACCGGCGCGCTCGCCACCGGCGGGATCGGCACCGCGTGCGGGGTGCTGCGCGTGGCGTGGGAGCAGGGCCGGCTCAGTGAGGTGTGGGTGGACGAGACGCGCCCGCTGCTGCAGGGCGCCCGGCTGACCGCGTGGGAGCTGCGGCAGGCGGGCATCCCCCACCGCGTGGTGGCGGATTCCGCGGCAGGCTCGCTGATGGCGCAGGGACGCGTGGACCGCGTGATCGTGGGCGCCGACCGCATCGCGGCGAACGGCGACGTGGCGAACAAGGTGGGCACCTACCCGCTCGCGGTGCTGGCCGACCGCCACGCCGTGCCGTTCTACGTGGCCGCCCCGCTCTCCACGATCGACGCGGCGACGCCCGACGGCGCCTCGATCCCGATCGAGGAGCGCGACCCCGCCGAGGTCGTGGCCGCCGGCGACGCCTTCAATCCCGCCTTCGACGTGACACCCGCCGAGCTCGTGACGGCGATCGTGACCGAGGCCGGGGTGCTGGAACCGCCGTACGGCGAGTCGATCGCCGGGGCGCTCGCGCCGTGACCGGGGAGCGGCCGGTGGCGGACGCCGAGGCGCTTCTCTCAGCCGCCCGGCGGCCGCTTGTGCTCGGCATCGGCGGCGGCGGCGATGTTGTGGGCGCGCTGGCCACCGCGGAGCTGTGCCGCGCCGGCGGCGCGCGGCCCGTGGTGGGCGGAGTGACGTGGGAGCGGCGGCCGGTCGACCCGAGTCCGGGACCGCGCGCCGAGGCGGAGATCGAGGGCGCGCGGCGCCTTGCTCCGGGCGTGCTCGCGGCCGGCGGCTCTACGCGCGTCCGAGAGAGCGGAGTCCTGTTCGCCGAGTCGCGCATGGCGGAGCTGCTCGGCGAGGAGACCGTCCTCGTGGATGCAACGCTCGGCCCGGCCGCGATCGCGGACGGCCTGGCCGCAGCGGCCGCGGAGCTCGGCGCCGACCTGATCGTGTTCCTGGACGTGGGCGGTGACGCGCTCGCCCACGGGCACGAGCCCGGGCTCGCCAGCCCGCTGTGCGACTCGATCATGCTCGCCGCCGCGGCGCGGCTCTGGAAGGCCCGCACGATCCCGGTCCTGGGCGGCATCTTCGGCGTCGGGTGCGACGGCGAGCTCACCCCCGCTGAGGTGCTCGAGCGGATCGCCGAGGTCGCGGAGGCCGGCGGGTTCGCCGGAGCGCGCGGGCTCACGCCGGCGGTGGCCGCCCGCCTCGAGGAGGCGGTCGAGGCCATTCCCACCGAGGCCAGCGCCCAGGCGGTCCGGTGCTTCCACGGCGCCACCGGCGAGACGACCATCCGCCGGGGACGGCGGACGGTGGAGCTGTCGCCGGTCGGGGCGCTCACGTTCTACTTCGACGTGGCGAAGGCGATCTGGTCGGCGGCGCGCCTCGCGGCCGCGGTCATCGACGCCGAGGACCTCGAGGCCGCGAACGAGATCCTCCGCGCCCGCGGCATCAGGACCGAGCTCGACTACGAGCGTGACGCATTGCACACAGTTCGACCATCATCGAACTGATACTTCGAGGCGTGATCGAACGCCTTCCAGACGGAGCCCCGGTCGTGATCCGGCCCATCCGCCCCGATGACAAGGGCATGCTCTCCGATGGGCTCCGGCGCCTCTCCCCCCAGAGCGTGCAGCGGCGCTTCCTCACACCCAAGCAGAGCTTCAGCCGGGCGGAGCTTCGCTATCTCACGGAGGTGGACGGCCGCGACCACGTGGCGCTGGTGGCCGAGAACCCCTGCGATCCGTCGCGCCGCCTGATCGCGGTCGCCCGCTTCGTGAGGAACAACGGAGAGCCCGACACCGCTGAGATCGCGGTCACGGTGGGCGACCCGTGGCAGGGACGAGGGCTGGGATCGGTGCTCGGCACGCATCTCGCCCACCTGGCGCGCAACCGCGGCATCTGGACCTTCACGGCCACGATGGCGAGCGAGAACACGCCCGCCCACAAGCTGATGGCCAAGCTCACCACCGAGCTGCGCCGGCAGCACGTCGGCGGCGGCGTGGACGAGCTGACGCTCGACCTGGCCGCCTGAGACCCCGCCCCGGGGACGAGCGGAATCTATGGATTGCGCTCGAAGCTCCGGTACTCGTTCTCCAGCTCGGTCCGGAGCTTTCCCGCTCGGCGCGCAAGCAGGTCCTCCAGCCGGCGCGGCGGACCGAGCAGCGTCACGACCGGCTGGTCGCGCAATGCGCTCACCGCAGGCTGCTTGAACCTCCCGGTCCCGGCGGCGCGGACGCCGGCTATCAGCTCCTCCTCCCAACGCCGCGACGGATAGCGCGGGAAGCGCATGAAGAACCTGAGCACGTCGAGCCAATCGATCCCGACGTTGGCCGGGTAGCGGACCTGCAGTCGCGTAGCCAGCACCGTCGCGACACCCGCGGACGCGTGGCTCGCGAGTGCTACGGCGTCCTTGCGGAACGGCTCCTTCTCGGGCGAGTCCTTGGAGAGCAGGGAGTGGGTTCCGATGTCCTCGCCGGACGCGCCGTCCGAGGACCAGTCGCGTGTGACCGAGGCCAACTGCTCGGCGTCGAGCGCGCTCGCGGCCGCCTCGCTGGCGTCGCGCTCGCGTTGGATGTCCGCGATCAGCCCGATCAGGACCCCGCCGGGGCCCGGGAGCTTCGTGAAGGTCTTCGCGCGGTCCGCGTCGTATTGGAACGCCTCCCTGAGCAGCTCGGCCGCGCGCTTCGACACGTCGCCGCGCGTCTCCGCCCTGTTGATCGCGGCCGTGTACTCCCCGTTCTCGAGCTGCCCGGCGTGCAGCGTCCTGAGAGCCGCGGCGGCGCTGTCTCCGCCCGCCACGAGGTCACGGCGCGCCCTCTCGTTGAAGGCGAGTCGCAGCAGCACAAGGGGGCTCTTCCCCGGCTGACGTTTCGGAGCGAAGGTGGCCACATTGCGCTCGATCGCCTCGAGCGCGCCGCCGAGCGTGTGGAACACGTCCGTGGCGTAGAAGCCGCCCGTGTACAGGAGGTCCGTGGCGTCGTCGGACGCGCCGAGCGACAGCCTGTCTGCCTGGTCGAAGACGGGGTAGCGCAGCCGCCGGTACAGGATCCGGCGGAGCCGCGTCCACCTGGCCGGCGAGCCGACCTCAAGGCCTGTCACGCCCCACAGGCCGTTGCCGAAGAGCTCCGCGCGTCCCTCGGGGGTGGCCGGGTCGGCGCTCGCATAGTGGTGTCGCAGCGCGAGCCATTGGCGCAGCTCGGCGACATTGGAGTGGAAGTAGAAGTCCTCGACCGCGTGCAGCAGCACCCCGAGCCGGACGAAATAGCGATGCAGCGTGTCCGCGAACACCATCGGCGTGCTCGCCCACTCGGTCTCGAGCTTCGTGAGCTCCTCCGCCAAGTACTCCATGTAGCGCTCCACGAACCCGATCAATCCGCTGCTCCGGCGCCGGAAGAGCGGGTGGTCGCGGTGCGTCGCCAGAGACACCACGGGCGGGAAGTCCATGTGGTCGTGCGGCCAGTACTGATCGAACTGGGCAGCGATCACGCGATCCACCTCCGCGGCCGGGATCGGGTGTGCCGGCGACAGCGACGGGCCGGCTCCCGGTGGCAGCTCCTCCTCCGCCTGCTTGGTCAGGCCGTCGGGATCGAAGACCTGATGTGTGAGCGCGTACGCCAGCCGGGCGAGGAACTGTGGCACGGCGCCGTGGCGCTCCTCGGGCGGGTCCCTGCGGCCGAACATCGCGATCGCCCAGGCATCGATGGGCAGGCCGCTCGCAGCGACCCCCGCCGTCTCGGCCGCCCGTGCGCGCGCCGCCTCGCGCGCCCGGTGGAACGCGGACGGGTCGCGGAACTGCTTGACGTCCGTGAGGAAGTTGCCGAGCTCGATGTACGTGTAGTCCTCGTCCGCGACGGACCCCCCGAACACGAGCTTGAGCTGCGCGGTGACATGTGGGCTGATCGCCGCGTGTGTGGCGACGTCGCCCACGTAACGTGACTACGCCTCGACCCAGTTCCCCTGGGCATCCTGCTGCCACTTGGGAAGCTTGTCGTCGGAGCGCAGGTGGACGAGCGCGGTGGGCACCGTCACCGGCCACGGATCGCCCTGCGGCACCTCCCTCGCCGGCCGCCCGAGCTGCTCGGCCAGCTCGTCGGCGATCTTGAGGTACAGCTTGCTCGTGATGGAGGGCAGGGGGCCTCCCTTCCAGATGTCGCCGAGGTGGAGGAAGTGGTCGACGGCCGACTCGAAGCCGGGGCGGGCCGGCACCGTGACGCGCGCGTAGCCGGCACGCAGGAACTCGTTGAACGCGGGGTCGGGATCCTCGTACGCGATGCGCTCGTCCCACTGGTCCTTGCGGCCCCAGAAGTAGGGATAGGTCACCCACGCCATGTGCTCCCACTCGAACGCCTGCTCGAAGAAGCGCACGTACGGTCCCTCGCCCGCGGCCTCGAAGATGTCGATCTCGGGCAGCGAGTTGGACGGCGAGTCCTCGATTGCGTCGAACAGGTCGAAGTGCTGGTCCGTGAGGATGCTGAGGCAGTTCTTCTTCAGCTCGTCCTCGATGATCTCCCGGTTGGCGGCCGGGTTGCGGCCCTCGATCGCGTCGCCGGCCTGTGCCTCCAGCTGAGCGAGCCTCTCCTCGTACTCCTGTACACGCGCCTGCCAGGCGGTCATCAGCTTCCGGTGCGTGTCGAGCTGCCACTTCTCCAGCGCGCGGTCGGTCCGCTGGCACTTGATCTCGATGGCGATGGCGATCTGCGCCATCTTGTAGGTGCTGATCGCCACCGGCACCGTGCCCTGCTCGTCCGCCATGCTCGTCGACTTCACGAACTCGCCGTTGATGAGCCGCACCGGGCTCTGCCCGACGATGACGTCGAGCACGCAGTCGCCGCTCCAGTTGGTGTACACGGCGCCGACGCTCGACCACACCGCTCGGTAGCCCTCGTCGATGGTGACCTCGGCGCTGTGGTTGTAGTTGGTCGAGTCGTCGCCGGAGCCCGCCTTGAAGTCCATGGAGGCCGTCTTGTAGAGGTCGGGCGGCGGTGTGATGTCGGTCGCCCGGTACTCGCGTGTCCAGTAGCCGTAGTTGCTCTCCGTGACCTCGGATGGCTTGAGCGCGAAGTCCGGCGGCTTCGTGAGCGTCAGCGTGCTCGTGTGCGCCGCGTTCATCGCGGCGATCAGGAAGGCGGCCGGCTCGGGGACCATGAAGTCGAACATGGCCCGCAGGCCGTAATTGAACATCTGCGCCTGGTAGCGCTTGTTGACCCACTGGTAGACGCCGGAGACCTGGGCGGCGCCAGGTCCCTTGTTGTCTATCTCGTGGATGTTCTTCTCGGTGACGTCGGTGGTGGTGGTGATCGTCGTTCGCTCGAGGACCCGCTCGGCGATCTTGCGCGAGCTCCTGTCCGTGACGTCGTGCGCGAACTTCTGGGCCGTCTTGGTGGCCTCCTCCTTCGTCCGCTGATAGGAACCCTCGGCACTCACGGCGAACTCGACCACCGGTCCGTACTTGCCTGAGACCTTCACGCCCGCCTTGAGCGCGATGTCCTCCTTGATCGTCTCGCTCGTTTCGCGCGCCATCTCGAAGCGGTCGGTGGCATCGTGCTCCTGCTCCTTCGTGGTCTCGGTCTCGGTCTCGGTGAACGTCGTGAGCACGGTCTCCTGGCGGCGGGTGTGCTCGCGCGTCTTGTGCTCGCCCTTGAGCACGTTCTCGATGTCGGCGACGTCCGCGCCCTCGTAGCCCACGAGCTGCTGGCGCACGAGCAGCAGGTCGGCGACCCCGGCGGGCTTGACCTTGCCGCGGGTCTGTGGGACGCGGCCGTCGAGCGCCACCTTCATCGCGGCGGCGAAGCCCCCCGTCCCGACCGCACCCCAGCCGGTGGTGATCGGCGTATGCACGGTGACCAGCGCCTTGCCGACCCGCTTCACGGCGGTCTTCGTGGGGTGGCCGCCGAGCCGCTCGATCTCGAGTACGACCCGCGCCAGCTCGCCCTGAAGGCGGTCCACGACGCGGTCGAGAGGGATCTGGCTCAGGTCGAGGCCGCGCTCGTCGAGCACCGCACGTGTGGCCGGCGACAGCGAGTCGGAGCCCTGCGGGTTCAGCGTAAAGGCCACGTCCTGGGGCTTGAAGCCCGGTCGCCCGGAGCGGGCACGACCGGCACCGAGCAGCTCGGCCACCAGCCCCGAGCCTGGCGCCCGCTTCTCCTCACCCTCCTCGGGTTGGCCGTCGCCCCCGGAGCCCTTGACCTGGATCGCCCGCATCTTGGAGAGGAAGCCGACCTGGCTCTTGGCGACCGAGTCGCTTCGCAGATCCTCGGGCGGGGCGATCGCGTCGCTGCCCGCCTGTGGAGTGGTGATCAGATGAGACGAGTGGATGGCGGCCAGCTCGTCGAGAGCACGGCTCAGGGACTCGTGCCGCTTGAGCAGCTTGTCCAGCTTTCCCTCACGATCGCCCTTTGCCGCCTTGGCCTGCTTGCGCTTCTGGTCCTCCGTCTTGCGGGTCGAGAGGCGCGACGCGAGCTCGGACCCGTCCGGAAACTGCAGAGTGCGAAAGCGTGCGAGGCGCAGCGCTTCGGAGTCAGCGGGGAACTTGGCGTCCTCGCCCATCCGGATGATCAGCTCCATCAGGCGCAGCTGTCCGACGAGTTCCTCGAGCGGCCGCTCCTCGTCGTCGTCGATGACCTTGATCGCGACGATCGAGTCGCGCAGCCGCCGGACGGTCTGCTTGAAGCTGTCGTCCTTCACCACCTCGTCGACGTCTTTTCCGAACGCCTGCGCGACCGCCTTCCGGGTGGAGTCGGCGTCCGGGTCGGCCAGGCCGTCCAGACGCTCGCTCAGCTTGCCGAGCTGCTTGGCGAACGGGTTCTCATCCGGGTCGCCGAGGAAGCCGTCCGTCGCGACGAACGTCCTCGCCTCGGCGGCGGCGCCGGCACGCGGGTCGCCACCCTTCAGGGCCGCGGCAAGGCCCCCTTGGAAGCTCGACTCCTGGGTCAGGTCGATGCTCGGCTGCTGCTTGTCCTGCGCCACGGCGGGACGCACGAGCACGAGCCGGAACAGGTCTTCCATTCGGGCCGCTCCCAGGGATTGGCACCCAATCAGGGCGCGTTGACCGATCGGCGCCAGCCTCGTCGTACCGGAAACGGGTGTCAATCAGCGCACAGCTTGCGTGGAGCTTTTGTCCTGCCGGCAACCGGCTGCCGGGCCGCTGGTAATGTGCCGCGCCCCCGGACCCCATGAACGTCTCAGTACCCAAGGAAACGGCCGAGGGTGAGCGCCGAGTCGCCCTGGTGCCCGAGGTCGTCCAGCGCCTGACCGGCGACGGGCTGAAGGTGATCGTCGAGCCCGGCGCGGGCGACGGCGCCCACCACCCCGACGCCTCCTACGAGGAGGCCGGCGCCGGCATGGGCGACGGCTTCTCCGGCGACGTCGTCGCCAAGGTCGCGCCGCCCAGCGCGGAGGAGATCGGCCGCCTGAGCGAGGGATCCGTCCTGATCGGCTTCCTCCAGCCGCTCACCGCCTCCGACACGGTCCGGGCGCTGGCGGACCACGGCGTCACGAGCTTCGCCATGGAGGCGATCCCGCGGATCACCCGGGCCCAGTCGATGGACGCGCTCTCCTCGCAGGCCACCGTCTCGGGCTACCGCGCCGCCCTCATGGCGGCCCAGGAGCTGCCCCGCTTCTTCCCCATGCTCACCACGGCGGCCGGCACCATCCGGCCGGCCAAGGTGCTCGTGCTCGGCGCCGGAGTGGCCGGCCTCCAGGCGATCGCCACCGTCCGCCGGCTCGGCGCGGTCGTGCAGGCGTTCGACGTGCGCTCGGCCGTGAAGGAGCAGATCGAGTCGCTCGGCGCGCGCTTCCTGGAGCTGGACATGGGCCTCGACGACGCCGAGGCCGCCGGCGGCTACGCCCGCCAGCTCACGGACGAGGAGCAGCAGCGCCAGCGCGAGCTGCTCGCGGAGGAGATCGGGAAGATGGACGCGGTGATCTCCACGGCGGCCGTTCCCGGCCGCCGTGCGCCGCTGCTCGTGACCGAGCAGGCCGTGAAGAACATGAGCCCCGGCTCCGTGATCGTGGACCTCGCCGCCGAGACCGGCGGCAACTGCGAGCTCACCGAGCCGGGCCAGACCGTCGTGAAGGAGGGCGTGACCATCGCCGGACCGCTGAACCTGCCGGCCACGATGCCCGACCACGCTTCGAGCCTGTACGCGCGGAACGTGCAGTCGCTCCTGGCCGTGATGGTCAAGGAGGGCGAGCTGTCGCTCGACTTCGACGACGAGGTGATCGCGGGCGCGTGCATCACCCGCGACGGCCAGATCGTGCACGAGGGCGCCAGGCAGGCCGCGGAGGTCACGGCCTAGCGATGGATCTGCTCACCGAGCTCACCATCCTCGTGCTCGCCGCGTTCGTCGGCTTCGAGGTCATCTCGAAGGTGCCGAACACGCTGCACACGCCGCTGATGTCGGCCACGAACGCGATCCACGGCATCGTCCTGCTCGGCGGCCTCTACCTGATCGGACCGGCCGACGGCTTCCTCAACGAGCTCCTGCTCGTGATCGCGATCGCCTTCGGAACGATCAACGTGGTCGGCGGCTTCCTGGTCACCGACCGGATGCTCGAGATGTTCCGGCAGAAGCCGACACCTCGGGCAGAGAAACCATCCGTCCGCGACGGGCACAGCCCGTCGCCTCCGGCAGTGCGCGACTGATGTACA
>DASUYU010000156.1:0-13408 GCA_036377235.1 Thermoleophilaceae bacterium
TCGCGGTCAGGGTGCGCGACGACGGCGAGGGATTCGAGATGTCCGGCCACGCGGCCGCACGCGACGCCGGCCACATCGGCCTGGTGTCGATGAGGGAGCGAGCAGAGGCAGCGGGGGGGCGCTTCGCGCTCACGAGCACGCCCGGCGAGGGCACCACCGTCGACTTCTGGATGCCCGACGGAAACGGGCGCGGCTAGTCCAGAATGCCCCGCCGCATGGCCTCGGCCACGGCGGCGGCGCGGTCCGAGACGCCGAGCTTCTCGTACACGCGCTGAAGATGCGTCTTCACGGTGGTGGCCCCGAGGTGGAGCTTGCGCGCGATCTCTGGCGCGGACTGGCCATCGGCGGTCATCCTGAGGATCTCGTCTTCGCGCGGCGTGAGGAGCCGCTGCTGGTCACCGCTCCGGCGCCGGATCTCCTTGGCCACGGCGGCCTGCACGTCGGTGCCGAGCGTCGTCCGTCCCTGGGAGGCGGCCACGAGCGCGTCGCAGATCTCGTCACCTGTGGAGTCCTTCGACAGGTACCCGGACGCGCCGCTGCCGAGGGCCCCGTAGACCACGTCGCTGTCGAAGTACGCGGATACGAACACCACGCGCACCGGCAGGCCCTCGCGCTCGAGTGTCTTCAGCACGTCGACGCCGCCGAGGCCCGGCATCTTCACGTCGAGCACGCAGACGTCCGGGGTGAGGCTGCGGATCTCGTCGAGCGCGGACTCGCCGTCCTCCGCCTGCCCCACCAGCTCGAGGTCGGGCCTGCGCTTGACCGTGTCCACGAGCCCGGTGCGGTAGAGCGGATGATCGTCCGCTATCACCACCCGGATTCGCTCGCTCGGCACCAGCACTTTTCTAGCACCGATCGGGCGGTTCCCGCGACCGTAGGAGGCCGATCGGAGGATGGCGAGGTACGGAGATCAGGCCGCTCGGCTGATAGGAGAACCATCCGGCTGGGTCGAATCTAGGCCCGTGGACTCGCCGCTCGAGCAGAACGGTGCGCGCGCCGTGATCGGCACCGACGGGGCCGTATGGACCGCGAACCAGGCGTTCTGCGCACTGGTCCGGCTGGACGAGCCCGCCCTGCGCCACCTCGGCTGGAGGCAGCTCGTGCACACGGCCGACCGCCGGTACGTGGCCGCGCACCTGGTCGAGGTGCTCGCCGGCGACGTGAGCCTGCGCGAGTTCGAGGTGCGGCTCGTGCCGCCGGACGGCCAGACGGACGTGCCGGCCCGGCTGCGCGTGGAGCTGATGCGCGACTGCGACGGTCGCCAGGGCTGGTTCCTCGTGGAGGCCTGGGCAGCAGCGACATAGGATTCCCGGCCACGATGGACGTGGTCGACACAGCCGGGGACGCCGCCGGCCTCGAGCTGCCGCCGCTCGTGGTGCGCGAGCCGCTCGAGGAGTTCCTCGACTCGCACGGGATCGGCGACGGCCGCGTGGAGGTCGAGCGAATCGGCGAGGGCCACTCGAACATCACCTTCCTCGTCCGCAGGGGCGACGCCCGAGTCGTGCTGCGGCGCCCGCCGCGGCCACCGCTGCCGCCATCCGCGCACGACGTACTCCGCGAGGCGCGCCTCCTGCGCGCGCTCGAGAACACGCCGGTGCGCGTGCCGACGGTGCTGGCGGTGGGCGACGACGAGGACGTGCTCGGTGTCCCGTTCTACGTGATGGAGGAGGTGCACGGGAGCGTGCTCGCGAGTCAGATCCCCGACGCGCTCGACACCCCGGACGAGCGGGCTCGCACCTCCGAGGAGCTGGTGGACGCGCTCGTGGAGGTGCACGCGGTGGACTGGGACGCGTGCGGGCTCGAGGGCTACGGCAAGCCGACCGGCTACCTGGAGCGCCAGGTGCGCCGCTTCACAGGCCTGTGGGAGCACAACAAGACGCGCGAGCTGGCGGTGGTGGAGGAGCTGGGCGAGTGGCTGCGCGACAACATGCCGGACTCGCAGGCGGCCACGATCGTCCACGGCGACTACCGGCTCGGCAACGTGATGATGGCCGACGCCGCGCCCGCCGAGCTCGTGGCGATCTTCGACTGGGAGCTGTCCACGATCGGCGACCCGCTGGCCGACCTGGGCTACATGACCGTCACCTGGGTCGAGCCGGACGACCCGCAGGACACGATGTTCGCGAACCTGAGCGCGGTCACCCGCCGCGAGGGCTTCCTCACCCGCGAGGAGCTGATCGCGCGCTACGAGGAGCGGAGCGGCCGCTCGATGTCCGCGCTCAACTGGTACCAGGCGCTCGCGCTGTGGAAGGCGGCCGTGTTCATGGAGGGGAACTACAAGCGGTTCCAGTCGGGCAACTCCGACGACGAGTACCTCGGCCTCTTCGACAAGGGCGTCCCGATGCTCGCCGAGAAGGCGCGCGAGATCGCCCACTCGTGAGGGGCCTGCTGGTCGACTTCGGCGGCGTCCTCACGACGAACGTGTTCGACTCGTTCCGGGCGTTCTGCGCGGACGAGGGGCTCGATCCGCAGACGATCAAACGGCTGTTCCGCGAGGACCCGCGCGCGCTCGAGTGCGTGCGCGGCCTGGAGCGCGGCGAGCTGACCGAGGAGCAGTTCGCCGAGCGCTTCGGCGAGCTGCTCGAGCTCGAGCCGGAGCGGCGCGGCGGGCTCGTTGACCGCATGTTCGGCCACATCGAGGAGGACCAGGACATGGTCGAGGCGCTCCGCCGGGCGCGCGCCCAGGGTGTGAGGACGGGCCTGATCTCGAACTCGATGGGCGCCGGCCGCTACGACCGCTCGACCTTCCCGGAGCTCTTCGACGGCGTGGTGATCTCGGGCGACGAGGGCATGCACAAGCCGGAGCCCGCGATCTACGAGCTGGGCGCCGAGCGCGTGGGGCTCCCACCGGCCGACTGCGTGTTCGTGGACGACCTGCGCGAGAACTGCCAGGGCGCCGAGGCCGTGGGCATGACGGCCGTGCTCCACCGCGGCGCGGACACGACGCTCCCGCGGCTCGAGGAGCTACTGGGCGTCGAGCTTCGCTAGCTCGCCGGCGAGCAGCTCAGGGTGGGTGATCATCGGGAAGTGGCCCGCCGGGATCTCGATGGGCTCGACCCCAAGCCGCTTGCGCGCGACCCGGCGTGACCAGTCCGGGCTCACCATCCTGTCCTCGGTGCCGACGATCGATTGCACCCGCAGGCCCGCGGGCGGCTCCGGCGAGGGCTCGCCCTGCGACCTCTGCGCCTGCGGCCTCAGCCGCTCGAAGGCCCAGGTCGCGTCCTCGGGCTCGAGGTCCGGGTACATGATCCGCGCCGTGGCGTCCGGGTCCGGCCAGTGCGAGCGGCCCTGCTCGTCCATCTCGCGTCCGCCGGCGATGGTCAGGATCGGCTCATCGGCCCGGGATACCTGCTCGCCGAAGCTCAGGCCCGGCTGCGGCACGAGGCCGCACAGGTAGACCAGCGCCGTCAGCGGGCGGCGCCGTGCCACCACCGGCCCAACCAGGCCGCCCAACGAGTGCGGGACCAGGATCACGTCGTCGGCATCGCCAAGTGCGCGCTCGATCGTGTCCGCGTAGTCCTCCAGCCCGAGGTCGGTGTTCTCCGACGGCAGATCGGGCGCGACCACCTCGTGGCCGCGCTCCCGAAGGAGCGGCGCGACCCGCTCCCAGCACCAGGCGCCATGCCAGCCACCGTGCACAAGCGCGAAGATGCTCACGTGCTCCTCGTGCTGTGGGACATCGACGGGACGCTAGTCGACTCGGCCGGCCACGGCAGGCATGCGTTCGAGGAGGCGTTCGAGGAGGTGGTGGGCGGCGTGCCCGAGTGGGTCGAATACGCCGGCCGTACGGACCATCAGATCGCGCTGTCCATGCTGAACGGCTCGTCCGAGCACCTGCCCGCGGTGCTCGACCAGCTCGCCCTCAAGCTCGCCGCGCGCAGGGACGTGATGGCGGCCGAGGGCCAGGTGTATCCGGGCGTGCCCGAGACGCTCGCGGCGCTGCACGAGCACGACGGCGTGGTCAATTCGCTGCTCACCGGCAACATCGAGGCCAATGCCGCGGTCAAGGTCGGCGCGTTCGGGCTCGACCGGTGGCTCGACTTCGAGGCCGGCGCATACGGCTCCGACCCGCACGAGCGCCGCTCGGACCTGGTCGCGATCGCGCGCGAGCGCGCCGCCGAGCGCTACGGAGAGACCACCGGCGCGGTGCTCGTGGGCGACACGCCGCTCGACGTGCTGGCCGCGCGTGAGGCGGGCGCCCGCGCGGTGGCGGTGGCCACCGGCTTCGCCGAGCTGGACGCGCTGCGCGAGTCCGAGCCGGACGCCCTGCTTCAGGACCTGAGCGACACGGAAGCCGCCATCCGCGCCATCACCGGCGCCACTTGACGCTGCAGCCGACCGGGTCCGTCTCGGGCCGCTCGATCTCCTCGCCGGCCAGCATCGCGTCGAGCGCCTCGCGCAGCCAGCTCGCGTTCTGGGCCTCGTCCTCGTAGTCGGCGTCGGGCGCGCCGCGGTAGCGCAGGGCGCCGCCGGAGTCGACCACGAACACGTCGGGCGTGGTCTTCGCGCCGTACGCGCGCGCCACCTCCTGCGTGAGGTCGTGCATGTACGGCATCGGCCAGCCCTCGTCGCGCCGCACGCGCTCCCTCATCGCCTCGAATGAGTCGCGCGGGTAGCGCTCGGCGTCGTTCGGGTTGATGGCGTAGAAGTGGACGTCCACGTAGTCGCGCGCCACCTGCATCAGCCGGTCGTGCCAGGCAAGCGCGTACGGGCAGTGGTTGCAGGTGAAGATGACGACCGCGGGCGTCTCCCACGCCTGCAGCTCGCCGTCGGTGTCCTGGAGCTCGAACTCGGGCGCCTGGTCACCGATGCCGATCACGCCGCCCTCCTCACCGCATCGCGCACGTCCTCGGGATCGGGCACCGGCGAGATCCGGCCGTCCCTCCTCCGATAGACGCGACACGTGAGCGAATACGGCTCACCCTCGCCGGGCGGAACGATGTCCCGGCCGTCGATGCGGATGGTCGGAGAGCCCGGGAACCGCTCGCGGCGGGCCTGCTCGTCGTCCTCGATCTCCACCCGCGTCACGTCCGCGGGCACGCCCTCCTCGCGCAGGATCCGCTCCAGCTCGGCCAGCGCCTCGGGGTGCGACGGACAGCCCTCCCACCACAGGAGCTCAACCGTCATGTACCTCCACCCGCTCGATCTTGGCGTCCTCGACCGGCCGGTCGCCCGGGCCGGTCTCGAGGCCCTCGATCGCATCCACGGCGTCCATGCCCGAGGCCACCCGGCCGAAGACGGTGTGCTTCCCGTCCAGCCACGGCGCCGCCTCGGTGGTGACGATGAAGAACTGGCTCCCGTTCGTGTTCGGTCCGCGGTTCGCCATGGCGAGCGCGCCGCGCGCGATCTTGTGGTCGTTGATCTCGTCCTCGAACTCGTAGCCGGGACCGCCCGTGCCGGTGCCCTCGGGGCAGCCGCCCTGGATCATGAAGTCGGGGATCACGCGGTGGAAGATCAGCCCGTCGTAGTAGCCGTCGCGGGACAGCTTCAGGAAGTTGTCCACCGTCTTCGGGGCCTCGGACTCGTACAGCTCGAGCTCGATCGGCCCGTGGTTCGTGTGCATCGTCGCGGTGCTCATGGTCTTTGTGTCACCTCCGCCCGGAGCTGGGTGCCCCGGACCTCATTCCCGGAGACCGCGTCGGCCACCTGACCTGCGCGCTCGGCGGGCACCTCGACGAAGGCGAACCGCTCCAGGACCTTGACATTGCGGACGTCGTCGTTCTCGAGATGGGAGTTGTCCACCACCACGCTCACCACGTCCGCCGGCTCGATTCCCTCGCGGCGGCCGGCGGACAGGATCAGCTTCGCGTAGGGCACGCCGTCGCGTGGATTCGGCTTGGTGTGCCGGGGCCGGCGGGTCTCGCGCTCGGGGTCGCGGCCGTGCTCGCGCGGCTTGCGGTCCGGCTTGCCGTTCGCGCTCCACTCCTCGATCTCGGTCTTCGCGTGGCGCTCGATCGCCTGCAGCTCGCGGCGCTGCTTGGGGGTGATGATGGTCACCGCGCGGCCGCTCTCGCCGGCGCGGCCCGTACGGCCGATCCGGTGCACGTATACGTCGGGCGAATTCGGCACGTCGTAGTTCACGACGTGGCTCACGCCGGTGATGTCGAGTCCGCGCGCCGCGACGTCGGTGGCCACGAGCAGCCGCTCGCGGCCTCCCTTGAAGGCGATCATCACCCCGTCGCGGGCGCCCTGGGACATGTCGCCGTGCAGGGTCTTCACGCGCACGCCCGCGTCGCCGAGCCGGCGGGCGAGCCGGTCCACGCCGATCTTGGTGCGCACGAACACGATCGCCTGCTCGGGCCGCTCCGCCTTGAGGAGGCGCACGAGCGCGTCCGGCTTCTCGCGATCCGGCACCTCGACGTAGTACTGGTCGACGGTGTCGATCGTGAGCGTGGCCGCCCGGACCTTGATCTCCACCGGATCGTGCATGAACGTGTCCGCCAGGCGGCGGATCTCGGGCGGCACGGTGGCGCTGAAGAGGCCGGTCTGGCGCCCCATCGGCGCTCGCCGGAGAATCGACTCCACATCCTCGAGGAAGCCGAGATCCAGCATCTCGTCGGCCTCGTCGAGGATCACGTAGCGCACGTCGTCGAGGAACAGGTGGTGCCGGCCGATCATGTCCATCACCCGGCCGACGGTGCCCACCACGATCTGAGAGTCCTTCAGGCGCGCCGCCTGGTCACGGATCGGCGCGCCGCCGAAGATCGCCACGACATTGAGGTCCTTGCTGGCGCCGTACGCGCGCAGCGCCTGCGTCACCTGGATGCAGAGCTCCCGCGTGGGCGTCAGGACGAGCGCCTGGACGCTCGGGTCGCTCGGATCCGCGTACTCGACCATGGGGAGGCCGAACGCGGCGGTCTTGCCGGTTCCGGTCTGTGCCTGGCCGATCACGTCCCGGCCCTCCAGGAGGGGCGGGATGGCCTGATCCTGAATCGGCGTCGGACTCTTGTAGCCCAGATGGGTGAGGGCCTCGAGTGTGGATTCGGAAAGCCCGAGTTCTGCGAACGTCGTCACGCGGCGTTTGAGACTACTGACGCGCGCGCCGACAACTACCCACATGCTGGTTCCGTTCCGCCATCCGGTGGGAATCGCGGTGAGCGCGCTGGCCGCTGGTTGGCTCGTGGTGGACCGCCCTGCGCGGCGCGTCAGCGCCACCTGCGGCGGCGACCCGGCGCCCGGCTGCGTGAACGGCCGATGGCGGATCCTGGACCACGGGCTGGTCCGCCGCTACCTGCTCGGCCGCTGAGTCAGCGCGACGGGTCGAGCAGCAGCTTGCCGGAGGTGCGGCGACCCTGCAGGTCCTCGTGGGCCTGCCGGACCTCGGAGAGGCCGTACGTGTTGCCCACCTGCGGCACGAGCTCGCCGCGCGCCGCGCGGTCGAACAGGTCGGCGAGCGGCTCCTCCATCATGTCGCGGCGGCCGAGGCAGTGCATGAGCCAGAAGCCGATCACCGCGCGGCTCTTCCGCATCAGGCGACCGGTGTCGACCGTGTTCGGCTCTCGGCTCGCGATGCCGTAGGCCACGATCCGCCCGAACGGAGCCAGCGCGTCCGCGGACTGCTCGAACACGCGCCCGCCGGACATCTCGAGCACCACGTCCACCGGCCGGCCCTCGTTCGCCTCGATGAGCGCGCCCTTCAGGTCCTCCTCGGCGGGATCCACCGCGGCGTCGGCACCCAGCTCGAGCGTCTTCGCGCGCTTCTCCTCCGTGCTCGCCGTGGCGATCACGCGCCCGGCCCCGAAGGGCTTCGCGAGCTGAAGGGCGAGGTTGCCCACGCCACCGGCGCCTGAGATCACCACCACGGACTCACCCTCGGCGAGCTTCGCGCTCGTCTTGAAGAGGTGCCAGGCGGTCAGTCCCTGGACGATCAGCGCAAGCGCCACGGCGTCGTCCACGCCGTCGGGGATCGGGAAGACCGCGGCCTCGTTCGCCACCGCATACTCGGCGTAGCCGCCGGAGCCGACCAGCGCCACCACGCGCCGGCCGTCGGGCGTGGTCCCGGCCACCTCCCCGCCGAGCACGAGGGGCACCTCGTAGCGCGCCAGATAGCTGTTCTCGCGCTGGTGGGTGTCGGCGAAGTTGATCCCCGCGCGGGACACCTCGATCAGCACCTCGCCCTCGCCCGGCTCCGGCTTCGGCAGGTCGGCGACCTGCAGCACGTCGGGCCCGCCGAACTCCTCGATCTGGACGCATCGCATGGCCCCGGATCCTATGCCTTGCACTAGCCTCTCCGCCCGCATGTCGCTAACGGTCGTGGGATCGATCGCCTTCGACGCGATCAGGACGCCGTTCGGCGAGCGCGAGCGCGCGCTCGGCGGCTCGGCGACCCATTTCTCGCTGGCCGCGAGTTACTTCACGGAGGTGCGCCCGGTAGGCCCGGTGGGCGACGACTTCGGCGACGCGGAGTACGACGTGCTCCGCCGCCACGGCGTGATCACCGACGACATCGAGCACGTCGAGGGCGGCACGACGTTTTTCTGGTCGGGCGAGTACGAGTGGGACATGGGCACTGCGAAGACGCTCGACACGCAGCTGAACGTGTTCGGCGACTTCGCGCCGAAGCTGTCCGAGCGCTCACGCGACTGCGACCTGCTGTTCCTGGCGAACATCCAGCCGGACCTCCAGCGCGACGTGCGCGAGCAGTGCGGCAGCGTCCAGGTCGCGGCGCTCGACTCCATGAACTTCTGGATCGAGAAGACCCGCGAATCGCTGGTCCAGACGATCGGCGTGGTGGACATGGTGCTGATGAACGACGCCGAGCTGCGCATGCTCACCGAGGAGCCCAACCTCGTGCAGGCGGCCGCCGCGGTGCGCGCCATGGGCCCGCGCGTGGTGATCGCGAAGCAGGGCGAGTACGGCGCCGCGCTGTTCACCGAGGACGGCTTCTTCGCGCTGCCCGCCTATCCGCTCGAGACCGTCCGCGACCCGACCGGCGCGGGCGACTCCTTCGCCGGCGGCCTGATGGGCTACCTCGACTCCCAGGGCGGCGCGACGGACGACGCGACGCTGCGGCGCGCCATGACCTACGGCTCGACCCTCGCCTCGTTCTGGGTCGAGGAGTTCGGGTGCGAGCGCGCCGAGCACCTCACGCGCGACGAGATCGACGACCGCTACGAGCAGTTCAAGCGCATCACGGCGATCGACACCGTGCCGGCGACCTAGCCGCGCAGCCGGAACGCCCTGGTCTCGTTCAGAGGGGTGGCCCAGTCCGGCGCCACCAGCACCACGCGCGCCCGCGCGTGCCCCTGGCCGCGCACCACGAAGGTCGCACGTGACCGCTTGTCGAGGCGGGCCCGCTTCAGCGGCCACCAGCCGAAGCGCTCGCGCAGGTTGACCTGCAGCACGACGCGCGCGCCCGGAGACGCCGGCGTCGCGGTCACGGTCACGGCGGTCCCGCCCCGTGTTCTGCGCGCCCGCGCCGCGATGTCGGGCGCGTCGGTCACCTCCACACGCGTCTCGTTGCTCGTCCCGCCGGAGAAGACGGCACGGTAGGTGGCGGTATCGGTCGCCGCCACGTCCGCGTGCAGCTCGCCGGGCTCGTCGTGGCCCTCGTGACCGGGGCCCGGAACGGCCGCCGTGGCTGCGGCCACGGGGGCGAAGCCCGCGCCGTAGTCGGCCTCGATGGTCACATCGCCGGCGCCGTCGGGGGCTCGCACGCCGAAGGCGATCGTCGTCCCGCGCCGGACTCGCGTGGCGGGTCCCTCGAGCACGAGCGGGTACACGCCCACCTGGCCGATCATCCCGGTGTGGATCGTGCAGTGGTAGTCGTAGACCCCCGCCGTGGGGAACGGGTGATTTCTCACCTCGCGCGGGCCGAAGCGGCCCGAGTTGTAGCCCTCCGTCTCGAACAGGACGTTGTGCGTCTTCTGGCTGATGTTGCGCCAGATGACCGTGTCGCCGGTGACGATGTTGATCTGCCCCGGCGAGAAGCTCTGGGTCTGGGCGAGGACGAACACGGACGCCGCATGTGCCGGAGCGGCGGCGCCGAGAGCGACCGCCACGGCCGCAGACGCGACGAGAGCCCGCCTCATCGCGACACCCGGTAAATGCCGATCATGCCCTTCTCCATGTGCTGCTCCACGTGACAGTGGTACAGCCAGGTGCCGGGCGCGTCCTCGCGCCAGGACACCCGGAAGCTCTCGGCGGGGCCGAGCGTGCGCGTGTCCTCGGGCACACCGGCGGCCGTGCGCCAGCGGTGGCCGTGCACGTGGAAGGTGTGGTGCTCCGACCCGATCGCCATCACGTCCCACTGGATCTTGTCGCCGACCATAGCCCGGTTGACCGGTGTGTTGCCCACGAATGCGCGGCCATCGATGGTCTGGAAGTCGCCCATCGGCGCGAACACGGTCACGAACTCGCGGTCCGGACGGCGCTCGTGGCGGCCGAAGATGGAGAGCATCCCCCACAGCCCGCCCTCGAGCGAGTGGTGCATGGACGGCGAGTGATCGTGGTAGGGCCACACTCCCGCGGAGTCCGGACCCGCCTTCAGCCTGTAGGTCCAGTGCTGTCCGGGCTTGACGTTCGCGTCCTTGCCCGAGAACCCCGGCACGTACGCGCCGTCCGAGCTGGGCCTGTAGGACACGCCGTGGAAGTGCATCGAATGCGGGTTGCGCATCGTCGTGTCCATGTTCTTGAAGTGGACGAGGAGGCGGTCGCCGACGCGCAGGTGGATGATCGGCCCCGGGATCAGGTCGTGGTCGACCATCGAGCGCGGCGCGTTGCGGAGGGGCTTCTTCCAGCCCTTCGTGAAGCGCCGGTAGGCCACCGTCGGAAAGACGGTCTCCTCCGGCGAGAACGTGTCGCCCGTGATCCCGTCGCGCTGGTTCGGGATCATGTTCCAGGTCGCCGGCACGGCCGCGACCCAGACGTGCCGAGTCGCGGCCTCCGCCGGAGTGGCGGAGACCGCGATCAGCACAATCGCCGCTAGAGCGGCTAGCCGACCGGCTTGGCGTTGATAGCGCCCTGCATCCACGGATGGATGATGCAGATGTAGTACAGCGGCCCGCCGCTTGTGACGGGGATCTTCACCTTCCCGCTGGGCGGGATGATCACCGAGTCGCCGGGCTGGTTGAAGCCGGCCTTGCCCGCGTTCACGAGCGGCGTATCCGGATCCTTCTCCTCACCGGTGTTCGGGTCGATGGCGCCGTGCTCAACGGCCAGCTTGCCGCACGGTCCCTTGTTGAAGCATGCGTCCAAGCCCCTGAGGGTCCTGGGCACCTGGCTCTTCTTGACGAGCGAGAACGTATGGGCTTCCTTGGTCTTGTCGACGAGCGTGAGCTTCCCGCCCTTCCTGATGTTCACCCGGTCGAGCTTGAAGTGCAGCCCCTCCTGTATGTAGCGGTTCGGGACGAACTTGGCGCCTCCAACCGTCGTCTGGGTGACCTTCGCCGGGGCGGCTGCGAACGCCGGGACCGCAACCGCAGCGGCGAGAAGCGCCGCGGCTAGCGCGAGTCCCACACGCGCGTACTTGCGTCGAGACATAAGTTCCTTTCTGGCCGCCGTCCTGGCGGCGTCGGAGGGCCGGGGATCAAGCTATGTGCACTCGACCGTATGCGCCAGCAATCTTTAAGTCGTCACCCTCGGGATCGAATCTGCGTCGTCCGCAAGGATGATTCGTGCGGGTCCGCATCAGGCCCGCGCACCCGGGTACGATGTGCCCGTGAGCGGAGGCGGATGGATGATCCTGTGGCTTGCGCTGGCGCTGAAGGTGCCGATCGTGGCCCTGCTCTACCTCGTCTGGTGGGCGATCAAGGATCCGCCCGTCTCGATGGTCGACGACGGGGGCGGCGGCTCGCCCGACCGCGACCCGCGGCCGCACCCGCGCGACCGGCCGCCACAGCCGCCTCGCCGCGGCCCGCACGGTCCACCGGAGCCGGTCTCACCCGCCCGCGTTCGCGTGGCGAAGGGGCGCACCCGGCGCCGAGTCCTGCGGTAGCTTTCGGCGCGTGGAGGGCTACTACATCGCGGCCGGCTCGGCGGCCGCCTGGGCGATCATCCTGACCGCCATCGGCGTGCGGAACGAGGACTTCCCCGCCACCCGCGGCGCGACCCGCCTGGTCGCCGCGATCTCGATCGTCCTCGTGGTGGCGACGATCGGCCTCGCCATCTACCTCTCGGCCACCGAGGAGCACGAGAAGGGCGGCGCCGAGCACGCCGCGCTCGGCCGGATCTGAGCCGTGGCGTCGGACGACGGCTATGCGGTCCACTACACCGAGCTGAAGTCCGGCACGCCCGTGCGCAGCTCGGACGGCCAGGATGTCGGGACGGTCGCCGAGGTGCTCGACAACTACCGCGAGCACATCTTCGACGGGCTCGTGATCGAGACGCCGTCGGGCGAGCGGAAGTTCGTGGACGCGCCCGAGGTGGAGCGCACCGCCGAGCGAGCCGTGACGCTCAACATCACCGCCGCCGAGGTGGCCGAGCTCGGCCCGCCGTCAGGCGGCCGGGGCGCCATGAAGCGCCTGTTCCGCCGCCGCCGGTGAGTCTTCGGCACAATTGGGGAAAAGAGGGAGAGAGCGATGGCCGAGGAGCAGACAGAGCGTGACGAGGGCGGTGTAGCCACGGCCGCCGACACCCTGACGGTCACTGACAACCGCACGGGCGAGTCCTACGAGGTCGAGATCGAGGACGGCACCGTCAAGTCGATGGACTTCCGGCAGATCAAGGTCTCCGAGGACGACTTCGGCCTGATGACCTACGACCCGGCGTTCACCAACACGGCCTCGGTGCGCAGCTCGGTCTGCTACATCGACGGCGAGGCGGGGGTGCTCGAGTACCGCGGCTACCCGATCGAGGAGCTGTGCGAGAAGTCCTCGTATCTCGAGGTCGCATATCTCCTGATCTACGGCGAGCTGCCCACCCAGGAGCAGCTGGACGAGTGGATCTTCGAGATCACCCACCACACCTTCGTCCACGAGAACATCAAGAAGTTCGTCGAGGGCTTCCGCTACGACGCCCACCCGATGGGGATGCTGCTCGCGACGGTCGGCGCGCTGTCCACCTTCTATCCGGACGCGAAGAAGATCGACGACGAGATCGAGCGGCACATGGCGGCGGTGCGCCTGATCGCGAAGGTGCCGACGCTGGCCGCCTTCGCCTACCGGCACAACCTGGGGCTCCCCTACGTCTATCCGGACAACGACCTCTCCTACCCCGGCAACTTCCTCTCGATGATGTTCAAGATGACCGAGGCGAAGTACGAGCCGGACCCGCGGCTCGAGCGCGCGCTGGACGTCCTCTGGATCCTGCACGCCGACCACGAGCAGAACTGCTCGACGAACGCGGTCCGCGGCGTGGGCTCGTCTCAGGTCGATCCGTACTCGGCCGTGGCCGCCGGCGTGGCCGCGCTCTACGGGCCCCTGCACGGCGGCGCCAACGAGGCCGTGCTGAGGATGCTCGACCACATCGA
>DASUYU010000157.1:0-13538 GCA_036377235.1 Thermoleophilaceae bacterium
ACACGCCGGGCGTGACCGGGTTCGTGGGCGCGTCGAACAACCCCGTGCCGCTGAACCAGCCTGAGGTCGACCGGCTGCTCCATCGCGAGACCGCCGAGCGCCCGCGCCCGCGCGCGCAGTTCTCGATCGGGGAGTCCGTCAAGGTCGTGTCCGGCCCGCTGTCCGACTTCTCCGGCGAGATCTCGGAGATCAACGAGGACGCTGCCAAGCTCAAGGTGCTGGTGTCGATCTTCGGCCGCGAGACGCCGGTCGAGGTCGGCTTCGACCAGGTCAAGAAGATCTAGATGGCACGCAAGGTCCTAACTCTCATCAAGCTGCAGGTCCCCGCCGGGCAGGCCAATCCTGCCCCGCCGGTGGGCCCTGCGCTCGGTCAGCACGGCGTGAACATCATGGAGTTCTGCAAGGCGTTCAATGCGCAGACCCAGCAGGACTCGGGCACGATCATCCCGGTCGAGATCACGGTCTACGAGGACCGCTCGTTCACCTTCATCACGAAGACGCCGCCGGCCGCGGTGCTGATCAAGCAGGCGATCAACCTCGACAAGGGCTCGGGTGAGCCGAACCGGAACAAGGTCGGCACCATCACGCGCGCTCAGGTGCGTCAGATAGCCGAGCAGAAGATGCCGGACCTGAACGCGAACGACGTCGACGCCGCCTCGAAGATCATCGAGGGCACCGCGCGCTCGATGGGCGTGGAGGTGAGCGGCTGATGCCGAAGCATGGGAAGCGCTATCGCTCGAACCTCGAGAAGGTCGACCGCGAGCATCAGTACTCGCCGGCCGAGGCGGTGGCGATCCTGAAGGACTTCCAGCCGACCAAGTACGACGAGACGGTCGAGGTGCACATCCGCACCGGCCTGAACGTGCGCCACGCCGACCAGCAGCTGCGCGGCACGATCTCGCTGCCGCACGGGCTCGGCAAGGAGATGACGGTCGCCGTGTTCGCCAAGGGCGACAAGGCGCGCGAGGCCGAGGAGGCCGGCGCCGACGTGGTCGGTGCCGAGGACCTCGCCGAGCGAGTCGAGGAGGGCTTCACGGACTTCGACGTGGCGATAGCGACGCCGGACATGATGCCGGTGGTCGGCAAGCTTGGCCGGGTGCTCGGACCGCAGGGCAAGATGCCGAACCCGAAGGTGGGCACCGTGACGATGGACATCGCCAAGGCGGTGTCGGAGTCGAAGGCCGGCAAGATCGAGTACCGCACCGACCGTCACGCGATCGTGCACCTGCCGATCGGCAAGCTGAGCTTCGACGCGCAGGTGCTGCTGGAGAACTACGCCGCGCTGATCGACGAGATCGTGCGAGCGAAGCCGGCGGTCGCCAAGGGTCGTTACCTGAACACGGTGACGCTCACGACGTCGATGAGCCCGGGCATCCGGGTGGACCCCACGCGCACGCGTGGCATCGTCGAGGACATCGGGGAGCCGGCCGAGGTAGCCTGACTCTCACAAGCTTTTCTGCCCGAGACCCTCGGCTACGCGCGCGTGTAAGACCGGGGCAGGTGGAGACGCCGACGGAGCATCTCGCTCCCCGTGTGTCTTTGCCGTGGGCACACAGCCAAAGGGAACGAGATGAACAGAGAACAGAAAGCCGCGGCCATCGAGGAGGTGGCCGGCCAGATCCAGGAGTCGGAGGCGGTCTTCGCCGTCGACTACCGCGGGATCTCCGTGCCGCAGGCCGCCGAGCTGCGCACGCGCCTGACCGAGGCCGGCGCCCGGTTCCGGGTGGTCAAGAACACGCTGACCGAGCGTGCGGTCGATCAGACCGGGGTCGAGGGGCTTAAGGAGGTTCTCGAGGGGCCGACCGCGTTCACCTTCGTGCTGGCCGACGGCGGTGACGTGGCGCTGGCCGCTAAGGCCCTGGCCACCTTCCGCCGCGAGCACGACGTGCTCGCGTTCAAGGGCGGCGTGATGAACGGCGACCCGCTGACGGTCGACCAGATGGAGGCGCTCTCGAAGCTGCCGGCCCGCGACGTGCTCCACCAGCAGCTGGTCGGAATGATCGCCTCGCCGATCACCGGCCTCGTGCGGGGCCTGAACGCGCTGATCAGCGGCCTGGCGATCCAGCTCGGCCAGATTCGCGACCAGGGCCTGGTGGGCGGCGACGCCCCCGCGGAGGAGGCTTCCGCGGAGGAGCCGGCCGCTGCTGAGACTGCTCCCGACCCCGAGGCGGCTGCCGAGGGTGACGGGACTGAGACTGATGAAACTGACGCGCCCTCCGAGGGCGACGAGACGGATTAAGGAGGGCCCATGGCCACTGCTGCAGAGTTGATCGATGAGATCAAGAAGATGTCGGTTCTCGAGCTGTCCGAGCTGATCAAGGCGCTCGAGGAGGAATTTGGTGTGTCCGCGACCGCCGTGGCGGCTGCCGCGCCGGCCGGCGGAGGCGCGGGTGACGGTGCGGCCGCCGAGGAGGAGTCGGCGACGGTCGACGTCGTCCTCACCGGTCCCGGCGACAAGAAGATCCAGGTGATCAAGGTCGTCCGTGCCGCCACCGGCCTCGGCCTCAAGGAGGCGAAGGCCCTCGTTGACGAGGCGCCCAAGCCCATCAAGGAGGGCGTGGACCGCGACGAAGGCGAGAAGCTCAAGGGCGAGCTCGAGGAGGCCGGCGGCTCCGTCGAGCTGAAGTAACCCACTCGTCGCAGAGATGTTGCAGAGGGGCCGCCACAGCGCGGCCCCTCTGCGTTAGGGGACAATCGACCCATGACGCTGCTCGAGGCCATCGACCGGGAGGATCGGGACGGGCTCGTCGAGCTGCTCGTCGACGACGTCGTCTTCCACAGCCCCGTCCAGACCTACCGCGGCCGCGAGCAGATCCTCCGGCTGCTGCTCGCCATCGGCGGCATCATCGAGAACGTCGAGGTGACCCGGCAGCTCGACGACGTGACGTTCTTCGCCGCCACGGTCGAGGAGCACCCGGTCGACGGGGTCCTCGTCGTGCGCGAGGTCGACGAGGGGCGGATCGGAGAGATCACGCTCATGCTGAGGCCGCTCGCCCAGCTCCAGGCCGCCGTGGCCCGCATGGCGCGCGTCCTGTCCGAGCGCAGATAGAGCTCGACAGGTAGGCGTTTGGCCGACTCCGGGTAAACGCCCGACGATGAGGTTCACGCGTGTATTGGTGGTCCTTCTGGCCGCGCTGGTCATCTTCGACCCGCAGACCGCGCTCGCCCAGGACCAGAAGGATGCGACCGCCGTCGGCAGCGGCGGCGCCGCCGCGTCCGTCGACCTCGACGGCACCCGCGCCGCGATCCAGGCCCTGCGCGACGGCGGCAACGCCGTGGACGCCGCGGTGGCCGCCGCGAGCGTGCTCGGCGTGACAGAGCCGTACTCCTGCGGCATCGGCGGCGGCGGGTTCATGGTGATCCGCACCGCGGGCGGCAAGGTCACGACGATCGACGGGCGCGAGGAGTCGCCCGCCACGATGACACCGACCTCGTTCTGGGAGAACGGCAAGCCGCTCGCGTTCAACGACGCCCGCTTCAGCGGCATGTCGGCCGGCATCCCCGGCACGCTCGCCACCTGGCAGATGGCGCTCCAGCGCTACGGCACCTGGTCGCTGGCCCGCGCGCTCCAGCCCGGCATCCAGACCGCGAGCAACGGCTTCAAGGTGGACCAGACGTTCTTCGACCAGACCACGCCGAACGTCGACTGGTTCAACGACATCCCGTCGACCGCCGCCATCTACCTCGATCCGGACGGCACGCCGCGCGACGTGGGATCGACGCTGAGCAACCCGGACCTCGCGCGCACCTATCAGCGGATCGCGGACCGCGGCGCCGACTGGTTCTACGACGGCCCGGTGGCCGGCGCGATGGCGGGCGCCGCCCAGAATCCGCCCACGGCGGACACCGCCAACCACATCTGGCGGCCCGGCCTCATGACGCGCGCCGACGTGGGCCGGTACCGCGCGATCGAGCGCCCGCCGACCCGCATCGGCTACCGCGGCCTCGACGTGTGGAGCATGGGCCCGCCCTCGAGCGGCGGGTCGACCGTGGGCGAGGCGCTCAACATCCTCGAGGGCTACAAGAAGCTCGCGGCCGACCGCGTGCGCGCGCTCCATCTGATGCTCGAGGCGTCGCGGTTCACCTTCGCCGACCGCAACGCCTACCTCGCGGACCCGGACTTCTTCGACGTACCGCTCGCGGGCCTCCTCTCCGACAGCTTCGCCGCCGAGCGGCGCGCGCTGATCGACGAGGACCACGTCGCCACGAGCCCGGTCGCGCCCGGCGACCCCTACGACAACCAGGGCGGCGGGTCCAAGCCGCCCCATGCGAGCGCCACCGTGAGCCACCCTCGCCAGTCCACCACCCACCTGGTGGTCTCGGACAGCAGGGGGAATGTCGTCTCCTACACCTTCACGATCGAGTCGACGGGCGGCAACGCGATCGTCGTGCCGGGCTTCGGGTTCCTGATGAACAACGAGCTCACCGACTTCAACTTCGACTCCCAGACCCACCCGAACCGCTCCGACGGCGACAAGCGCCCGCGCAGCTCGATGAGCCCGACGGTCGTCACGCGGGACGGCCAGCCGTTCATCGCGGTCGGCTCGCCGGGCGGCTCGACCATCCCGGGCACGGTCCTCCAGATCCTGTTCGGCCGGCTCGACCTGGGCGACACGCTCCCGCAGGCCCTTGCGGCCCCGCGCGTGGTCCAGCGGAACGCGCAGGCAGACACTGCCGAGCCGGCCTTCATCAACTCGCCGGAGGGCCGGGCGCTCATGAGCGACTACGGCCACACCTACAGCATGATGTCCGAGATCGGCGCGGCCACCGGCATCGAGTTCCTGACGGGCGGCCGGACCCTCGCGGCGGCCGAGCCGGTCCGCCGCGGCGGCGGCAGCGCAGCCGTCGTGCAGCCCTAGCGGTCCCCGAGCACCGCGTCCAGGTCGGGATTCGGAAGCGCGTCGAGGCGCGACATCAGCGCCGGCCACTGGCTCGGCGTGAGCACCGAGTAGCCGGCACGCCGCCACGCCTCGCCCGCCGGGGTGAAGCCCACGTGGATGTGGTCCGCGTGGTCACTCATGGCGAAGCTGGCGCCGCCGAGCCGAAGCAGTGAGATCACCTGATGCGGAGCCATCGTTCCCTGGAGGAGAAGCAGGCGCCGGACGGTCTGGTCGGCGATGCCGCCCGGCTCCTGGTGCCCGAGGATCGGCACGCCGTTCACGGCCGCGATGTCGACCGCGTTGCCCGACGAGTGCTCGGAGATGTTCCCCGACTTCGTGTGGTAGCTGTGGCCGCACCGGAGCGATGCCACAGTCGGGCTGAGCCCGGACTCGGCGAGGTACTCGAGCGTGGCGAGCACCCGCCGGTCGATCACACCGGCGGCGATGTCCTCGCGGCCGCAGGGATAGATGTCGATGCGGGAATCGGCGAGCACGCGCTTCTGGAGCAGCGCCTTCGACAGCAGGAGCGTCTGCCCGATCGTGTCGCCGCCGCGGAGCACGTTCTCGCCGTTGGCGCGATAGATCGCCGTGGCCTCGAGGAGCTGCCACCCGTCGAGGATCGGCTTGGGGTCGATGGTGGGAGCGCCTCGCCCCGATGGGCGGATCGAAAAGCGCACGTACGGCGCGGAGCCCGCGCGGCCGCCGATGCGGCCCACGGTCGAACCGCCGTTCACGCGCAGCCCGTCGTGAAGCTCGCGCGCGACCCGGCCGAGCCGGGCGTACCGGAACCGGTTGCCGTACACGTCCTGCAGCACGAGCGCGTGCGGCCCGGACCGTGCGACCACGCCGTCGTTCACCGCGACGACGCGGGTGCCCGCGGGCGCGAAGATGTCGATCGACCTGCGGCCCCCCTCGGCAACGTCGTCCGCGTAGCTCGCGTGGCCGCGAACCGGGAAGCGCGCCTCGGTGAGGCCCGTCAGGGACCCGATCAGGTCGACCGGGATCGCCGCGAGCAGGCGCGCTCGCAGGAAAACCGAGTCCACGTACCAGTCCGCGTGGTTGTACGCGAACACGGCGGCGCGCGGGTCGTCGGCGAAGCCGGCGGCCTGGAGGTAGTGCGCGGCGGAGAAGATGGCGTCCACGGGGTTGTACGGGTCGGCGTGACCGTCCTCGTTGGCGTCCACGCCGTACCGCTTCCACGAGGAGGGCAGGAACTGCATCCACCCGACGGCGCCCGCCGAGGACGCGTGCAGGTTGCGCCCGTAGTCGGTCTCGATCTCGTTGATCGCGGCGAGGATCTCCCAGCGCACGCCGTACTCGACCCCGGCGGCCTGATAGATCGGGAGGAGGAAGGGCGGGACGCGGAACTTCCGGATGATGAAGTTGGGCACGCCGCCGGCGCTCGAGGGTCCAGGCAGGACGTCGACGAAGCCGGGGTTGCTCGAGGTCGGCGAGCCGTCGGCGTTGCGCAGGGGCGCGCCCGACGCGGGGCGGTGCGCCTCGATCGTCGCGTCGGGAGCGGAGCCGCTCCGCGGCGGCTGCTCGGACAGGTACTGCTGCGGCGGCTCCCAGGTGTCTCCACCCGAGGGGTTACCGGGGTTACCGGGGTTGCCCGGGTTGTCTGGCTTCGGTTCCGGCCGAGGCGTGGGGGCGGGCGCCGGGTCGGGAGCCGGCTGGGGGGGCGGAGGCGGCGGAGGCGGAGGCGGCGGAGGCGGCGGAGGGGGCGCCGGTTGCTCCGGTAGCGGTTGAATCGAGATCGGCGTGCCGGGAACCCCAGGCAGCCCGGCGACATCCGCCAGCGACGCCCCCGGCGGGAGGTCGACGACCACCGTGAACAGCGTCCCGTCCTGGACCCGCACGGTCACGAGGTAGTTCTGCGCCGCGGCAGACGTGGTCATGACCGTTGCCGCGACGGCGGCGATCAGGATCAGGCTCGCGAGGAGCCGGCGAAGGTTTTTTGCGCGCATAGGTTTGGTGCCCTGCTCCGAGCATCCGCGCGCGAGGGCGTGAGAGCCATAGGGCACATGGCTCATCCGGAGTTCAAATCGGTGAACGCCCGGGGCGACGGAGCGTTCAGGTCAATGAACGCAAGATGACCAACCCGGCTCTGGCTGCAAAGTGCGGGTTGACAGATGCTGATCAGCACATGGCCCAGCAGCCGGAGGGAGCATCACCGCTTCGATCCGGGCTCGCGGACGCGCTGGCGGACGGCTACGCCACCGTGCACGAGCTCGAGACGCGCCGCATGCAGCTCGAGCGGCATTGCGAGGCGCTCGTGGCCGCCGCGGCCGACGCCGAGCAGATCCGGGCGGTCATGCGAGCCCGCGGGGCACTCGGGCGCGAGCTCGAGGAGTTGCGTGCCCGGCTCGATCGGCTTCAGAGAGCTTCCGCATGAAAAGTAGCCCGCAATTGTGGCGTTTTTGGCGCAATGGGCGTACGGTCAGAGCATCCATGCACCATCTCGGTGTCGGACTTCCCCCTGAAGGCCCTGCAACTGGCCCGGGCACAGGGGTCGCCCCCCTAGTGGGGACGGCCACTGCGGGCTATGGCCACGCATTGCGGGCTTTCTGGGCCGCCGCGGCAGTCGCAGCGGTCTCGGTCGCGGCGATCGTCATGCTCGTGGGCCAGACCGGCGACGTCATGACGACCGCTGTATACGCGGTCCTGCTCTCGGCGGCCACCCCGGCGGTGGTGCAGCGCCAGCGCCGCGCGACGGCCGGCGCCATCGACGAGGAGCGGAGGCGGATCGCGCGCAACCTCCACGACGGGCTCGCTCAGGAGCTCGCGTACATCCGGATGGAAACGTCCCGGATGGCGGTCACGACGCCCAGCCGGCGCACGGCTCGCGTGGCGCTCGCCGCGCAGCGGGCGCTCGAGGAGTCACGCGGCGCGATCGCGACCCTGCGCGGTGAAGAGGGCGCCTTCTTCGACGAGCTGTCGAGCGTCGCGAGCGAGCTGGTCACGCGCGAGGGAGCCGAGCTGACCCTGGACGTGGACCCCGACCTGGACCTGCGCTGCGAGGCGCGCGAAGCGCTCATGCGCGTGATGCGCGAGGCCATCAGCAACGGTGTGCGCCACGGCGCCGCGTCCGAGCTGGCGGTCGAGCTGCACTCCGGAGATCGGGTGCGGATGGCGGTCCGCGACAACGGAACCGGCTTCGTCCCCGGCGGCCCGCGCCGTCGCGGGAGCTTCGGCCTCGACTCGATGCGTGAGCGCGTCGAAGCTCTCGGAGGCGACCTGAGCGTCCGGTCGAAGCCCGGCGAGGGGACGCTCGTGGAGGTCACCCTCCCGTGACCGTCTCCGCGGCTGAGCACTGGGAGGGCCTCGACCCGACGCGCCCGATCCGGGTGCTCATCGCCGACGATCACGCGGCCACCCGGGCCGGCGTCCGGGAGAGCGTGCAGGACGGCGGCTTCATGGTGTGCGCCGAGGCCGCGAACGCGCAGGACGCGATCGACCTCGCACTCAGCGAGCGCCCCGACGTCTGCCTGCTCGACGTGCATATGCCGGGCGAGGGGATTCGCGCGGCGATGGCCATCACCTCCGCGCTGCCGGACTGCGCCGTCGTGATGCTCACCGTGTCGCGGAACGACAGCGACCTCTTCCACTCCCTGCGCGCGGGCGCGGCTGGATACCTGCTGAAGGACACGAACCCCGGCCGTCTCCCGGACGCGCTGCGCGGCGTGATCGCCGGCGAAGCGGCGGTACCCCGTCCGCTGGTGGCGCGCCTGATCCACGAGTTCCGCGACCGCGGCACCCGGCGTCTCCCGCTCATCGGCGGGCGCGGCGTGGAGCTCACGAGCCGGGAGTGGGAGGTGCTCGACCTGATGGCCGAGGGACTCACCACCGCCCAGATCGCCGAGCGCCTGTTCGTCTCTCCCGTGACCGTGCGGCGCCACATCTCGAGCATCGTCGAGAAGCTGGGCGCCCCGGACCGCGCTTCGGCGATCCGGCTGTACAACGAGTCGGGCGCCGGCCGCTAGCGCGGCCGCCCAGACTCAGCCGGCCAGCAGCACGATCGCGGTGCCGAGCGCGAGCGCGGGTGTCAGCGGGATCGCCATCTTGCGCGCGTCCGCTCCGCCCTTGAGGACCACGTAGCCGGCCACCGGCCACAGCAGCAGGCAGCCGACGAGCATCGCGAGCGCGGCTTCGGTCCCGAGCCCGGCGCCGATCAGCAGGCCGACAGCGGCGTCGCCCCTCTCGACGGAGTCCCGTTTGACCAGACTGAGCACCAGGAGCGCGCCGCCCGTGATGAGCGCGGCCAGCACCCACTCGAGGGCGTCCTCGGGGAAGAGCAGCAGCTGAAGGATCAGGACGAGGGCCGCAGAGGGCAGCACCACCGTCATCGGAATCACGCGGCGCTGGACGTCGACGACGGCAAGGAAGCCGAGCGCTCCGAGGAGGACCGCGGCGACGAGCGCATGCGAATCGGCACCGAACCGCGCGACCGCCATCACCACGCCCGCGCCGGCGGCCGCCGGCGGCGCGAACCGCGCAAGGTTCGAGGCTGCCGCGCCGGCAGACGGAGGGTGCGCCGTGCCGAGACCGGAGCTCATGAGCCCGTCCCGGCCAGCTCGAGGGTCATGCCGACCGCGAGACCCACGTCCTCCGCCTTGCCGGCGGGCAGCTCGACCACGGCCTTGGCACCGCGCTGCGCGGCGATCCGCCAGGGCCGCAGATTTGCAACGACGCGCAGGACCCGTAGGTCCGCGTCCACGAAGACGACGTCTATCGGGAAGTGCATGAAGGCGGTGTGGACCGAGCCGGCGGGCCGGAGCAGCAGCGCCTCACAGGGGTCGAGTGTCCGCCTGCCGAGCAGGCCCTTCATCCGCGGCAGCGCCGTGTCCGCCACGGACACCGCGGAGGAGACGGTGCGGTCGCCCGCGACCAGCCGGGCCTGCGTCAAAAGGTTCCTCCGAGGACCGAAACCATGTTGTAGACGCCCGGGAAGAGGACGACCATCAGCAGGGCCGGGAGGACGAGAAACGCGAGCGGAAACAGCATCTTGATGGGCGCCTTCTGCGCCCTCTCCTCGATGATCTGGCGGCGCCGCTTGCGGATGTCGCTCGCCAGCTCCCGCATCACATGGCCGATCGAGATACCGAGTTGCTCGCTCTGACCGACGGCGCGGACGAATGCCCGGATGGAAGGCACGTCGCAGCGGTACAAGAGGTTCGCCAGTGCGGCCTGCATCGTCAGGCCGAGCTCGTGCTCGTGGAGCGTCAGGCGCAGCTCCTCCCCGAGCGGACCGCGCATGCGCTGGCCGGCTCGCTGGACGGCCGCGTTGAACCCGATCCCGGCCTCGAGCGTCACGACGAGACGGTCGATCAGCTCCGGCAGCTCGATCTCGATGCGCTGGGTGCGCCGTCGTGCGCGCGACTTGATCAGGAAAAGCGGCACGATCCAGCCGAACCCGACGCCGTAGACCCCGAGGATGAGCCCGATGAACGGCGACCAGCCCTGCTTGGCGGCTACCCATAGCGCCATGGCGCCGAGCCCGAACGAGAGCAGCACACGGTAGCCCTGCACCGTCGCTGGGCTCGTCTGCCAGGAGCCGGCCGCAAGAAGGATCTTGCGCAGCTCGTCTCGGTGCTTCGCGAGGGCACCGCCGGCCACCACGTTGCCGACCCACGCGGCCAGCTTCGGAAGGACGGGAGTCCGTCCGGGCGCGGTGGTCGGCGCCTCGGTCCGCTGGTAGCCGTACGCGGCGATTCGCCCCACGTTGGCGTCGGCCCGAATACGCGGGAGAACCGCCGCGCGGGCGACCAGTGCGAGCGCGAGGCCCCCGAGTGCCAGTGCGAAGAGGAGAGTCAGCAGCATGAGTGGCTCCTAGACGGTGAAGGAAACGATCTTTCGAATCACGAGGGCGCCGGTCACGATGAAGAGGAACGCGACCCCCAGGACGATGTGCCCGGGCGTGGTGGTGTAGAGGGGTTGCACGTAGTCGTGGGCGGCGACCGTGAGGAACAGGAGCGATCCGACCGGCAGCAGCGTCAGCACGAGCTGCGAGAAGCGACCCTGCGCGGTGAGCGTCCTCACCGTGCGTCGCAGCTCCTGTCGCTCCCGTACCGTGTCGACGACCTGGTCGACCATCTCGCCGGCGTCCGCCCCTGCCTCGCGCTGAAGCTTCGCGAGCAGCGATATGTGCTCGACCTCGCGGTTGTCCATCCTCGCCGCGACGAGCTCCAGGGCATCCTCGAGCGGCATCCCGAGCCGCTCGTCGGCGACCGCCCGGGCAAACTCGCGCCGTGCCGGGTCCGGAGCCTCGTCGAGCGCCGACGCCAGCGCTCCGGTCAGGCTGTGGCCGACGCGCAGGGACCCTCCCACGACCGAGAGATGATCCGCGAGCTGGTCGCCGAAGATGCGCCGCTCGCGCTTGATGCGGTAGCTGATGTAGGTCCAGACTCCGACCGGCACCAGGACGAGCGGCAGGAGACCGAGCGGTCCGGCGACGCTGCTGAGGAGCAGCGACAGCGACGCCGCCACGACCGCCGTGCCCAGCAGGACCCGGCCCGCGCTGTGTGAGATGCCGGCGATGTCGAGCGTCTCGGACAGGCCCTCCCAGGCGCCGACGTTCGTGATCGTGCGCTCGGCGCCGGCGGCCAGGCGTCCGGTGAGTGTCGGCTCGGCCTCGTCGTCGTCGTGCCCCGTGAATTGGGCGACGCGGTCGCGCGGCCGCCTCCGGCGCGATCCCAGTACGAGGAACAGCGCCAGACCGAGCAGCCCGGCGATCAGGCACGCCACGAGCGCCTGGATGGCCACGGAATCGAGCAGGTCGGCGCCCTTGGGCGCCGCAGACGCGGACGGCAGCTTGAGCTCGGGCGATATGTAGGTCGCGGCCGCCGAACCGAGCCCCGCGACCTTGACGCGAACGACGATGTTGCGGCCAGGACTCGCGAGCGAGTCGTAGCGCACGAGATACGAGTTTGAGATCTCCGCCCCGAGGACGCGATAGATCTCCTGCAGATCGTCCGCCGAGGTCGCTTGCGAGTACCTGCCACCTCCCTGCTCCGCGAGCGCGGAGAGCGCCTCCGGATCGAACACCGGCGACTCGAGGCCGACGGTATAGAGCCGCACGTGCGCCGCATGCGCGGCTGCGACGACGTCGTCACTCGTAGCGGTGCTTCCATGGTCGCTGCCGTCCGAGAGCACCACGAGGAACCCGCCCTGGAGCCCCGCGCGCTTGACAAGGTCGATGGAGCGCACGGCCGCGTCGTACATGTGGGTCCCGCCGCTCGGCGTGGGCGGCGTGGCGAGCGCCTTCTCGATCTCGGAGTCGAGGGTGGTGAAGCGCTGGAGCACCCGCGACTCGGTCCCGAATGTCACCAGCGCGAGGGGCTGCCGCGGATTGCGCTCCTCGGCGAAGGCGCGCGCCGCGTCCAGCGCGCCGGCGAACGCCTCGCCCTTCATGCTGCTGCTGGCATCGATCGCGAGGACCACGCCGAGCTTGGCGCGCTGCGCCGCGCCCACTACGGACGTGCGGAGGTCATGCACGGGCTGCTGGTTCTCCGTTACGGCCACCTGTCCGGGCGCGAGCCGGGTGCTCTCCGGAAGCGTGAGCACGAACGCCTTGTGCGGGAACTGCGCGTCGCCGGCGGGCGACAGGGATACCGCCGCCGCCGCATGCGCCGGAAGGGCGAGCGCGAGAGCGAGCAGCAGTGCGGGCGCGGTACGTCTCACCGCCGGCCTCGCGCGGCGACGGGCTTGGCCGGCGCCACCGGCACGCCGAAGGCGCCGCTGTGCAGCGCCACGCCGTAACGCTCGAACTTCTCGAGGAAGCTCGGACGCATGCCGGTCGCCTCCAGCCGTCCCACGACCTTCCCGTCGCCGGAGATCTCCTTCTGGTTGAAGACGAAAACCTCCTGGAGGGTGATCACGTCGGCCTCCATGCGCATCACCTCGCTGATCCCGGTCACCCGGCGGGAGCCGTCGCGGAGGCGCGCGATGTGGACGATGAGGTCGAGCGCGGAGCAGATCTGCTGGCGGATTGCCCGCACGGGCAGGTCGTAGCCGGCCATCAGCACCAGGGTCTCGAGCCGCGAGAGAGCGTCCCGTGGCGTGTTCGCATGGAGGGTGCACAGCGAGCCGTCGTGGCCCGTGTTCATCGCCTGGAGCATGTCGAGCGCCTCGGCCCCGCGCACCTCGCCGACCACGATGCGATCCGGTCGCATGCGCAGCGAGTTGCGCAACAGGTCGCGGATCGTGATCTCTCCTTCGCCTTCGATGTTCGTCGGACGCGACTCGAGGCGCAGTACATGCTTCTGGTTCAGCCGCAGCTCGGCCGAGTCCTCGATCGTGACGATGCGCTCGGTCGGCGGGATGAACGACGACATGATGTTGAGCAGTGTCGTCTTCCCGGCGCCGGTGCCGCCCGAAATCAACACGTTCAGACGGGCCTTGATGATCCCGTTCAGGAGCTCGATCATCGACTCGGACGCGCTCTCGTACCGGAGAAGGTCTTCGGCCGACAGCGCGTCGCGTCTGAACTTACGAATCGACAGGTGGGGACCGTCGAGCGCGAGCGGCCTGATGATGGCGTTGACACGGGACCCATCCGGGAGCCGGGCGTCGACCATGGGCTGAGAGTCGTCGATCCGCCGGCCTACGGCGGAGACGATGCGGTCGATCACCTGAAGGAGGTGTTTGTCGTCCTGGAAT
>DASUYU010000158.1:0-7872 GCA_036377235.1 Thermoleophilaceae bacterium
CCGCCTACGGCACGCCACGCCAGGGAGCGGACGGGCCCCTGAGCGAGGACGTCATGAAGTGCCGGCTGAAGCCCATGCGCCGCGAGGACTACCCGGTCACCTTCAGCGACGCCCAGTGGGCGCGGCTGCAGCAGGCGTTCCCCGGCGGCGTCTGCGACTACACGAAGCCCGGCGTGAGCCAGCACGGGGCCGTGCCGTGGCTCACCTACCAGACCCGGCGCGGGCGCGCGGTCTACGGCGGCAAGCGGCTGGGCAGGGCGCCGCGGTCGCACCGGATCCGCTAGCGGCCGGCCCGCTCAGCTGTCGCGCTCGAACCGCGCCTTACTCGCCACTGCGCAGCTGGGCGGCCACCTCGGCCAGCTCACCCTCGTCCGGCTCGCGCGGCTGGCCGGGCAGGCGCAGCGGGTCGTCCTCGTAGCGCGGGATGACGTGCATATGCAGGTGGAAGACGGTCTGCCAGGCGGCGGGCTCGCACGAGTTGAGGAGGTTGATGCCGTCGCAGCCGAGCGTGTCGCGCATGCGGATCGCCAGGCGCTTGGCCGCGGTGACCGTGTGCTCGAGGTCCTCGTCGGGCGCGTCGTAGAGGTTGCGCGAGTGGTTGCGCGGGATCACGAGCGCGTGGCCGCGCGTCCACGGATTGATGTCCATGAACGCGATCGTGTGCTCGTCCTCCTGGACGATCTCGGCCGGCAGCTCGCCCGCGACGATCTTGCAGAAGAGGCAGTCGTCTGGCATGGCCGGGCAGCCTACAACCAGCCGGAGCGCCTGAAGCGCATGTACAGGAACCCGCAGATCAGCCCCATGAACGCGATGACCGCCGGATAGCCGAGCTCCCACCCCAGCTCGGGCATGTGCCTGAAGTTCATGCCGTAGATGCCGGCGATCGCGGTCGGGACGGCGGCGATCGCGACCCAGGCCGAGATCTTGCGCATGTCCTCGTTCTGGCGCACCCCGACCTGGGCGAGATTCGCCTGGAGGGAGCTCGACAGCAGGTCGTGCATCGCGTCCAGCTGGTCGCGAGCGCGGATCAGGTGGTCGTTGACGTCGCGAAAGTAGTCGCGGACCTCGGGATGAATCTGCAGGTAGTGACCGCGAGCGAGCTTGTCGATCGGCTCGACGAGCGGCGCGGTGGCCTTGCGGAAGCCGAGCACCTCGCGCTGGAGCTTGTAGATGCGCTCCGCGGGGTTCACGCGCTCGCCCGAGAACAGCTGGTCCTCGACCTCGTCGATGTCGGTCTCGAGTCCCTCGAGCGCGGGCTGGTAGTCGTCGACGATCTTGTCCATGATCGCGTGGAGCGCCGAGCTGGGGCCGTGCTTGAGCCGCTCGGCGTCGGCGTCGAGCTTCTCCCGCACTCCCGCGAGCGAGCTGGCCTCGCCGTGCCGGACCGTGATGACGAAGTCGTCACCGAGGAAGACGAGCACCTCGCCTAGCTCGATCACCTCGGTCGGGTCCACGTAGCGCGCGGTCTTCAGCACCATGAACACCATCTCGTCGTAGATCTCGAGCTTCGGGCGCTGATGAGCGTGGATCGCGTCCTCCACCGCCAGTGGGTGGAGGTCGAACTCCCGGCTCAACGTCTCGAACTCGTCCGCGCTGGGCTCGTGCAGCCCGATCCAAACGAACCGGCCGGGCTCGTGGCGACCGTCGTACGCGTGCTCGAGCTCGACCTTGCCGTCACGGCGCACGCCGTTCTCGTAGATGGCGCAGTCGACGATCACTGCACGGCATTGTGGCGGAGCCGCCGGGCGAGCTCGACCGCATCCTCGCGATCCTCGATCTCCCCGGCGTAGGCGGCCTCGCGCAGCTCCTCCAGGACGCGGCCCAGCTCGGGGCCGGGCTCGATGCCGGCCTCGCGTGCCAGCTCGTCGCCGCGGAGCGGCAGTCGTGGCGGCCCGCTGCGCCGCCACTCGAGCGCCGCGGACATCAGCTCGCGGGCGAGCTCCAGGTGCGCGTCGATGGCGCGCTCCGCGTTTCTGCCACGCGTGGCGAGCCGGTCGGCGCACGACAGCAGCGTGACCTCCACCTCGACGGGCGAGGTGCGCGTCAGGTAGCGGTAGACGCCGCGGCGGCCGAGCGGGCGCTCGTGCACGAGAAAGCCCAGGACCAGGTGATGCCGTGTCACGGCGCCGAGAAAGCGGCTGAGCCGATCGCTCGTGCGCAGGCGCGCGCACACCTGCCGCACCATCTCCTCCCCCAGCCGGTCGTGGCCCAGGAACGTGACGCGCCCGTCTTCGCGCACGTCGTGCGTTGCCGGCTTTCCGATGTCGTGGAGGAGCGCGCCGAAGCGGAGCGCCTCGCCGCGCGTGAGCTCGTCCGCCAGCGGCTCGTCGAGCGCCTCGCGCAGCTCGCCGGTGGCCTCCGACTCCAGCTCGATCAGCCGCTCGAGCACCTCGAGCGTGTGCCCATAGACGTCCTTGTGGTGGAAATGGCTCTGCTCCACGTCGTGGAGGTTCGAGAGCTCGGGCAGCACCGCGCGGAGCACGCCGAGCCGGTCGGCGAGCGCGAGGCCCTCGACCGCGCCCGGCGCGAGCACCAGCCGGCGCAGCTCGGCGAACACCCGCTCGCCGGACGCCTCGGGTACGCGCGCGGCCGCCTCGGCGGTGAGGCGCTCCGTGTCCGGATCGGCCCGGAAGCCGAGCTCAGCGGCGAAGCGCGCGAGCCGCAGCGGCCGGAGAGGATCGCTCTCGTACGCCTCCGGGCCGATCACGCGGAGGGTCCGCGACTCGATGTCCGCGCGACCACCCAGGGGATCGACGAGCTCCCCGCCGCCGCTGGGCCTGGCCATCGCGTTGATCGTGAAGTCGCGCCGCGCGAGGTCCTCCTCGATCGTCTCGCCCTGGAGCGGCGCGAAGTCGTAGACGCGGCCCTCGCGCCGGTCCACCACGCGCCAGGCGCCGAACGCCTCGGACAGCTGGAACACGGGTCCGCGCACCTCTCGGGCCAGCTCGCGCGCGGCCGCCTCGGGATCGCCCTCCACGGCGATGTCGATGTCGGTCACCTCGCGCCCGAGGAGCTCGTCGCGCAGCGCGCCGCCGACCGTCCACGACCCGGTCACCGCCTGTGCTCCCGCTCCACCCGCGGCAGCAGGCCGGTCGTGACCTCGTAGTTGATCGTGCCGAGCCGCCGCGCCACCTCCTCGGCGAGGATCCGCTCGCCGCCCTGGGCGCCGATCAGCACGACCTCGTCTCCCACCGCGGCGTCCGTGTCGGTCCCGAGCGCGACCGTGACGTTGTCCATGCTCACGGCCCCCACGAGCGGATGCCGGCGGCCGTGGATCAGCACGTCCGCGTTGTTCGTGAGCGCCCGCCGCCAGCCGTCGCCGTAGCCCACCGGCACGGTCGCGAGCCACGTGGGCTCGTCCGCGGTCCAGCGCCGGCCGTAGCCCGCGCTCTCGCCCGCGTCGAGCCGTCGCAGCGCGGCCACCCACGAGCGCAGCGTCATTGCGGGCTCGAGGCCGTGATCGGCGGGATCGCTCTGGAACGGGTCGAGCCCGTAGATCGCGACGCCGCACCGGACCATGTCGAGGTGGGACTCGGGGTCGCGAAGCGCCGCGGCGCTGTTGGCCGCGTGGACCGTGAGGTCGTCGCGCCCCACCTCCGCCACGAACTCCAGGAAGGCGGCGAGCTGCGCCGGGAAGAAGTCGTCCCCGCGCTCGTCGGCGGTGGCGAAGTGGGTCATCAGCCCGACCACGTTCGGGCGCGCGGCCAGCCGCAGGGCGAGCTCGCGGTCCTTCGTGCCCAGCCGGCTCATCCCGGTGTCGAGCTTCACGTGCACGCGCGGCGCCGCCTCGGCCACCTCCTCGGTCCAGGCCACCACGTCCGCGCCGGCCCCGACCGCGGTGCGCACCTCGTCGCGGGTGAGCGCACCCATCACGAGCAGCGGCGAGCCGATCCCGCCGGCCCGGAGCTCGGCCGCCTCGGCCGCGGTGGCCACCGCGAGCCACTCGGCGCCGCCTGCGAGCGCGGCCTCCGCCACCGGAACCGTGCCGTGCCCGTACGCGTTCGCCTTCACCACCGCGCACAGCGGCTTCGGCAGGCGCGCGCAGTTGCGCTCGATCGCGCCTAGGTCGATGTCCGCGACGGCACGCACATCACGAAACGAGCGCACCGAGCACGTCGACGCGGGTGACCACCCCGACGAGCTTGCCGTCCTCGACCACCGGAAGGCGGTTGTGGCCGCTCTCGTGGATCAGACGAGCGGCCTCGCGCACCGTGGTGTCCGGGCGCACCGTGTCGACGTCGCGGGTCATCATGTCGGCGGCGTTGGCGGCGAACGCCTTGCGGAGGCGGTCCCCGAAGCGGCTCAGCGGCTCGAGGAAGACCGTGCCCCCGAAGAGGTTGATGTAGTGCGGGATGTGCAGGTCGCCGTCCTGGTCCGGGAGGACGAGGTCGGCCTCGGTGACGATGCCCCACACGGTGCCCTCGGAATCGACGACCGGCAGGCCCGGCAGCCCGTGGTCGCGCAGAGCGGCGACCACGTCCTCCACGGACGTCTCCGGAGAGACCGTCACCGGGTCCCTGTCCATGATCTCGCTGACCAGCTCTGCCACGGCCGCGACCTTACAGAAGGGTCAGGCCGTGCGGGAGCGACTCGATCACGTCGCCCGCCATCACGTGGTCCGCGCCGACCCGCTCCGCGGCGTGGCGAGCGGCGAGCACGTGCGCCAGCGCGCCGAGCGACGCCGCCTCGAAGGGGCCCATCCGCTTCGCGAGGAGCGCGCCGATCAGGCCGGACAGCACGTCGCCCGTGCCCGCCGTGGCGAGCGCCGGCGTGCCGCCCGGGCTGATCGCGAGCGGCCCGCCCGGTAGGGCGACGATCGTGTCGTCGCCCTTGAGCAGCACCACGGCGCCGCTCCGCTCGGCCGCTTCGCGCACGTGCTCGACACGGTGTGCGGCCACCTCCTCCGGCTCCACGTCGAGCAGCCGCCCCAGCTCCGCCTCGTGCGGGGTGAGCACGGTCGGAGCGTCGCGCTCGCGGAAGAGCTCGAGCTGCCCGGCGTGAGCGTTCAGCCCGTCGGCGTCCACCAGCAGCGGCGCCTCCACCGCCGCGGCCACGCCGCGGGCGAACTCCTGAGCGCCCTCGGTGCGGCCGAGGCCGGGGCCGAGCACCACGGCGCCGGCACGCTCGGCCATCTCCTCCACGTCCGAGACCCCCTGCGGGGTGTGGAACCCGTCGTCGTCCGGCAGCCCGCGGCTCATCTGCTCCAACAGGCGGAGGTCCACGGCCTGCTGCACCGGCTCAGGCACGGCCACCTGCACGTAGCCCGCCCCCGCGCGCTGGGCGGAGCGAGCCGCCATGGTCGGCGCTCCCGTCAGTCCCGCAGAGCCGCCCACGACCACAACCACGCCGGACACGAACTTCGAGCCGCTCGGCTCCCGGCGCGGGTACAGACCGAGCACGCGCGCGGAGATGAGCCCCGCGGCCGCCGGCTCGGGCGCTCCGCGGGGGATGCCGATCTCGCACACCTCCACCCGCCCGGCGTGCTCCTTGCCGGGGTTCACGTGCAGGCCGACCTTCGAGCCGTGGAAGGTCGCGGTAGCCCCCGCCCGCACGGCCTCCGCCTCGACCTCGCCCGTCGAGGCGTTGACGCCCGAGGGCACGTCGCACGCCACCACCGGCGCGTCCTGCCGGTTGATCGCCCAGATGGCCGACGCCACCGGCTCCCGGGGCGCGCCCTCGAAGCCGGTGCCGAGCAGCGCGTCCACGATCGCCCCGGAGCCGGCCAGCCGCTCCGGGTCGAACGGCTCGGTGCCGTCGATCACCTCCACCTCGTGCCCGTCCTCGGCGAGCAGCCTCCCGGCCACCCGGCCATCTCCCCCGTTGTTCCCCTTGCCGGCGACGATCCGGATCGGCCCATCCGCCGCCACCACCGCCGTCACCCGCGCGAGACCGAGCGCGGCGCGCGCCATCAGATCGTCCTGCGGCACGCCCTGATCCTCGATCGCCCACCGATCAGCGGCGCGCATCTCATCGGCCTCATAGATCGGATCAAGCCAGTCACGGAGCGCACTCACGACGGGGTCAGACCCCTTAACAATGTGAAGGGGTCAGACCCCTTCATCCGTTTTTAACAATTGCCACGGCGCCCGCCACGTCGCCGGTGTGGGTCAGCGAGATCGCCAGCTCGCCGCCGAGCTCCGCGGCTCGCGCTGCCACCGTGCCGCTCAGCCGCACCTCGGGTGCGGCGTCCGTGGCCACCACCTCGACGTCGCGGAAGCTCCACCCGGTTAGCCCGAGCGCCTTCGCCACCGCCTCCTTGGCGCAGAAGCGCGCCGCCAGGTGCATCGCGGGCCGGGCGCGGCCGGCGGCGTATTCGCGCTCGGCCTCCGTGAACAGCCGGTCCGCCAGGCGCGGGCGCCGCTCGAGCGCGCGCTCGAAGCGCTCGACGTCGAGGAGGTCGATGCCGACGCCGCCCATGGGCGCCCAACCCTAAAGGACCCTCCGAAAAGGGTCTGACCCTTTTCTGAGGGTGGTTGAGGGTTATTCGACCGTGACGGTCTTCGCGAGGTTGCGCGGCTGGTCCACGTTCAGACCGCGGGCGCGCGCGATGTAGTACGCGAGGAGCTGGAGCGGGATGACCGCCAGGAGCGGCTGGAGCAGCCAGTCGGTCCGCGGCACCTCCACGACCTCCTCGGCGTGCTCGGCCACCTGGCCGCTGCCCTCGGTGGCCACGGCGATCACGTGGGCGCCGCGGGCGCGCACCTCCGCGATGTTCGACAGCACCTTGTCGAGCACCGGCGAGTCGGTGGCCACGCAGACCACCGGCGTCCTCTCGTCCAGCAGCGCGATCGGCCCGTGCTTCATCTCGCCGGCCGCATAGGCGTCCGTCGGGATGTAGGAGACCTCCTTCAGCTTCAGCGCGCCCTCGAGGCAGATCGACAGCCCCACGTGCCGGCCCAGGTAGAGGAAGAAGCCCGCGTCCTTCCAGTGTTCGGCGATGCGGCGCACGTGCTCGTCGGTGCCCTCGACAAGCGTCGCGATCGAGTGCGGCATCGCGCGCAGCTCGGTGGACAGCCGCTCGACCACGTCCGGCTCGAGCGTGCCGCGCAGCTGCGCCATCTTCAGGGCGAACAGGTACATCGCCGCCACCTGCGCGACGAACGTCTTCGTTGCGGCCACGCCGATCTCGAGACCGGCACGGGTGAAGAGGACGCCGTCGGAGTCGCGCGTGGCCTGGCTGCCCTGGATGTTCGTGACGGCGAGCACCTTCGAGCCGCGCTCACGAGCGAGACGCATCGCGGCCAGCGTGTCCGCGGTCTCGCCGGACTGGGAGATGCCGATGACGAGGTCGTTCTCGTCGAGGACGGGGTTGCGGTACCGGAACTCGGACGCGATGTCCATCTCGACGGGCACGCGCGACCACCACTCGATGGCGTAGCGCCCGACAAGGCCGGCGTGGTACGAGGTGCCGCAGGCCACGATCACGATGCGCCGCACGCCGCGGAGGTAGTCGTCGTCGATCGCGCCCAGATCCTCGAGCTCCACGCCGCTCTCGCCCAGCCGGCCCGCGATCGTCTCCGCCACCGCGTCGGCCTGCTCGTGGATCTCCTTGAGCATGAACGTCTCGTAGCCGCCCTTCTCGGCCTGCTCGTCGTTCCAGTCGACCCGGTCCACCTCGCGCTCGATCGCGGTCCCGTCCGGCGAGATGAACCGCGAGCCCGCCGGGGTGACCGCCACGATCTCGCCGTCGTGCACCAGCTGCACGTTGCGGGTCTCCGACATGAACGCCGGGATGGCCGAGGCGATGAAGCTCTCGCCGTCGCCCAGGCCGACGACGAGCGGGCACTCCTTGCGGGCACCCACCAGCACGTCGGGCTCGTCGGCGGACATCGCCACGAACGCGTAATGGCCGCGCAGGTCGTTGTAGGCGAG
>DASUYU010000159.1:0-24060 GCA_036377235.1 Thermoleophilaceae bacterium
GACCCGGGTGCGGTCGGTGGGCTCGATTGCCGCGGCGGCCGCCGGAGCGCGCTCGGCCAGCTCGGCGTGGAGCGCCTCGATGCCGCGCTCGCCCGCCTCGGCCAGGATCCGCTCGCGCACCCCTGGCGGCGGCGGCGGGCGCAGATCGAGGTCGGTGAGCGCCGCCTGCAGGTAGAGGCCCGTGCCGCCCACGACGATCGGCCGCCGGCCCGCCGCGAGCGCCGCGTCGATCTCCTCGTGGGCGAGCGCGGCGAACTGGCCGGCCGAGAACGTCTCCGTGACGGGCAGGAAGGAGACCAGCCGGTGCTCGAGCCGGTCCTGCTCGGCAGGTGTGGCCACGCCCGTGATCACCTCGAGGCCGCGGTACACCTGGAGCGCGTCCGCCGAGATGGCCACGGGGTCCTCGCCGCCGGCGCGGAGCCGCTCCGCGAGCTCGATCGCGACGGACGTCTTCCCGACACCAGTGGGGCCGAAGATGGCTATGACGGCTTCCGGCGCGGCCAAGATCGCTAGTAATACCGGGCACAGCGCTGCTATGGGGAAACCCGCATACCTATGCGGTTTCAGACGTCTGGAGAACCTCTCAGAACGTCCTGAATCACCCCCCGACTGCAGCGCAATTGCAGCGCACCCCTCGGTCGGCGCCCGCTGAGAGCGAACTGATCGTGCCGCTTGTTCGGCTACGCGATCGTCGGCGAGCGGGCATGACCTGCAGCGGGCGGGTAGGTTCCCTCCACCGAGCTGGGCATTCAGTCGTCCTCTCACTTGGCCGGGGCCGCTCGCCTGTCGGGGAGGCGAGCGCGGCTCCGGCTCGCTTGAGCTTCCGCCCGAGGGCGACCCCGCGACCGGGCGACTCGGGCGGCGCGAGACGCTTGAGCACGACATGAGGTTGGTGGAGTACCTGCGCGCCCTGCCCGAGTCCGACCCGCGCCTCGCGACAATCGCTGCCGCCGTCGATGACCTGGAGGAGATCGGCGACCTGATCCCCGACGATGACTGGGTCCCAGCCACCGGACCCGAGTTCCTCGACTACCTGGCCGCCAAGGCGACGGGTCCGGACGCATGAGCGACGAGCCCACGCCACCCACCTGCGACCGGTGCGGGGGCGCGCTGGCCGAGGACGCGCTCCGTGGCACCTGCGTGGACATGGAGGTCCGCGAGGCCGTCATCGAGGCCGGGGCCACCGTGGACGCTGCCGACCTGGTCGAGGCGATCCACGACGTCGAGCGCGGCATCCGCGACTTCGTGATCGAGATGACGAAAGGGCACACATGAGCAACGAGCCCGAGCAGCCACGACACCTGATCACATCGCTGTATAGAAATACACAGGCGATCTAAGGCCCTGACCCCGCCGGATTGGTCTTGCAGGAGGCTCGCGTGGCCGCTCGATCAGTGGTAGGGATTGCACAACTAACCGAACCGGGCCTTGTGCCTTTGGGGCTCGCCGGCCCGAGAATGGAGGTTCCGAATGCGCTTCAAATCATTGCTCGGCGCTGCGGTTTGTACGGCCGCGCTCACGGGTGCAAGTGCGAGTGCCGCTCTCGCTAGTGAAGTAATTGGCCCCCCGGGCAGCCTTACGCCGAATTTGGCGGCCAAGTTTCATGCCAACTCGATCTGCGTGTTCTCTGGGCTGAACGACAACCCTGGTTCTACAAATCCGGAGAACCCCGGCGGCATCGTGCAGTCCTACGGGTACAGCTTCGTCAGCAAGGGGCTCAAGGCAGTCGTGCCGAGTCCTGGCGACCCGGTCAACGGTTGTAGGGGCGACAGCAACCCGTACAACCCGCCGACTCCGTAGCGGAGCATTCGGTGGCCCCGAACCGCCAGGTCGGGGCCACCTAGGCCGCACCGGCGCCTTCGAGGGCTTCCTCCCTGGTCGCGTAGTCCCGCAGCGAGACCGCCTTGCCATCACGCAGCAGCCAAAGCTGCGCGAAGGTCATCTGCACCGCGGCGCCGCTGCCGCGTCCCCGACCACTCATCGAGACCACGACGATGATCTTCTCGCCGAGGTCCACGACCTCGACCGGCTCCAGCCGAAGCTCCTCGAAGGACTCCTCCAGCTTCGCCATGTTGGCGATGAACGCGTCCCTACCGGTGTAGCTGGCCGGATCGGGGACCTCGGCGGCCTCCTCCAGGCTGAACTCCGGGGCCAGCATGTCCCCGAGAGAGTCGGTGGCCGCCTTGACGCCGCGCTCGTTCACGATGGCGAACATCTCGCGGATGATCTCCACGTTCTCTTGCGACATCGCCCGCCCAGTATCTCCGCCCCGTCTGCACTGCGCCAATGCGAGAGCGGCGTCGCGCGGAATCGCTAGTAATACCGGCGGTGCGCGTCCGCATACTCATCGCTCTCGCCCTCGTGGGCGCAATGGCGGGCTGCCAGGAGTCCGGCTTCGACGAGTCGAAGGAGACTCAGCGGCCCCTGAAGGTCCAGGACGCGATGAACCCGCTGAACGGCACGAAGGTCCCCGGCCAGGCGGAGCGGCCGGCCCCGCTGACGGCGGACACGCTCGGCGACACCCTCGCGCTGGGCGTCACCCCGGTGGTCGCCTCGGACGTGCCCGGCTACATGCGCGCCGAGGCGCGCGGGGTGCGGGTCGTCAAGGACAGCGACCTGTCCGGCATCCGCGCGGCCACGCCCGACGTGATCCTCGGGACCAAGGAGAAGCAGGCGGCGGAATACACCGACCTGTCGAAGATCGCCCCGACGATCCTCACCGAGGGCGACGACTGGAAGCTGAACCTGCGCGAACACGGCGAGGCGCTCGGAAGGACCAACGATTCCGAGGAGCTCCTGACCGACTGGGACAACCGGCTTGCGAGGGTGAAGCGCGCGATCGGCGATCGGAAGATCTCGGTCACCCTCGCCGGCGGCAGGCAGTTCGGGCCGGTGGGCAAGATGGTCCTCGAGGACCTCGGGATCGGGACCGGAACCGGTGGAGTCGAGGTCATCCGCCTCCGCGCCGGGGAGGAGTGGGTCGGCTCCGGCGGCCTGCTCGCCGCGCGCGCGGCGCTCGAGGACGTGGCGAGAGCCCTCTAGCAGTTCCCCTCCCGCCCCTTTGGGAGCACCCCCATTTCGCCGATGACAAGCGGGGAAGCATGTCCACTCAGCTCCTCGACGCCCTTTCCCGCCTCGCCGCGCGGCGATTCGGCAGCTTTGCCGATGCCGCGACCCAGGTCTTCGACCTGTTGGAGAGCGCATGCCCGGGCGGCAATCTCGTGCTCGGCCAGATCGACTGGGACGAGGGCGAGTGCCGGGTGATCGACGCGCGCGGGGACGGCGTGCCGCGGGGTGCGCTCATCCCGCTCGCGCCGGGTGTCCCGGTCAACGGGTCCGTCGCGGCGGAGCTGCTCGATACCAGCGCGCTCGAGGCGCTCGGCCCCGCCAACTGGGTCGCCGCGCCCCTGGACGCGGCCGACGGCAGCGTCGTCGGGCTGCTGCTCGCCACCGGGCCGGCGGGCGCGGCGCCCTCGCGCGGCCTGGCCCAGCTGATCGTCGTGGGCGCACGGCTGCTCTCGTACGAGTGGGAGAGCATCTCCGCGCGCGCCGAGCTGCGCAGGCTCGCCGAGCGGGCGCGCGACCGCGCGAGCACGGATCCGGTCACCGGGCTGCCGAACCGCGAGACGCTCGTCACCTCCATCGAGCGTGAGCACGAGCTGAGCAAGCGCGGGACGGTCGAGAGCTACGTCGTGGTGTGCCACCTGCGCGACCGGGAGGCGCTCGTCGAGCGCTTCGGCAAGGCGATGGCGAATCTGCTGCTGAAGGACGTCGCCGAGGTGCTCGGCGGGGCCATCCGCCGGACCGACTACCTCGCGCGCGTCTCGGAGGACGGGCTGAGCGCCGTGCTCGTGGGCTGCAAGGGGCCCGACGGCGCGCTGGCGTTCCTGGGCCGGTTCGAGCGCTCGCTCGAACGGGCCACCGCGAGCCGGCCTGCGGCCGTGCAGCTCTCCTACGGCATTCAGCGGCTCGCCGAAGCCGATTCCCCGCGGCAGGCGCTCGAGCTGGCCGAGATCTCGGCCCAGTCCGGGCCGGCGCGCCGCAACGGAACGCCGCTCGGCACCGCCCCCTCGAAGGGGGAGGCATGAGCACCGACCCGCTCATGGGCGAGATCGCGGGCCCCGGCAGCGGGCCTCCGCTGACGGGCCCCGGCGTGACTCCGCCCAGCCTCAGCGGCGCGGGCCGGCGCTTCCTCTCCGACATCCTCGTCGAGCTGGGGTTCGTGACCCAGGAGCAGGCCGAGCAGGCGGTCGAGGCTGCCCGCCACCCCGGCCAGACCCCCGAGAAGGTTCTGATCGAGAGCAACCTGATCACGGAGGACAAGCTCGCGCGAGCGCTCGCGGAGCGGTACGGGCTCGATCACATCGACCTCACGGAGTTCCCCGTCGACACCTCGGCGGCGGCCCTGCTGCGGAAGACCGCGGCCAAGCGCTACATGGCCGCGCCGGTCGGCTTCGCCGAGGACGGAGCCCTGGTGCTCGCGGTGAGCGACCCGGCGGACTCGCTCGGACTCAGCGACATCGCCGTGATGACGAAGCTGCCCGTGCGCCCCGCGGTCGCCGCTCGCAGCCAGATCGCCAAGCTGGTGGACACGCTCTCGTTCATGGTCGAGCCGACCCAGGGCGCGACCGAGTCGGTGAGCACAGTGATCATCCCGCCGGACGGCGACGCTCCCGACGAACCGCCCGCCGCGCCGGAGCAGGCCGCGGGCACCGCGCCGGTGCCCCTGGGCGGCGTAGCCGACGAGCACGAGCTGGCCCGCCTCCGCGAGGAGCTCGCGATGGCGCTCGTGGAGCGCGACGAGGCCAGGGCGAAGCTGGAGCGGCACGGCGAGCAGGCCGCGACCGAGCACGAGCGCGAGCTCGAGGAGGCGCTCTCCACCCTGAAGCTGGACCACGAGCGCGAGTTGGCGGCGGCCGAGGCGACCTCGGAGGAGGCGCTCCGCGCCGAGCGCACCAGCGCCCAGCAGGCGCTGACCGCGCTGCGCGCGAACCACGACGAGGCGCTCGAGTCCGAGCGTGCGAAGCGCGTCGAGGAGGTCGAGGCCGAGCGCGCCCGCACCGCGGCCGCCATCGACGCGGAGCGCGAGCGGCACGCGAAGGAGCTGGAGGCGCTGCGGGCCCGCCTGACGGAGGAGCTGGAAGCCGCACGTGCGACTGCTTCCCAGTCATCCGATCAGTCCGACGAGCTGGAGAAGGCACGGCGCGAGCTCGCCGAGGCGCGCGATCAGCTCGAGCTCACGGCCGACGCGGACCGGCGTGCCGAGGCCGCCCGGGCCGCCCACGCCGCTCTCCGGGAGGAGAGCGAGCGGCAGGCCCAGCTGCATGCGCTCACCGAGCGGGAGCTGCGCGCGGAGCTGGACCAGGTGCGCGGCGAGCTGGAGCGGCTGCGCGACGAGCACGAGCGCGCCGGCAACGGCCTCGAGTCCCGCTCAGAGCCGGCTCAGACGACCGGCGAGTAGCTCCTCGCCGGCAAGCGTCGTGCTGGTGGCCGACGCGATCTCCACGTCCGTGAGCTCTCCCGCGGCGGCGACGCCCGTGAAGTTGACCGTCTTGTTGTGCCGCGTGCGGCCGCGCAGCCGCGACGGATCCGTGCGCGACGGGCCCTCCACCAGCACGTCCACCGTCCGCCCCACGAACCGCTGCGCGCGCGCGGTCGCATGCCGCTGGACCGCATCGACCAGCCGGCCCATCCGCTCGCTCGCCACCTCGTGCGGGATCTGGTCGGGCAGGTCGGCCGCCTCGGTCTCGCGGCGGGGCGAGTAGATGAAGGTGAAGGCCGAGTCGTAGCGCACGTGGTCCACCACGGCGAGCGTCTCGGCGAAGTCCTCCTCCGTCTCCCCCGGGAAGCCCACGATGATGTCCGTGGTGAGCGAGCAGTCCGGCACCAGCTCGCGGATCATCGCCACGCGGTCGAGGTAGCGCTCGCGGTTGTAGGTGCGGCGCATCGCCTTGAGGATGCGGCTCGACCCCGACTGGAGCGGCAGGTGGATGTGTTCGCACACGCTCGGCAGCTCGGCGTGCGCGGCGATCACGTCCTCGCGGATGTCCTTCGGGTGCGGGCTCGTGTACCGGATCCGCTCGACACCGTCGATCGCGTCGATCATCTCGAGCAGCTCGGCGAAGGTGGTCTTGGAGTCCTTCGGCAAGTCGCGCCCGTATGAGCACACGTTCTGCCCGAGCAGCGTCACCTCCTTGACCCCCTCGGCGGCGACCCGCTCCACCTCGGCCACGATCTCCCCCGCGGGGCGCGACACCTCCCGGCCGCGCGTGGAGGGCACGATGCAGTAGGAGCAGCGGCAGTTGCAGCCCACCGAGATCTGCACCCACGCCTGGAACTCGCGCTCGCGCTTCATCGGCAGGTGCCCGGTGAAGCCCTCGAACTCGAAGAAGCCCTGCGCGGTGATGCTGTCGCTCGTCAGGAACTCGGCGAGCTTGTGCACCTGGCCCGGCCCGAAGGCCACGTCCACGAACGGGAACATCTCGAAGACCTCGTCCTTCAGCGACTGCGACCAGCAGCCGCCGACCCCGATCACACGCTCCGGGTCCTCCGACTTCAGCCGCTTGGCCTCGCCGAGGTGACCGACGAGCCGGTTGTCCGCCTTCTCGCGGATCGAGCAGGTGTTGAAGAGGATCAGGTCGGCGCCCGCGCGGTCGCCGGCCTCGCTGTACCCGAGCGACTCGAGCATCCCCTTCATCCGCTCCGAGTCGTGCTCGTTCATCTGGCACCCGAAGGTGGTCAGGTGGTACGTCTTCACGGCGCCGAGGATAGACCTACGCCGGCGTGGGGAGCACTCGATCGACCAGCTCCAGCGCCGGCCGGCCCTCGAACATCGGCGTCACGTCGTCCCTGTACAGGATCAGCGCGAGGCTGGGCGCGATCATGAAGTCCGCGGCGTTCAGCTCCTCTCCGCCGAGCACCCCCTCCGCGATCCAGGCGTCGATCCGGTCGAGCATCGCGGGCAGCTCGTGGGCCGGATCGCGCTCGGGGCGCGCGCTGGTCGCGAAGACGCTGCGCGCGAGCGTCGGGATCACGAGCCGGCGCGTGAGCTCGTGCTTGTAGAGGAGGTGGCCCATCCGTCCGTTGCCGGCCGAGCGTGCGTAGGCCTTCGGATCGCGGGCGATGGCGGCCCCCGGGATGCGGCGCGCGGCCATCTGGAGCGTCTCGTTCGCCCACCGCTCCGCCTCCTCGACCCGGGCTCGCTCGGCCGGATCGGCCGGGAACAGCGGCGGCTCCGGGTGCTCCTCGTCCAGGAAGCGGGCGATGCGGTGGTTCGTCGAGATCCGCCGCTCGCCGGCCTTCAGGCCGGGCACGGTGCCCATGCGGTCCGCGAACCGGAGGCCGAACGGGCGCTTCCCGCCGGCGGTGCGCATCTGCCCGCCCGCGTCGAACCCGCGCAGGCGGGAGGCCACCGGATGCAGGAGCGTGACGAACTCGACCTCCCGGTACGGCAGCCCCTTGTGCTCGAGCATGAGCATGGCCGCCCGGCAGGCATGCGACCCGGGAATCACATAGAGCATGTACATGGGGTCAGACCCCTTCATATTGTTAAGGGGTCTGACCCCTTCACATTGTTAAGGGGTCTGACCCCCTCGAGATAGTCCTCGTAGAGCGTCACCAGGCCGTCGCTGTCGAAGTGGATGTCGGCGCTGAAGTCGCCGGAGGCGTAGTTCACGGTGGCGTTTCCGAGTGGCTTGTAGCGCTGCTCCGAGCGCTTCACGGCCAGGTCGGGCACTGTGACGAAGGCCATCGCCATGTCGCGCGCCTCGCCGCCCGCGCCCATCTCGTGGCGGAGGTATGGCGTGGAGTTGAAGACGGGTGAGTTCAGGACGTCGAAGTCGAGCGCGCCCTCGAGCTCCGGCAGGGGCCGGTCGTCCGCCGTCCAGCCGCCGTCCGGATGGCGCTCGATCAGGAGGCGTCGCAGCCGGCCCTCGTGGAGCGCCGACAGCTCGAGCCGCTCCGCCACGAAGTCCGCTCCCGTCCGCAGCGAGTAGTCGACGCGATACGCCGCCGGCGTCACGCCGAGCTGCGTGCCGGTCGCCGTGAGGCGGCCGTCGTCGATGCGGACATGCGCGACCTCCGCCCGCCACTCGTCCAGGCCGCGCCAGATCAGTAGCCGCTCCATCTAGCGGGCGTAGTCCGTGGACCTGCTCTCCCGGATCACGGTCACCTTGATCTGGCCGGGATACTCAAGCTCCTTCTCGACGTCCCGCGCGATCTGATGGGACAGCAGCGTGGCCGCGTCGTCGTCGATCTCCTCGGGGTGCACGATCACTCGGATCTCGCGGCCGGCGTGCATCGCGTACACCTTGTCCACGCCGGCATGGCGGCACGCGATGTCCTCGAGCTCGTGGAGCCGCTTCACGTACTGCTCGAGCGACTCTCCGCGGGCGCCCGGCCGGGCGCCGGACAGGGCGTCCACGATCTGGACGATCACGGCCTCGACGGTCTGCGGCTCCACCTCGTTGTGGTGGGCCTCCATCGCGTGCGCCACAGCCTCGGACTCCTTGTAGCGCCGCGCCAGCTCGCCGCCCACGAGGGCGTGCGGGCCCTCGCTCTCGTGCGAGACCGCCTTGCCGATGTCGTGCAGCAGCGCCGCGCGGGCGGCGCAGCGCGGGTCGGCGCCCAGCTCGGCGGCCAGCATCGCCGCGAGCCGCGCGCACTCGATCGAATGGGCGAGCACGTTCTGGCCGTAGCTCGTCCGGAACTTCAGCCGGCCCAGCAGCTTCACGAGCTCCGGGTGGAGCGAGCCCACGTTCGCCTCGAACACCGCCTGCTCCCCCACCTCGACCACGTGCTGGTCGATCTCGGACTTCGCCTGGTGGAAGGCCTCCTCGATCCGGGCCGGGTGGATGCGGCCGTCCTGGAGCAGCTTCTCGAGCGTGAGCCGGGCGATCTCGCGGCGCACGCCGTCGAACCCCGACAGCAGGACCGCGCCCGGGGTGTCGTCGATGATGAAGTCGATGCCCGTGAGCGTCTCGAGGGCGCGGATGTTGCGCCCCTCCCGGCCGATGATGCGGCCCTTCAGCTCGTCCGACTTCAGCTCCACCACCGACACGGTCGTCTCCACGGCGTGGCTCGACGCCACCCGCTGCATCACCGCGGCGAGGATGCTCCGCGAGCGCCGGTCGGCGTCGCGGCGGGTCTCCTCCTCCACCTGGCGGATCACGCGCGCGCTGTCGTGCCGCAGGTCGTCCTCGAGCTCGTGCATCAGGATCTGCTTGGCCTGCCCGACGCTCAGCCCGGACACCCGCTCGAGCTCGCGCAGCTGCCGCGACTTCTCCGTCTTCAGCTCCTCGCGCACGTGGTCCAGGTTGCGGCTACGGTCGTCCAGCGACCGCTCACGCTCGCTCAGCTGGTGCTCCTGGACGGTCAGCGAGCTCTCCTTCGCCCGCAGCCGCTCCTCGAGCCGCGCGATCTCCGTGCGGCGCGCGAGCAGCTCCTCCTCGAGCCCGTCGCGCCCGACCGGGACCGGGGTGGGCTCCGCAACGGCCGGCGCGGCCGTAGCCGTGGCCTGAGCAAGGCTCGCGCGCTCCGCCGCCCGTGGCTGGGCCGCCACCCCCGCGCCCACCGCGCGCGGGCGCTGCACGAGCATGACAACGGCCACCGCGACTCCCGCCGCGACCAACGCCGCAATCACGATCTCCATCTCCGTCTCCTCACACGGCGCACAGGGCGCCGACTCAACATTCAGTGTGTTGAGCGGTCCGGTTTCCGGCAGCGAGACGGCAGACGACTACGGACCCTCCCGAGCACTCCTTTCGGGACGGTCGCAGTTGGTTGTCAGGATCACGTTCAGGTGATGCACGAAATCAGGCGATTTGCTCGTCTTTTTGGTCTCGCGCCGGCAACGCCGGCCGCTAGTCCTTGAGATTAATGCCGCGGGCCTCGATCGGCAACTACGCAGCGCGGCGGCGTTCCCGCTCCGTGCGCTCCCAGGTGCGGATCGCGTCGTACGAGAGATCGGGCGAGTACCCGCGGCGGACCAGCATCTGCCAGGCGCGGTCACGCTCGCGGTCGTCCCGGGGCGCCGTTGGGTACCGCCGGCGGAGCAGGAGCAGTGCGGTGCGCATCTCCGAATCGCGGTCGTGCGTGATCAGCGCAACGTCGATGAGGTGAGGCGCGATGCCGCGACGGCGGAGGTCCGTGGCGATCCGGTCGCTCCCCCACTGGTCGATCTCCCGCTTGTCCTCGGCGAACTGGCGGGCGTAGCGGGCGTCGTCCAGGAAGCCGGTCTCGAGAAGCTCGGCGACCGCGTCGTCGATCGCCTCGGGCGGTACGTGCTTTCGCTCGAGCCTGGTTCTCAGCTCCGCGACGGTGAGATCACGGCGGGCGACCGCCTTGTAGGCCAGGTCGATCGCCCGCTCGGACTCGGTGCGACGCACGCTACGCGGCCTGCTCCTCCGGCATCGGGCCCTCGTGGGCCTGCGCCTCGGCCTCCGGTCCCTCCTCCGCGTCCGGCGGCGGCGGGGACTCGATCACCCCGAGCGGCGACGCCGGCTCCACGCCGAGCGCGTCGTAGATCTTCCGCTCGATCTCCTTCGCCACCTGCGGGTTCTCGCGGAGGTAGCCCTTCACGTTGTTGCGGCCCTGGCCGAGCCGCTCGTCCCCGTACGAGAAGAACGAGCCGGACTTCTGGACGATCCCGTGCTCGATCCCGAGGTCGAGGATGCAGCCCTCGGAGCTGATGCCCTGGCCGTACTCGATGTCGAACTCGGCCTGCCGGAACGGCGCCGCGACCTTGTTCTTGACGACCTTCACGCGCACCCGGTTCCCGACCGCCTCGGTGCCCTCCTTGAGGGTCTCGATGCGGCGGATGTCGAGCCGCTGCGAGGAATAGAACTTCAGCGCCCGGCCGCCCGGCTGCGTCTCCGGCGAGCCGAACATCACGCCGACCTTCTCGCGGATCTGGTTCGTGAACACGCAGAGGGTGTTTGCGCGGTTCAGGTTGCCGGCCAGCTTCCGCATGGCCTGGGACATCATCCGTGCCTGCAGACCGACGGTCTGGTCCCCCATCGCGCCCTCGAGCTCCGCCTTCGGAGTGAGCGCGGCCACGGAGTCGATCGCCACCACGTCGACGGCTCCGGAGCGGATCAGGAGGTCCGCGATCTCGAGCGCCTGCTCGCCGTGGTCGGGCTGGGAGACGAGCAGCTCGTCGACGTCCACGCCGATCCGCTTGGCGTACGCCGGGTCCATCGCGTGCTCAGCGTCGATGAACGCGCAGATCCCGCCCTGCCTCTGGGCGTTGGCGAGTATGTGGTAGAGCAGCGTCGTCTTACCGGACGACTCCGGCCCGAAGATCTCGACGATCCGGCCCCGCGGGACGCCTCCGACCCCGAGCGCCAGGTCCAGTGAGATCGCCCCGGTGGGCACCGCGGCCACGCGCACCTGGGCGGCGTCGTCCCCCATCTTCATGATCGAGCCCGCTCCGAACGTCCGCTCGATCTGGGTCAATGCACCCTTGAGCGCCGCCTCGCGCGCCTTCGCGGCCTTCTCTTGCTCCTTCTCCATGACAGTGTTCTCCTCTAAGTCTTGAGATCACAACGTAGGAGCACGGTCGGATGGATACTCGCCCCACGTACAACCACGCCCAAGCGAACGTCCTGAAGCGCGCGATTCGGCGCTCCGCGGGCTGGAAGCCGCTGTCGCTGTTCTACGCGCGCACGCTGCATCTGTTCGACCGCGCGGTCTTCAAGATGACCCGCGGCCGGGCCACGTTCACCTCGTGGCTCGCGGGGCTGCCGGTGGCGTGGCTCACCACGACCGGGGCGAAGAGCGGCGCCGAGCGCACCTCGCCCGTGCTCGCGATCCCGTGCGGCGACGGCCGGCTGATCGTGATCGCCTCGAACTACGGGCAGCGCAACAACCCGGCCTGGTACCACAACCTCAAGAAGAACCCGCGTGCGCGCGTGCTCTTCGACGGCAGCGAGCATCCCATGGTCGCCCGCGTGCTCGACGGTGACGAGCGCGCCCACTGGTACGAGCGCGGCATCGAGATCTACCCGGGCTGGGTCCAGTACCGGAAGCGAGCGCCGCGCACGATCCCCGTGATCGAGCTGAGCGCGCCGGAGACGGCATGACGAGTCTCACGGTCCTGCTGGCGGCCGCGGCGCTCACGGGCCAATCGCCCGACTGCGAGCACTTCTGCATGTCCGTGCGTCCTCGCGAGGCGGCGGAGGGCAGCGTGTTCACCTTCAGGGGCCGACACTGGCGGCCGGACCGGCGCGTGCGGGTGAACTTCGGCGCCTACTGCCGGCCGAACGAGGCCTGCCCGGACATCCTCTACACCGCCCTGGTTAGGACGAACGAGGACGGCCGGTTCACCTTCCGCCTCCGGGCTGGCGCGGAGCAGCACGGCGACGAGGCCGCCGGCATCCGCTCGGGCGGCACCCCCACCTTCCAGCAGCGCGCCCGGATCCGGGGACGCGCTCGGACCGTTATCCGCAGCCCGCGCTACCGCGTGCTGCTGCCCGGGTAGGCGACTCGAGCGCCCGGCGCATCTTCCGGGCGGTGGTCGACAGGCAGAGGTTGCCGTGCCAGCGGCGGTGACGGCGCTCCACGAACAGCCCCCGTAGCTTCCCGATCCCGTTCGGCAGGCCGCAGGACGCCTCGCCCCGGGCGCTTCTCACCCGGACCCTGGCGCCGCGGTGGAGGCGCCCGGCAGGGTCCTTGTAGATGCGCCCGACGCGGTACACGTAGTCCACCGGGTCACCGGAGCCGATCAGCCCGCCCTCCGCCGGAGGGTTCACCTCGCGCACCGCGACCAGACGGCCGATGAAGGCGGCGTCCGACGCCTTGATCTGCTCGCGGGGCTTCAGCGGCACGCATGAGCAGGCCATGGCGGCGTCGGCCGCGAGCAGCGGGATGCCGAGCGCAAGCACGGCGACCGCCAGGCCGCGGCTCATGCCGGCAGCTCCACGGAGCCGTCCTCGTCGATCGTCCAGCGCGGGTTGTGAGCGATCTCCCATGGTGTCCCTCAGGATCGGTGAAGGCGGCCGACTAGCCGCCCCAGAAGGTCTCGGCGGGCTCCCGGACGATGTCCGCGCCGGCCCGGCGGGCCTCCTCGATCACCGCGTTCACGTCCTCCGGCGGGCGCACGTTGTGGGAGAGCGTCACCCGCTGCTCCATACCGCGGGAGCCTACGCCCCTCGGCTGCGTCTGCGCAAAACGGCGATGGCGGCGATGTAGGCGCGCCCGCCGATCCCCAGGAACTGCCTGTACGAACCAGAACACCGCCGCCACGATCACGAACAGCGCGAACGCCCTGGCTCCGTCGGCGGGGTTGCCGCCGATCGCGAACGCGGCGAACACGATCGCGCCCAGCCCGAGGCTGTACATCGGGGCCCACATACGGGCGGATACGCCTCTGGCGCCGTGCGGGTTCCGTCAGGGGTGCTTCGCGTCGCAGACGTGGACCTCGGTGCGGTATGGCAATGTCACCGGGCCGTCCGCGGTCAGCTCGCGCGCCCGCGCGAGCAGCCCGGCCCGCTCCGCCTCGGGCAGCCGGGCTATGAAGCTGATCGAGCAGATGCGCGCGGCGAGCCCGTCCGCGTCGAGCACCTGCTCGTTCGCGAAGACGTGCTCCTCGAGCGGCCCGAACAGCGTCGTCCGGTCGAAGGCCGCGCGCCAGGCGTCGCCCCTGTGCGTGGGCGTGCCCATTCGATACGGCTCGATCAGGTCCTCGATCGCGGCATTGACCGGGTCGTCCTCCACGCGCCTGTTCCACAGGACCGCGAGCCGGCCGCCGGGCCGCAGGACGCGGTGGATCTCCGCGAGCGCCGCCGGCCCGTCGAACCAGTGGAAGGCCTGGGCCACGGTCACGAGGTCCACGGATCCTGCCTCGATCGGGATCTCCTCGGCGATGCCGTCCATAGCGGTCACCGAGCCGGGCAGGGCGGCGCGCATCTCCGCCACCGGCTCCACGGCGATCACCCTGGCCCCGCTCGCCGCCAGCGCGCGCGTGAGCTTGCCCGTGCCGGCCGCGAGGTCGAGCACCTCCATGCCGGGAGCGAGTCCGAGCGGTCCGAGGGCGGCGGGTGGATATTCCGGCCTCCCCTCCTCGTAGGCCTCCGCCGAGCGGGCGAAGCCGCTGGCCGCCGTCTCGTGCATCCGGCTCACGGGCCGAGATCCTGGGCCAGCCGGGAGAACATCACCAGGTCCTCGCGTACGCCGTGACGGCGCCGGTAGCGCCGGAGCACGCCCTCGCGCGTGAAGCCCGCCCGCTCGGCGAGCCGTTGCGAGGCCTCGTTCTCGGGGTGCGCCAGGAGCTCGAGCCGCTCGAGCCCGAGCATCGTGAGCGCCCACTCCGCGAGCATCCTCGTCGCGCGCGACCCGACCTCCCGGCGGCGCGCCTCCGGAACGACCCAGTAACCGATCTCTCCCTTCATGTCGGCCCAGTCGAAGTTCGACATCCCGACGGCGCCGAGCACGCGATCGTCCGCGTCCACCACGGCCAGATTGAGCTCGCGGCCGGCGGCGAGGTCGCCTGCCGTATGGGAGATGAAGTCGCGCGCATGCCGCTCCGTGTAGTTCCGCGGCACGACCGTCCAGCGCGGGATCTCGGGGTCCTGGCACGCCGCCGTGACCGCCGGCACGTCCCGGCGCTCCCACGGCCGCAGCCGGATCTCTCCGTCAGTCAGCGGCGGGTCGGGCAGCGGGATCGGGCGCATTTCCCGCAACCGTACGCGCAAGCGGCTCATAGAGAGCGCCCTGGGGCCGCAGCGTCGAGCGGTACAGCGTGACCACGGTCGCCTCGAACGAGTCGGCGGGCGGCGGCGGGTCGGCCGCCGGCGGGGGCACGCGGCGCTCGCCGCGCTTCACGCGCGCGAGCGTGATGTGGGGCCAGAACGGCCGCTTCTCCGGCCGGTACCAGCCGCCCGCCTCGAGCGCATCCGACGCGGCCGCCTGCAGCGCGCCGGCGCGGCCCTCCTCGTCGGCCAGGTCGAGCGCGAAGAGGCGGGCGTTGCGGGGCGGGATCGGCTTCGCCCGGGTGGCGGCGAGGCGAGGCGGCGGCCCGGCCGGCAGCGGGCCGAAGGCGGCCTCCGCGATCCGGTCGGCGGCGGACTCGTCCTGCCACCCGAGGAACACGAGCGTCACGTGAAGCGCCTCCGGACGCACCGGACGCACATCGGTGCGTGACGCGAGGATCTCGTCGCGCCACCGGACGAGCCGATCCCGCGCGTCCTCCGGGAGGTCCAGCGCGAGGAACATCCTCGCGCGCGGGCCGCTCACGGACGATCGGGCGCGGAAGCGCGCGCGGGGGCGGGCTCCCCCGCGACAGCCCGGTGCCCGGCGGTGCCCCGCTCCTCGACCGCCGGACCGGCGGGCTCTGAGAGGACGCGCCGCAGCAGGTGCATCGCCACGGTGGTGGAGCGGTCGCGGATGTCGGTCCTGTCGCCCGGCAGGCGGATCGTGCGGGTGACGCCGCGGCCGTCCGCCGTCTTGACGCTCCAGCACACCGTTCCGACGGGCTTCTCCTCGGTGCCTCCCCCGGGCCCCGCGATGCCCGTGATGGCCACCGACGTGTCCGCATCGAAGCGCCGCAGCGCGCCCTCGGCCATCGCATCGGCCACGGGCTCGGACACCGCGCCGTGCTCCTCGATCAGCGCCGGGTCCACGCCGAGCAGCTCGACCTTCGCCTCGTTCGAGTACGCCACCACGCCGCCCATCACGTACTCGGACGAGCCCGGGCGCTCGGTGAGCCGAGCCGCCAGGAGGCCGGCCGTGCACGACTCCGCCGTGGCAACCCGCCGCCCCGCCAGCAGGTTCAGGACCTGATCGTCGATGCTCGACCCGTCCTCCGAGAAGATCTCCCGCCCGTGCCGCTCTCGCACGAGCTCGAGGAGTTCCTCGTACACCGCCGCGGCCCCGGGCTCGAAGCGCGTGACCATCTCGATCTCGCCGCGCCGCAGGCAGGTGGTGATCTCGAGGCCGGCGTAGCCGTCGATGCTCTCCTCCGCGTCCCGCAGCGTGTCGGCCAGCCCCGACTCGGGCAGCCCGAACATCCGGACCATCTCCTGCCAGTACTCCGTGCGCCCGGACAGCGCCTCCAGCACCGGCTCGCTCGCCACCGCCGTCCTCCACATCGGCTGGAGCTCGCGCGGCGGGCCCGGCAGCACCACGACCGTGGGCGACCCTGGCACCACCACGCCCGGCGCCGTTCCCACCGGGTCGATCACGTACGCGCCCTCCGGGATCAGCGCCTGCTTGCGATTCGCCGCCCTTACCGCGTCGAAGTCCCAGTGGCTGAAGCGCGCCATCAGCGGCTTCAGGATCGACGCGATCTTGTCCTCGAGCTCGTCGTCGAGCACCAGCTCGCGCTCGGTGAAGCGGGCCACCATCTCGACGGTCATGTCGTCGGCTGTCGGGCCCAGGCCGCCGCTCGTGACGATCAGGTCCACGCCCTCGTCGGCCAGGAACCGGAGCTGCGCTTCGATGTCCTGCGGGCGGTCGCCGCAGATCGTGATGTGGGCGAGCTCCACGCCCAGCTCGAGCAGGCGGTCGGACAGCCACGGCCCGTTGCGGTCGCGTACGCGGCCGGTCAGAACCTCGGTCCCGGTCACGACGATGCCGGCGCGAGCGCTCACGCCCTACGAGACTAGTCCTAGCGCCGACCTAGACGCAGGGGCCGGTGCCGGCCGGCAGCTCGCGCGTCCGCGTCGGGCTGAGGAGGAACCCGATCGGCTCCGCTCCGGGCGTCACCCGGACGCGCTTGCCGTTCTTCCAGAGCCCCACGTCGCGCTTGCCCAGCAGCACTCGCACGCGCTTCCCGTGGAAGGTCTCCGTGGTGTCGATCGTGCCCTCGAACACCACCGCGGTCCCGGCGCCGCGGTCCACGCACACGTACGTGCCCGTGACGGGCACGATCCGGAGCGCAACCCGCTTCGGCGGCGCCGGCTTCTCCTTCTTCGGCTGCGTGGTTGTCCGTTCGGTCGTGGTCTCCGTGCGCGCCGCCTGGCCGCCTCCGCCCCCGTTGTCGTCGCTCAACAGCCCGATCACGACGAGCGCGCCGACCACCGCCACCAGCACGAGCAGCGCGAGGATGCCGGGACCGACCGACGGTCCGCGCCGGCCACGGTCGCGCCCCATCGCGGCGGGCGGCCCCAGCGCCTGCAGCTCGAGCTCGTCCTCGCCCTCGTAGTTCGCGCGGTACTCCTCGACCAGCACGTGCGGGTCGAGCCCGAGCATCTCCGAGTAGGTGCGCAGGAACGTCTTGACGAACGTCGGCCCGGGCAGCATCCCGAACTCCTCGTTCTCGAGCGCGCGCAGGTACTTCGCCCGGATCTTGGTTCGCTGCTCGACGTCCGCGATGTCGAGTCGCTGCCGCATGCGCGCCTCGCGCAGCGTTTCGCCGATGCCTGGCATCTGGCTTGCACGATACCTATGGGATTCGTCCCCCTAACGGGTGAAGTCTGCGGGTAAGTGCGTGCATGTGATCTATGTCACAGGCAGATCGCGGTCTTGTGTGACACCCCGTACTTCGAGGCCGTAGTTAGCCTCGATCCGCCCAGGAAGACGAAGGGCGCGACCACCCGAAAGCGATCGCGCCCCGTCTCCGGACTGGGGTTACTGCAAGATCGCGAGGATCTGGTTCAACAGGTTCGCGATCACATTCGCCGGCGCGTTCTGATCGAGCGCGCCCGCCAGCCCGCACAGCAGGTTGCCGAGCAGGTTGCCCGGGCCCTGCTGGGCCGTGATGTTCAGATGCACCGTGTCGAGATGGACCACCAAGCCCAGCAGGTCCAGATCCAGCGGTCCGAGCACCAGGTCCAGGATCTGGCACGAGCCGTCGCTGGCAGCGGTGTTCACCGGGACCGACACCGGCTGCGTCGACGTCCGCGTAACGGTGCCGGTCGACGTCTCGACGACACAAGTGGCTGTCGCCGTGCCCGTGGCGAGCACCTGACCCGCCTGGGACGTGAAGCCGGTGATCGTCAACGAGCCCGTCGAGACGGTGCCGTCCCCGACGCCGGGGATCGTACAACTACTGCCGGCGAGGTTGATCGGTGCGATGGTCGGAGCAGTCGGCTTGGCCGCCGAGGCCGTAGGTGCGACCAGCACCAACGCCAAGGCGGATACAGCTAGCAAGCAAAGAAGCCTGCGCATGGAGGACCTCCATGTCCGGGTACGGAGGCTCCTGTACCGGGGTCGAGCCGCCCAAACCATTGCGCGTGTGGGGATCAAGCCCTAGACCGACACTCAAACTGACAAAGGGCCGATTTCGTCCGCTCCCAAAGCGAGTTCGCCATTGCCTGGCATCAATGACTTGCACGATACCCCCAGCCGAATGCGCTACCAGACTGCACCACGCCCCGTCTTTGGGTCGCGATAGCGTGAGTTGATGCCGGAGGAGGGTCAAGCGTCGCCTCTGATGCGCGGGTCGCCAGAGGTGGTGGCGGGGTACCGGCCCTGGCTCGACGGCGTGCGCGCGGGCGCCATCGCGATGGTCGTCGTCCAGCACGCCTGGGGCACGATGCCGATCGACCTCGGCAACGGAGGCGTCGGCGTCTTCTTCGCGCTGTCGGGGTACCTCATCACGTCGCTGCTGCTCGACGGGCGCGCGCGCGACGGCTCCGTGTCGCTCCCGGCTTTCTATCTGCGGCGCGCAGGCCGCCTGGTCCCGGCCCTCGTGCTGGTCCTGGTGGTGTGCGACATCCTGTTCCTGATCGCGGGCGATCACGCTCCGCTCAAGGGGTCGGTCGCGGCCCTGACATACACGGCCAACTACGCGGAGATCCTGGACAGCGACTTCGTCGTGGGCTTCGGGCCGACGTGGTCGCTGGCGGTCGAGGAGCACTTCTACCTGCTGTGGCCGCTCTGCCTGCTCGGCGTGACCCGCCGCTGGGGGCTCCGGACGGCGCTGTGGGCGACGCTCGCGGTGTGCGCGGGGGCGCTCGTCTGGCGGACGATTCTCGCGACGATCCACGCGCCGGAGGACATGCTCGCCCTCGGAAGCCTCGAGCGGGCGGACGCACTTCTGTACGGGTGCGCCGCGGCGATCGCCGTGCGGCTGGGCTGGCGTCCGCGCGCGTGGATGGTATGGCCGGGCCTTGCGTTCGTCGCGTTCGCGGTCGTCGCCTTCGGTGGGACGGCCGGCTACCCGGCGCTCGTGATCGGGACGGCGATTCTCGCCGTCGGCGCGGCGGCCGTCGTCGTCTGCCTCGACTACGCGCCGGTCCTGTGGATGCGCCGGCTGCTGTCCGTACGCGCCGTCCTGACCATCGGGATCCTCTCGTACGGCATCTACCTCTGGCACGGACCTGCGATGCGAGTCGCGGCGGACTTCGGCTACGAGGGCCGGATCTGGCGCGCTGTGGTCGCGATCCTCGTCGTGGCGGTGGCCGCCGTCTCGTACCACTTCCTCGAGGTGCCGGCGCGCAGCCAGGCGCGCCGGTGGGCCGACCGGCTGGCCAAGAGCCGCGGCACGGGCGCCGACGTGCCGATCGCGGAGATCCAGGATCGCGTCGTGCTCGAGGGCGCGGGCGGAACGGGACCGGCTACTCGCTCGAACTGACGGCCTCGAGGGCGCCGGCCACCTGGCATCGGCGGAACGTTTAGTCGTCGATCTGAGCCGCGACGGCGGGCTCGGCCAGGCTCTCAAGCACGCGCGGCAGATCGGCCTCGGTGATCAGCACCTGGCGCGCCTTGGAGCCCTCGTAGCCTGAGATCACGCCGCGCCGCTCCATCATGTCGATGAGCCTGCCGGCGCGCGTGTACCCCACGCGCAGGCGCCTCTGGAGCATCGACGTGGACGCCGTGCCCATCTGGACCACGGTGGCGATCGCGTCGCCCAGCAGGTCGTCCTGGTCCGGGTCGAAGTCCCCGTCGGCGCCCTCGCCCGACTCCTCGGGCTCGACCGCCTCGAGCAGCTCCTCCTGGAGCTCCGGCTCGCCCTGACGGCGCCAGTGCTCGGTGACCCGCTCGATCTCCTCCTCCGCGATGAACGCGCCCTGGATGCGCGCGGTGCGCGACTCGCCCGCCGGCCGGAACAGCATGTCGCCCTGCCCGAGCAGCGACTCGGCGCCGTTCTGGTCGAGGATCACGCGCGAGTCGGTCTGGGAGGAGACCGCGAAGGCGATCCGGGCCGGCACGTTCGCCTTGATCATGCCGGTGATCACGTCGGCACTCGGGCGCTGGGTGGCGAGCACGAGGTGGATCCCGACGGCGCGCGACTTCTGCGCCAGCCGGATGATCGAGTCCTCCACGTCGGCGGGCGCGACCATCATCAGGTCGGCGAGCTCGTCGATCACGCACAGGATGTACGGCAGCGGCGCCTCGCCCTGGCGAACGCGCAGCTTGTTCAGCTCCACGAGGCTGCGCGTCTTGGCGCGGCTCATGACGCCGTAGCGCTCCTCCATCTCCTTGATCAGGTTGCCGAGCACGTTCGCGGCCAGCCGCGGCGAGGTCACGACCGGCGTGAGCAGATGCGGGATGCCCTCGTAGTGGTTCAGCTCCACGCGCTTCGGGTCCACCAGCACCATCCGCACCTCGTTGGGCGAGGAGCGCAGCAGCACGCTGGAGAGCATCGCGTTCACGCAGCCCGACTTACCGGAGCCGGTGGTGCCCGCGATCAGGATGTGCGGCTGCTTGGCGAGGTCGGTGCCGATCGCCTTGCCGGCGATGTCCTTGCCGAGCCACACCGACAGCGGCGACCAGCCCTTCGGCGCGTCCTGGAAGACGTCGCCGAGGTGCACCATGCTGCGCACGCGGTTCGGCACCTCGACGCCCACGGCCTGCTTGCCGGGGATCGGGGCGAGGATGCGCACCTGCTCGGCCGCCAGCGCGTACGCGAGGTCGTCCTTCAGCTGGGCGACCTTCGACATCTTGATGCCGGGCGCGAGGCGCAGCTCGTATCGGGTGACATGCGGTCCTCCAACGGTCCCGACGAGCCGCGCGTCCACGTTGAAGTGGCTGAGCGCCTCCACGAGCTGCGCCCCAACCCGCTCGATTCCCTTCGTATCGAGCTTCTGAGCGCCGGATGAGCGCTTCAGGAAGGAGAGCTTCGGCAGCGTGTAGTCGATGTCGTCGGACTCGGTGACCGGGGAGCGCTTGTTGCCCATGGGGGTGAGCTCGGGCTCTTCCTCGGGCTCTTCTGGGGTCAGACCCCCGTCGACCTCCTGCTCCTCCTCCGGCGCTGCGTCAATGGGGTCAGACCCTGACTCCAGTACGCGGTCTTCCTCGTACTCATCCCATTCGTCGGTCTCCTGCACCGGCATCTCCACGTGCGTCGCCCGCACCACCGGCTCGCGGTCCTCCGGCTCGGGCGGGGCGATCGGCGGGAGCGGCTCATACGGGATGCGCTCGGTGACGGCGGAGCCGGTGCGGCGCATGCGCCCGCTGGTGGTGGCGGCCGCCTCGCGGGTCGCGGTGATGATGCTCGCGACCGAGGCGCCCGTGAGCAGCAGGATGCCGGCGAGCAGCAGGAAGACGAACAGGATGTGCGAGCCCGCCGTGGAGAAGAGCTTGGCCGACGTCCAGAAGAGCGACTCGCCCACCAGGCCGCCGTGGTGCTTCAGGTAGTGCGGGTCGAGGAAGCCGTCGCGGTGCGTGTCACCGGGGCCCAGGCCGAGTGAGCCGGCCGCGAGGCCGAGCATGAGCGCGCAGACGAGGCACGCCGCGCCGGTCTTCAGGGGATGGAGCGCCGGCACCATCGGCCGCACGACGATCATGGCGCCGGCGGCGAACAGCAGCACGGGGGCCGCGTAGCCAACGCCACCGAACATGAAGAGGATCGCGCCCGCGAGCGCCTCCCCCACCTCGCCGCCCGCCCAGTCGAGGTAGAAGATGCACGCGAAGAAGGCCGCGAACGCGACCATGCCGAGCCCGATCAGGTCCCAGTGGCGCTGCTCGAGCACGGGCAGATCGAGGTCGGGCCACCAGGCCCTTCGCGCAGGGCGTCGCTTCCGGCGCTTGCGGCTGGCCATGTGCCGTCATTCGACGGAACGGCCGCGCAACCTCCCGACACGCTCGAGGCTCTCCGCGGGCCACAGCTTCTGCATGTCGTAGTAGCCATCGAAGGCCGGGACCCCGTCCGGGATCGTCACCCAGGGCAGCCTCGAGCGCGTGTAGATGTGCACGTCGGGCGCGAGCGCCGCCGGGTCGTCGAGCGTTCCGGCGCGCACGAAGTGGACGTCGCGGCGGCCGTACTGGCTGAACACGGCGACCCCACAGCCGGGGCAGCGCCAGATCTCCTGAGTGCTGCCGTCGTCGCGCGGCGCCGGCACCGGCTGCGGCTCGCCGCGCAGGACCTCCACACGGTCTGCCTCGATCAGCGCGTTGATCACGAACGCGCTGCCGGTCTGGCGCTGGCAGTTCAGACAGTGGCAGCAGTGCACGAACAGCGGGTCCGATGCCAGCCGGTAACGCACCCCTCCGCATGCACAGCCGCCCTCAAACACGCGATTTGGACTCTATCCCTCCCTACCATGGGGTTGATGAGCGGGCGTCCGCGTGTGCTTGTCGTCGAGGACGACATCGACATCGCCGGCGTGCTTCGGCGCTCTCTCGACAAGGAGGGCTACGACGTGCGCGTGGCCGGCGACGGCGAGGCCGCGCTCGAGCAGTCGGGTGTGTTCGAGCCGGACGCGGTCGTGCTCGATCTCGGGCTCCCCAAGCTGGACGGCATGGAGGTCGCCCGGCGCATGCGCGCCGACACCGACGTGCCGATCCTGATGCTCACCGCCCGCGACGCACTCGACGCCCGTGTCGAGGGCCTCGACTCGGGCGCCGACGACTATCTCGTCAAGCCGTTCGAGCGCGAGGAGCTGCTCGCCCGCATCCGCGCCCTGCTCCGCCGCCGCCCGCCGCGCGGCAGCGCCTTTCTCGTGGTCAGCGACCTCCGTCTCAACCCGGACAGCCGCGAGGTCTACCGCGGTGAGCGCAAGCTCGAGCTGACCGCGCGCGAGTTCGAGCTGCTCGAGCACCTGATGCGGAACGCGCGCATCGTGGTGTCGCGCCAGGCGCTGCTCGACGAGGTCTGGGGCTATCACCCGTTCGCGGAGACCAACACGGTTGACGTGTTCATCTCGAACGTGCGCCGCAAGCTCGAGGCGGGCGGCGAGCCGCGCATCCTCCACACCATGCGCGGAGCCGGCTACGTGCTGAGGGAGCCATGAGGACCCGCCTGCCGGTCAAGCTGAAGGTCGCGGTCCTGAGCTCCGCGCTGACCTTCGCGATCCTGTGCCTGTTCGCGATCGTGGTGGGAACGGTCGCCGAGAACCGCATCGTCGCGGGCTTCGACGACGACCTTCGAGCGAGCGTCGGCGAGCTGCAGGACAAGATCAGGCTCGAGCGGGTTCCCGGCGGCTACACGCTGACCGAGAGCGACAGGGCCGAGCTGGCCGGCTATGCGGGCGGCAACGCGATCGTGCGGGTGATCGACCGGAACAACCACACGAAATGGACGAGCGATCCCAACGTCTCGCTCGGACCGCCCATCAGCGGCGTGACCGACATCGGATCGCTGCGAGTGACCTCACGCGAGCTGGTCGTCCCGACCGACAGCACGGGCGAAGGCACCTTCGACCAGCCGTTCCAGATCCCCACCACGCCGGTCGGCTACGTCCAGTACGCGAAACCTGAGCACAGCGTGCAGCAGACGATCAACCGGGTGCGGCTCTTCCTGGCCTTCGGCGTCTTCGGCGGCACGCTGCTGGCCTTCCTCGGCGGCCTCGTGGTGGCCGAGCGCGCTATGCGGCCGATCGCCGGCCTCACGCGCGCCGCCCGCGAGGTGGCCCGCACCCGCGACCCGGACATCACGCTGCCGAAGCCGCAGGCGAACGACGAGGTGGCGGATCTCGCCCATACCTTCGAGGACATGCTCCGCGAACTGGGCGCCGCGCGTGAGGAGACCGAGGAGACGCTCGCGCGCCAGCGCAAGTTCGTGGCGGACGCGTCGCACGAGCTGCGCACCCCGCTCACCAGCATCCTGGCGAACCTGGAGCTGCTCGAGGCCGAGCTGGCCGGCGAGCAGCGGGACATGGCCGACTCCGCCCTCCGCTCCTCACGGCGCATGCGCCGCCTGGTGGGCGACCTGCTCCTGCTCGCCCGCGCCGACGCCGG
>DASUYU010000160.1:0-4791 GCA_036377235.1 Thermoleophilaceae bacterium
CCGATCGAGCACAAGATGCTCTCGAAGCAGATCGAGGGCGCCCAGAAGAAGGTCGAGGAGCAGAACTTCCTGATCCGCAAGCGCGTCCTCGAGTACGACGACGTGATGAACCAGCAGCGCGAGATCATCTACGAGTACCGCGACCGGATCCTCGAGGGCCAGGACATGTCCGAGATCGCCCGCGAGCAGATCTCCGACGCGATCGAGCGGATCGCGCGCGAGTACATGTCCGGCGAGTACCAGGAGGACTGGGAGCTCGACGCGCTGTTCACGCAGCTCGACCAGATCTATGACCACTCCTTCGAGATCGACGACATCAAGGAGGGCACGGACCGCGAGTCGCTGGTCACGCAGCTCCGCGAGGACGTGATCGAGGCCTACGACGAGCGCGAGGAGGAGCTCGGCGACGAGCTCATGCGTGCGCTCGAGCGGTTCATGCTGCTCCAGATCATCGACGAGCGCTGGCGCGAGCACCTGCACGACATGGACTACCTGCGCGAGGGCATCCACCTCCGCGGTTTCGCCCAGATCGACCCCCTCGTGGCCTACAAGAACGAGGGCTTCGACATGTTCACCCAGCTGATGAACAACATCTGGGACGAGTTCGCCCGGTACGTGTTCAACGTCGAGGTCCAGACCGAGGAGCAGCAGCAGCAGGCCGCGGCGGCCGGCCCGCAGTGGGGCGGCGGCGCGAACACCACGAGCACGCGCCAGCTGAGCACCTCGGGCGGCCACGGGCTGGCCGGCAGCGACGCGATCGCGGCCGCGGCGGGCGCAGCCGTGCCGGCGGGCGCGGCGGAGGCCGGCCAGATGGCGGCCGAGGCCGTCGAGTCGCCGGTGGCGGTGGAGACACGCCGCCTCGAGGAGAACGAGAAGATCGGCCGCAACGACCCATGCTGGTGCGGCTCCGGCAAGAAGTTCAAGAAGTGCCACGGCGCGTAGCGCCGCTCAGAGCACCCGAACCTTCCTCCTGACCGCCGCCGAGCGATTGCCGGCGGCGTCGACCGCCGTGATCGAGAGGCGGTAGCGCCCGCTCCGCAGCGCCCGGCGCCTGATCCGGCCGGAGAAGCGCAGGCGGTTGGCGCCGGACCGGGCTGCGAGGCGCACGCGCAGCGGCCGGGCACTCCCACTGGTGCGCCGGCGCACGATGCGCCGGAAGAGGAGCTCGACGGTCCCCGCCTCCGAGAGCGTCAGCCGGATCGTCATGCCGGCGCGGCAGCCCGGTCGCGCCGGCGTCGGGCAGCGCGAGCGGAAGCGCTTCGGCACACGAACCGAAGTCAACGCGGGCGCAGTCGTATCGGGGCCGCCTGGCGGCGGCCCCGACGGCGGGGGCGGCGGGCGCTCGTCGCCGCCTACGTCGGGGGACGCCCCGAGAACGCGCGACTCGCGGTCGATGTCGAGCGTGTCCTCAGGGTCGCCGGCCAGGAACCCGGCCGTCGTCCCCGCGTCGATCAGCGGCGACCCGGGCAGTAGGTGCCCGTCGGCGCTCAGCATGGGGTCGACGTCGAGGGGGTGGAGCTCCTCGATAGTGCCGGTGCCCTTCGTCGTGCGCGCGGGACTGTGGTTGATGTTGATCAGCGACGCCTTTGCGCCGGTGTCGCCGACGGCCAGATCGACCGTCCCGGTTGGGCCCGCGAACGTGGAGTTGACGGCCTCCAGCACGTTCGAGCCTCCAGGGGCGCTCGCCACGACGACGCGCTTGTCGAATCCGACAAAGGTCACGTGGCGGACGCGAACGGTCTGATTCTGGACACCACCCCAGGGGGCGTTCAGCCCGGTCGCGCCGGTCCCGACAGGGCCGGACACGATGCTGTCGAGCACCGAGCCGCTCGTCACGGGGCCCGGCCCGCCCAGTTGGAAGGACCCGATGCCGATTGTTGTCGCCGTGATTCGAGAGCGCACGACCTTGCCGTCCTGCACGAGCCTCACGGCCACCGGCCCGCTAAGAGTGGAGTCCCGGACGATGCCGCCGTACACGAGGGCTCCCGTGTCGGTGGCATGCTCGGCCACCACTCGCTCCGCCACGCTTCCCGTTGAGACAACGATTGCGCGCTGCGAGCCGCCGGTGACGTGCAGGCTGCGGACGATCGAGCCGCTTTGCGCCAGGATTGCGTCAGGCACGGAGGTTGGCGCAGCCACCAGGGTGCCGCCTGCACCGCTCCCTGCCCCTTCCAGCGTGACGGCGTTCGGTCCGGTGAGCTGGAGGCCCTCGGCGTAGGTGTCCACGAAGCCGTTCGGGTCGGGTAGCACGCGGACGCTGCTGTCCGCGCCCGCCTTTGCCTTGTCGATCGCGGCCTGGATAGTGAGGCAGGGTGTCGCCTGATCGGTGCAGGCGTTGCTGTCGCTCGCCGCTGGTGCCGACTGGTTGACGTAGTAGGTCAGCCCTGATGCGGCCGCGGACGCGGGCGCGACCGCTGCCACGCCGACCGCGACGGCGAAGGCCAGGGCCGCGGGTCGCATTTGGCGATGCTCGCACAAGTCGCGGGCGTTGGCGACTGCTAGCTTGGATTGCGTGTCCACCGACCTCCGCAGCCAGCTGAAGCTGCTCGCGGACTCTCTTTGACCCGCATGCCCTAGCGGCCCGACTGGCCGAACTCGAGGGCGCCATGCAGGCGCCCGGCTTCTGGGATGACCAGGAAAATGCGACGTCGGTGTCGGCGGAGCACTCGTCGGTGTCGCGCCGGCTCGAGACGTTCCGCTCGCTCGAGTCCGACATCGACGACCTCGAGGCGCTCGAGGAGCTGGCCGAGGAGGACGAGTCGATCGCGGAGGAGCTGGACGGCACGAGGCGGTCGATCGAGTCGCGGCTGGCGGAGCTGGAGGAGGCGCGGCTCTTCTCGGGCGAGTACGACGCGGGCGACGCCGTGGTGACTGTGAACGCCGGCGCCGGCGGCACGGACTCGCAGGACTGGGCCGAGATGCTGCTGCGCATGGAGATGCGCTGGGCCGAGCGGCGCCGGATGAAGGTGGAGCTGAAGGAGGCGCAGGCGGGGGAGGAGGCCGGGATCAAGTCGGCGACCTTCATCGCGCGCGGCGAGAACGCGTACGGGCTGTTCAGCGCCGAGAAGGGCGTGCACCGGCTGGTGCGGATCTCGCCGTTCGACGCGCAGTCACGCCGCCACACGGCGTTCGCCGGCGTGGAGGTGGCGCCGCTGGTGGAGGACGCCGTGGAGGTCGAGATCGAGCCCGACGACATCCAGATCGACACCTACCGCGCGTCGGGCGCGGGCGGCCAGCACGTGAACAAGACCGACTCGGCGGTGCGGATCACCCACCGGCCGACAGGCATCGTCGTGCAGTGCCAGAACGAGCGCTCGCAGTCCGCGAACAAGGACACCGCGATGAAGATGCTCCGCGGGAAGCTGGTCGAGCTGGAGGAGCGCCGCCGCCAGGAGGAGATCGCGAAGGAGAAGGGGGAGGCCCAGGACGTGGGCTGGGGCTCCCAGATCCGCTCCTACGTGCTCCATCCCTACACGATGGTGAAGGACCACCGCACGAACGTGGAGGCCGGCAACATCCAGGGCGTCCTGGACGGCGACATCGACGAGTTCGTGCGCGCGGAGCTACTCCGCAGAGCCGGAATAGGGGAGGCTGCGCCGCGGGCATAACCCGCGGCTACGCCACGGCGGCGCCGCCGCCTAGGCGCGGCTCGCCGGGCTCGCTCAGCTCCTCCAGCACGCCGAGCAGCTGACCCACCCGGCAGACAAGCAGGCGCTCCTCCTCGATGTCCACCCAGACGCCGGCACTCCCGGGGAAGACCACATGGTCGCCCGGCGCGACCGGCATCTTGATCCCGACGCCGCCCCACCAATCGAGCCCCGGCCCGACCGCCAGCACGATCCCGTGCTGAGGCGGCGTCTCATGCTCGCCCGGCGGCAGAACCAGTCCGGAGCGCCGCACCCGGTCGGGATCGAGCTCCTTGATGACCACCTGGTCGAAGAGTGGGCGCAGCTGCTGCTTCACGAGATGAACTCTATGCGCGCGCCTACGTAGAGTTGAGGTATGCCCGACGAGGCTCGCGCTCCTGACCCGCGCACTCCGCCCCCGCCGCCGGATCCGAGCCGCGGCAACGTACGCGTGAGCGGCGCGCCGAAGCGCCAGCCGATGATCCCCTGGAGCCCACGCCGCTTCATCGCGATCCTGCTCGGGCTGTTCGTCCTGAACTGGCTGATCGTCGCGGTGTTCGCGCCGCCCCAGAACAAGATCAAGGTGCCGTACAACCCGACCTTCCTCACGGAGGTCCGGGGCGGGAACGTCAAGGAGATCTCGGCCAGCGGCAACACGATCAAGGGCGACTTCAAGAAGAAGGTCACCTACAAGGGCGACTCGGCCACCCGCTTCGAGACCGAGATTCCGATCTTCGCCAACCGGCAGCAGCTCTCGAGCCTGCTCGAGACGCAGAACGTCGTGATCAACGCGGAGCCGCCCGGCGAGCGCTCGCTGCTCCAGACGCTGCTGTTCAGCTTCGGGCCGACGATCCTGCTGGTGCTCCTGTTCGTCTGGTTCGCCCGCCGCGCGGCGGGCGCGGCCGGCGGCGGCGGCGTGCTGGGCCAGTTCGGCCGCAGCCGGGCGCGCAGGGTGGAGTCGGCGACGCAGGACGTGAGCTTCAACGACGTGGCCGGGATCGAGGAGGCCGAGCAGGAGCTCGCGGAGGTCGTGGACTTCCTGAAGAACCCGGACAAGTACCGCCGCCTGGGCGCGCGCATCCCGCGCGGGGTGTTGCTCGCCGGCGCGCCGGGAACCGGCAAGACGCTGCTGGCGAGGGCCGTGGCCGGCGAGGCCGGCGTGCCG
>DASUYU010000161.1:0-4201 GCA_036377235.1 Thermoleophilaceae bacterium
GGGCTCCTTGCGCGCGTCGAGGTAGCCGAGCTTCGCCAGCCGCTTCGGCTCGGTGTAGTACTGGCTCTCGCCCGCCCAGGCAAGCATCCGCCCGCGCTTCGCCAGCCGCAGCAGGTCGTGCGCGCCGGCGCCCTCGCGCCCCACCAGCGCGAGGACCTCGTACGAGAAGAGTGTGAGCTCAGTGCTTGACAAACCTATGTATCATAGTCATTAAGGCCTATAGAACATAGGCTAACGAGAGGGGCGGACATGGCTTCCACGACCGACGGTGTCGAGCTGCAAGGGAGCGCGGCGCGCTGGGGACCGCTCTGGGGCGCCCGGCCCGGCGACTGGGCGCAGAGCGAGGAGCAACAGGTTCCGACCTACGAGACCGCGTTGGAGCGCGTCCCGGTCGAGCCGGGGCAGTGTGTGCTGGACATCGGCTGTGGCGTCGGGGTGTTTCTCCGCCTCGTCGCGGACCGCGGCGCGCAGCCATTCGGGCTCGACGCATCCGAGTCGCTGATCGCCGCGGCGCGGGAGCGGCTCCCGCACGCCGACCTGCGCGTGGGCGACATGGAGTCGCTCCCATACGAGGACGACACCTTCGACCTGATCACCGGCTTCAACTCGTTCTTCTTCGCGAACGACATGGTGGCCGCGCTCCGTGAGGCGGGCCGCGTGGCCAAGCCCGGGGCACCGGTGGTCATCCAGGTGTGGGGACCGCACGAGCGCAACGACCTCGAGGCGATGAAGGCGATCGTCCGCCGCTTCTTCCCACCGCGCCCAGCGGACGCGCCAGCCGAGCCCGACTACTCCGAGCCCGGTGTGCTCGAGCACATGGCCGCCGAGGCCGGCCTCGACCCCGGGAGCACGTTCGAGAGCACCTGGTCTTACGAGTTCAGGGACGAAGACACCGTCCGCCGCGCGCTCGTCGCACCCGCCGGGATCGCCGTCCTCGTCGGCCCCGACCGCGAGGACGACGTCAAGGACGCGATCGTGAGCGGACTCGCCAGCCACCGCACCGTCGACGGCAGCTACCGGCTCCAGAACACATTCCATTCACTGATCGCCCGCGCACGATGAGCTACTACGCCGTCATCCGCGAAGCGGGCCCGGGCTGGATCGACGGCGGGATCGCCGCCCAGCCAGACGTGGCCGACCACGCCGCTTTCATGAACAACCTCGCCGACGAAGGCCTGGTCCTCTTCGCGGGGCCGCTCGCCGGAACCGAGACCGCACGCCTACGCGCCCTGCTGATCATGGAGGCGAACACCGAGGGTGAGATCCGGGAGCGCCTCGCCGACGACCCGTGGGTGCACACCGACCGGCTCGCGATCGCGCGCATCGAGCCCTGGAACCTCATCGTCGGGACGGAACGGCTGTCCGCGCCGGGGCGCTGAGCCGAAGCACGCGGACTCAGAGCTACGCCGGCCGGCGACAGTCCTTGCCGCCCACCTGGACCAGACGGAGCGTGAGATCGGGGTCGGCAAGCGCCTCTTCAGGCGCGTCGAAGAGCGCGCACTCGGCCGGCGTCGCGCAGCCGCACTGCTGCGCGACCTCGAGCCAGCCCTTCATCGCCTTCGTGCGCTCTAGCAGCGCCTCGACCTCGTCGAGCTTCTTGGTCGAGAGCACGCGCATCTGCTCGCCCATCCCGCTCGACGAGTCGACGCCCTCGATGAGTGCCCTGATCTCCGCCAGCCTGAAGCCGGCGCTCTGGGCCACCCCGATGAAGCCGAGCTTGCCGAGCACGTCCGTCGTGTAGCGGCGCTGGCCGCCCACACGCTCCGGCTTCGGCAGCAACTCGATCCGCTCGTAGTGGTCCCATCGCCCGGACGGTGGACAAATGTGCAGATCGGTCCGCCGGATGATGGCGCAGGCGGGCCAGACCGACCCGACGCTGACGCGGCGGATATAGCAGCAGCTGCTCAAGCGCCAGCGCCGCGAGGAGTAGCGGCTAGTGGGACAACGGGCTGCTCGGCACATCGCCGGCAACGCAGGGCTTGGGCCCCCCTCGACCCCAATTCCGGCCCCAACTCCTTCTCGTGCCCGGCGGGCGCAACACGCTGGGCTAGCGAACTGGCCGATTTGCAGGCCTTTCCTGGAGAGCGGAACGAACCCCGACCCCCTCTCTCGTTTCTAGACGCCTCCACGCTGCGCCAGAACGCAAAAAAGCCCGAAGTGCAGGGATTTCGTAGAGCCGACGCGGGGACTCGAACCCCGGACCCCCTCCTTACCATGGAGGTGCTCTACCGGCTGAGCTACGTCGGCGCTGCGTGGTCAGCCTAGCGCGAGAGTGGCGGCCGTCGGGCGGTGCGCGTACTGTGGGCACGTGCAGCAGGCGACTGGCCCGCCTCGCCGTCTGACCGGGGGAATTGTGGCGCTCGCCGCGGCGGCGCTGGCCGCCGCGTTCGTCCCAGCGGCCTCCGCGCAGACGCTGGGCCAGCTCACGCCACTCAACTGCTTCTCGACCGCGGCCGTGACGGGCTGCACGTCACAGCCGGGCCTGAACGGCGCGGGAGGGTTGAGCGACAACGTCACGGTGAGCCCGGACGGCCGGAGCGTCTACGCGGTCATGAGCCTCAGCACGGTCGTGCAGTTCGCCGTCCAGCCCGATGGAAGCCTCGCGTACGTGACCTGCATCGGCGACGCCACGCTCGGCGGCTCTAATCCATGCCCGGTGGCGGCCACGGGAATCAAGCAGGGCAACGGGGGCACCGGCGGCGTCGTGGTCAGCCCCGATGGCGCCCACGTGTACGTCGCGGGCTACGACTCGAACACCGTGGCCGTCTTCCGCCGCGATACCGGCGGGGCGACGCTCGGCCACCTGACGAGCGAGGGCTGCCTCGCGAACTCGGGGGTCACGACCTGTGACGCGGTGCCGGGCACGACGCACGGACAGGCGCCGGGTCTCGGCGGACCACTCCGCCTAGCCGTCAGCCCGGACGGGGCCAACCTCTACGTCCCGGGAATCAACTCGAAGACCGTCGCGGTCCTGAAGCGGGAGGTCGGCGGGCCGGCGGCCGGGAAGCTGACGAGCGACGGATGCCTGGCGGACTCGAGCGTCGCCACCTGCGACGCGGTATCGGGAAGCACGCACGCTCGTGCCCCCGCGCTGTTTGTTCCGGACGCCATCGGTGTCAGCCCGGATGGGCGCACGGTCTACTTGACGGACGCCCAAGCCGCGATCGCGGTGCTTGCCCGCGACGTAGGCGGCGCAACACCCGGCCGCCTTGTGAGCGACGGTTGCCTCGCTGACAGCGCGTTCGGGGGCACGAAGTGCGACGCGGTTGCGGGCAGCACACTCGGGCGGGCGCCGGGCATAGGGAACCCGCAGCTACCGACGGTGAGCCCGGACGGCCTTCACGTGTACGTCGGGGGGCAGGGACAGCTGGCCGTCTTCAGGCGCGACGGGGGAGGATCGACACCCGGCCGCCTGACGAGCGAAGGCTGCCTCGCCGCGGTGGGGTCGGCCGCGTGCGACGGCGCCGGGGGGTCGACGCACGGCAGATCGCTCGGTGCAAACAGCTCCGGGCTCGCGATCAGTGCCGATGGCGCAAGTCTCTACACCGCCGACCTCTCGGGTTCGCTGATCGGCGTCTTCAGGGTCGACCCCACCGGAGCGCTCGCATTCGACGGCTGCTTGGCAGACACCGGCACCTCCACGTGCGACGCCGTGCCCGGCGCGACTCACGGTCAGGCGCCCGGGATCCTGCGGCCGAGATCGGTGTCGGTCGCCCCGAATGGCTCCGCCGTGTACGCGGTCAGCGACGTCCCTGGCTCCGCGGTCGCCTTCGCTCGCTTCGTCCCGGCGCCGCCCCCGCCCCCGCTCGCGGCCTTCGCGGGCGTGTCACTCGCGAAGCGAACGATTCGGATCAACTCGAGAGGCAGAGGCGTGCTCGCGATCGCCTGCCCCGCGCTGGCGCAGGGCCCCTGCGGCGGACGCGCGGTGATCAAGAGCGCCTCGAAGATCGCCCTGCCGGCGGCCCAACGGAAGCGGATCCGCCGGCTCGCGCGCGTGTCGTTCTCAGGAGTGCAGGCGGGTGCGACCAAGAACGTGAGGTTCCGCGTGTCGAAGCGGGTCCGTCGCCTGGTATTCAGGAAGCGGAAGCTGAAGGCGGTCGCCTCGCTGACGGCCCACGACAGCCGAAACGCGAGCGTGACCTCACGGACTCGGGTAACGCTCCGGCCGAAGCGCAGGCGCTAAGCCAGGCAGAGCGGGCTG
>DASUYU010000162.1:0-3344 GCA_036377235.1 Thermoleophilaceae bacterium
TACCGGCTGGTGGACCAGCACGGCAAGTGGCGCCTGCTCACCGTGCCGCCGGTCGGGAACGATCCGAAGAAGGGCTGCCCCGCGGCGGGGCCGAACGCGCCGACCGCGGCGCCCAGCGGCGAGGAGGGCCCCGGCCTGCGCAAGGTCGAGGTGATCGGCAAGTGATCCGGCAAGTGACGCTGCGAACCGCCTTAACGGTGCGGGGCGCTCACTAGGATCGCCCGGTGGCAAGCGTCGCCTCCCGCCCCCGAGCCCTGCCGCGGCTCGGCTCGCTCCCGAACAGCTGGGTCCTCCCGACCCTGGTGCTGCTCGGGCTGCTGCTCGTGTCCGCGTACCTGCGCACGGACTCGCTCGGCGCTTCGCTGTGGATGGACGAGGGGCTGTCGATCGGGATCGCCTCGCAGCCGCTCCTCGACATCCCCGGGACGCTGCGGGTGGACGGCTCGCCACCGCTCTACTACATGCTGCTCTCGGTCTGGATGGACCTGTTCGGCGATGGTCCGGCCGAGACGCAGGCGCTGTCCGTCGCGATCTCGCTGATCGCCGTCCCGGGCGGCCTGTGGGCCGGCTGGAGCCTGTTCGGCCGCCGGGCGGGGCTCTTCTGCGCGGCGCTCTGCGCGGTCAACCCGTTCCTCACGGCGTACGCCCAGGAGACGCGCATGTACTCGCTCATGCTCGTCATGTCGCTGCTCGCCACCGCGGCGTTCCTGCACGTGTTCGCGTTCGGTCGCAGGCAGTACCTGCCGGTCTTCATGGTGCTGCTCGCGGGGATGCTTTACACGCACAACTGGGGGCTGTTCCTCGGCGCCGGGCTCGCGCTGGGGCTGATCCCGTGCTGGTACGTGTCCGAGGTGCGCTCGAGCCTGTGGAAGGACGCGCTGATCGGGTTCGGCGGCGTCGGCCTCCTGTATCTCCCGTGGGTGCCCACGCTGCTGCACCAGGTGCAGCACACAGGCGCGCCGTGGCTGAACCCGCCGAACTTCGGCGCGCCCATTCAGATCACCCGCTCGCTCCTCGGCGGCGGCACGCCCACCGTGGCGCTCGTCCTGGCCGCCGGGTCCGGCATCGCGGCCATCCTCGCGCGACGCGTCGACGACAAGGAGCGGACCGCGCTCCTGTCCGGCGCCGTGATCGTGCTCGGCACGCTGGCGGTCGCGTGGATCGTCTCGCAGGTCTCGCCCGCCTGGACGACCCGCTACCTCGGCGTGCTGCTCGGCCCGATGCTGCTGCTCGGCGCGCTCGGCCTGGCGCGCGCCGGCACGCTGGGGCTCGTCTCGCTCGCGATCATCGTCGGGATCTGGGCGATCCCGAAGAGCTACGGGCTCGAGAACAAGTCGAACGCCTCCGACCTGCGCACCGACGCGGTGCCGGAGCTCCACAGGGGCGACGTCGTGATCTCCATGCAGCCCGAGCAGGGACCGCTGCTGGCGTACCACCTCGAGCGGCTCGGCGGGGCGCCCGATCTGCGCTTCGCCAACCCGATGGGGCCGGTGAAGAACGACATGATCATGGACTGGACCGACGGCTACGACAAGCTGAAGGCCGCCACTCCATCGAAGAACCTCGACCCGCTGATTGCTAGTCTGCCGACCGGCGGGCGGATCCTCATCGTGTACCCCGTGACCTCACGTGCGGATGACTGGGATGCGCCCTGGACGGAGTTGGTCAGGCGCCGCGGCGCCCAGTGGGGCGCCGCTTTGGCGCACGACCCGCGTCTCGAGCCGGTGAAGGCGGTGCCGATCCGGTACCGCCGAGCCACCCGCATCGGAGTCCGTGGCGTCATCTACGAGAAGAAGACGAATGAGCGATAACAACACGAAGCCTCAGCCTCCAGCGAACCTCGCCCGGCCCGACATGGCCGAGAAGCCGACGGTGATCCTCGGCGGCGGTCCCGCGGGTCTCACCGCCGGGTACCTGCTGTCTAAGAAGGGCCTGCCCGTGGTGGTGCTCGAGGCGGAGGACCAGGTGGGCGGCATCGCCAAGACCGCCGTGCGCGACGGCTACCGCTTCGACCTGGGCGGCCATCGCTTCTTCACGAAGGTCAAGGAGGTCGACGACCTCTGGCACGAGATCATGCGCGAGGAGTTCCTCGAGCGCCCGCGGATGTCGCGGATCTACTGGCGCGACCGCAAGGGGCGCGCGCAGTTCCTCGACTATCCGCTGCGGGGCCCGGACGTGATGAAGAAGCTCGGCCCGGTCGACCTGACGAAGGCGCTCTTCTCCTACCTCTGGGCTGCGGTCAAGCCGAAGGGGAAGGAGACCACCTACGAGGAGTGGGTCGCCAACCGCTTCGGGCGGTGGCTCTTCAACCAGTTCTTCAAGTCCTACACGGAGAAGGTCTGGGGCGTGCCCACGTCCGAGATCCGCGCCGACTGGGCCGCCCAGCGGATCAAGAACCTCTCGTTCTTCCGCGCCGCCTGGTCAGCGTTCTTCGGGAACAAGGACGACAAGGTCACGAGCCTGATCTCGAAGTTCAACTACCCCCGCTACGGCCCCGGCCAGATGTGGGAGACGATGACCGACGACATCCAGAAGCTCGGCGGTCAGGTGCTCCTGAACCACAAGGTCACCCAGCTCGACTTCGAGGACGATCGCTGCGTGCGGGTGCACGTGGGCGACAAGGTCTTCGAGGCCTCCGCGGTGATCTCGTCGCTGCCGCTTCGAAACGCGGTCGGCATGGCGAGCCCGCATCCGCAGCCCGAGGTGATCTCCGCGGCGAAGGGGATGCGCTACCGCGACTTCCTGACCGTCGCGGTCGTGCTGAACGGCGAGGACCTCTTCCCGGACAACTGGATCTACATCCACGACCCGAAGGTGAACGTCGGGCGGATCCAGAACTTCCGCTCGTGGAGCCCGTGGATGGTGCCGGACCCGGAGAAGGCGTGCGTGGGGCTCGAGTTCTTCTGCTTCGCAGGCGACGAGCTGTGGAACACGTCCGACGAGGATCTCGTCCAGCTCGGCATGCGCGAGCTCGAGCAGCTCGGGCTGGCCAGGCGCGACCAGCTCGAGTTCGGCTTCGTGGAGCGGGTGCCCAAGGCGTACCCGATGTACGACGCCGAGTACGACAAGCGGGTGTCGACGATCCGCTCGTGGCTCGACGGCCTGGACAACTACATCCAGGTGGGCCGCAACGGGCTCCACAGGTACAACAACTCGGACCACTCGATGCTCACGGCCATGCGCGCCGTGGACAACCTCGTGGACGGCGCGGACCACGACATCTGGGCCGTGAACGCCGAGTCGGTGTACCACGAGGAGGGCAAGGACACCGAGGAGAAGCAGCCCTACATCGAGGCGCCGGAGACGGAGTCGATGAAGGAGCCGCTACACCGCTAGCAGCGCGG
>DASUYU010000163.1:0-6997 GCA_036377235.1 Thermoleophilaceae bacterium
CCGCCGCAACCGGTCCCGTCCGATCGACTCGTACCCGAGCTTCAGCTCCAGCGCCGGGAGGATCGAGATCAGGTTCGCGTTGCCGCAGCGCTCGCCATAGCCGTTCATCGTGCCCTGCACGAGCCGTGCGCCGGCCTCGACTGCCACGAGCGAGTTCGCCACCGCGCAGCCCGCGTCGTCGTGCGTGTGGATGCCGATCTGCACCGAGTCGCCCAGCTCCGCCACCACCCGCGCCGTGGCCGCGCTCACCTCGGCCGGCAGCGACGAGCCGTTCGTGTCGCACAGCGTCACGTTCTCCGCGCCCGCCTCGGCGGCGGCGCGCACGCACCGCAGCGCGTACTCGGCGTCGTCGCGGAAGGCGTCGAAGAAGTGCTCCGCGTCGTAGATCACGCGCTTGCCCTGGCCGGCCAAGAACGCCACCGAGTCCGCGATCATCCGCAGGTTCTCCTCGGGATCGACCTGCGTGACCTTCTCGAGATGCAGGGACCAGGTCTTCCCCACCAGTGTGCAGACCGGCGCAAAGGACCCCGCCAGGAGCCGCAGCGCCTCGTCGTCCTCAGCCCGAGCGTCGCGCCGCCGCGTCATGCCGAAAGCGGCTACGTCCGAGTTCGAGAAGCTCTCCTTCGCCAGCAGCTCGAAGAGCGCCTCCTCCTTCGGGTTGGACGCGGGGAAGCCGGCCTCGATGATGTGCACGCCGAGGTCATCGAGCGCATGCGCCACGCGGACCTTCTCGTCCACGGACAGCGACATCCCCTCGCCCTGCATCCCGTCGCGGAGCGTGGTGTCGTAGACGGTGACGTTCAAGCCTGAGAGGGCACCGGCACGAGATCGAGCCAGTCCGCGTAGCGGGCGTCGCGGCCGCACAGCGCGTCCTCGAAGACGCCCTGGACCTCGCGCGTGATCGGGCCGGGCGGGCCGATCTCGATGTCGTCGATCTCGCGCATCGGCGTGAGCTCCGCGGCGGTCCCGGTCAAGAACACCTCGTCCGCAAGCGCCAGCTCGGCCCGCGCGATGTTCCGCTCGATCACCTCGTAGCCGAGATCGCGCGCGATCTGGATGCACGACTTGCGGTTGATGCCGTCGAGGATCGCGTCCGCCTGGCCGGGCGTGTGGATCACGCCGTCCTTGATCACGAACACGTTCTCGCCGGTGCCCTCGCACACGTAGCCCTTGTCGTCGAGGAGGATCGCCTCCTCGTAGCCGGCCTTCACCGACTCGATCTTGGCGAGCACGGAGTTCAGGTACTGGCCCGAGGCCTTCGAGTGCGGGATCAGCGACTCCGACGAGATCCGCCGGTACGACGACGTCCGCGCGCGCACGCCCTTCCGCTTCCCCTCCTCGCCGAGGTAGGCGCCCCACTCCCACACGGCCACCATCGCCTCGACCGGGTTGTCCAGCGGGTTGAGGCCCATCGGCCCGTATCCACGCCACACGAGCGGCCGGATGTAGCAGCTCTTGAAACCGTTGCGGGCGATCAGCTCGTGGGTGACCTCGCGCAGCTGCTCGCGCGAGTACGGCACCTCCATGTAGTACAGCTTGGCCGACTTCTCGAGCCGCTCCAGGTGGTCCTGGTTGCGGAAGATCGCGGTGCCGTTCGGCGTCTCGTACGCCCGGATCCCCTCGAACACCCCGGTCCCGTAATGAAGGGCGTGCGTGAGTACGTGTACCTTCGCGTCCTCCCAGGCGACGAACTCTCCGTTCAGCCAAATGAGGTCGGCGGTGTTCACGTACAGGTGCTCCTAGAGGTTCGCGAGTACCGCCCGGGTGGCGGCCTCTGTCGATGCGTCCCCGCCCAGGTCCGGAGTCCGGAGGCCCTTCCCGAGCGCGAGGTCCACGGCCGATTCTACGGCAGCAGCAGCGTCTTCCATAGCGAGTCCGTGGCGCAGCATCATCGCCACGGAGCCGAACATGGCGAGCGGGTTCGCCGTGCCGGTGCCGGCGATGTCGGGCGCCGAGCCGTGCACCGGCTCGAACAGGCCCGGGCCGGACTCGCCGAGCGACGCGCTCGGCAGCATTCCGAGCGAGCCGGTGAGCATCGCGGCCTCGTCGCTGAGGATGTCGCCGAACATGTTCTCGGTCAGGAGGACGTCGAACTCCGCGGGGCGCGAGACGAGCTGCATGGCGGCGTTGTCGACGAGCATGTGCTCCAACGGGATCTCGTGGCCCTCGGCCACCCGCTCGACGGTCTTCCGCCACAGGCGCGAGGTCTCGAGGATGTTCGCCTTGTCCACGCTCGTCACCTTCCTGCGGGCGAGCCGGAAGGCAACGCGGGCGATCCGCTCGATCTCGCCCTCGGAGTAGACGCACGTGTCGTGGGCGGTGTCGCCGTCGAGCCCGCGGTCCCCGAAGTAGATACCGCCGGTGAGCTCGCGGACCACCAGCAGGTCGGTGCCCTCGATCCGGTCACGCTTGAGCGGGCTTGCGTCGAGCAGCGCGGGGCTGGGCCTGACCGGGCGCAGGTTGGCGAACAGCCCGAGCTCCTTGCGGAGTCCGAGGAGGCCCTGCTCCGGACGGGGCGCGTCCGGATCGGTGGTGTCCCACTTCGGGCCGCCGACCGCGGCGAGCAGGACCGCGTCCGAGCTCCGGCAGGCGTCGAGCACCTCGTCGGTGAGCGCCGTGCCGTGCGCGTCGATCGACGCCCCGCCCACCAGCCGCTCGTCGAACTCGAACTCGCCCACGGCCTCGAGCAGCTCGCGCGCCGCGGCCATGATCTCGGGCCCGATGCCGTCACCGGGCAGGAGGACGATTCGCTTGGCCACGGCGGCTGATCCTAGATACCGTCGGGGCGAATCCCGATTTTCAGCCGCACGATCCTGAACTTCAGTCGCTTCGGGTGCGACGCGTTGCCGGCGGGGTCGCGCGCCACGAGCGTCGCGCGGTAGCGGCCCGGCTTCAGCCGCTTCCTCCCGATCCGCCCGGAGAACCTGCGCCGGTTCGCCCCGGCCTTCGAGCGCACGCGGAAGCGCCTCGCCTTCCCCCAGCCCCTCCGCCCGACGGCCCGTTGGATGGCGAACGTCATGTTGGGAATTGGGCGATACTCGCCCTCCGTGTCCGAGGAGAACGTTGAGATCGTCAGGCGGGTGTACGAGGGGTGGGCGCGCGGCGACTTCTCGGACGTCGACGACTTCGATCCCGATATCGAGTTCGAGATGGCGGACTGGCCGCACCAGACGAAGGTCACGGGCATTCAGGCGATGTGGGACACGTGGCGGTCCACGCTCGGCGCGTTCGAGGACTTCCGCTCCAAGGCCACCGATTTCACCGCCTTCGGCGACAACGTCCTGGTCCAGAACCGGATCGAGGCGAGCGGCAAGGAGAGCGGAGCGGGCGTGGGCGCCGACGTCGCGTCGCTGTTCACCATGCGGAACGGCAAGATCACGCGCCTGGCGCTCTACTGGGACGTGGACGCCGCGCGCCGCGCGGCCGAGACCGGCCCCTAGCCGAGTCAGCGCCGTGGTTGCCAGGCGATGCCGTCCGCGCCCTCCGCGCCGTCGCAGGGCCCGCACGAAAGCCGGCCGAACAGCCGCCGATAGTTCCGTCCGGCCGGCGAGATGGAGAAGACGGCCCGCCGCTGGAGGAACGCAATCCGCTCTCCGTCGGGGGACCACACCGGGCTCGCAAGACGGTCTCGCGTGGCGAGCAGGCGTCGCAGGCCGCTGCCGTCGGCCCCGACCACGAACAGCGCCCAATGATGTCCCGTCCTGCGTCTGAAGACGAGGCGGTCGCCCTGCGGAGACCAGTCGGGCGAGGAGCCCCGAGGGACGATCTGCCGAGGGATCCCGTCCTCCCCCACCACATGGATGCCGCCCTCTCCGGGGCTCGTGCCGCCCAGCCAGTACGGCCGGGTGGAGCGCACGAACGCGAGCTCCCCTGTCGACGACCACGCCGGCTCCAGGCCGTCCCCGGCCAGAACCTGCTCGTCTCGCCCGTCCACGCCGATCGCGTAGATGCCCTGCGAGCTGCAGACCGGTGGGGCGTAGTCGACCACGGATTCCTCGCAGTGGAGCCGTGCGTACGCGACTCGCCGGCCCGACGGCGACCACGTCGGTCCGTGGTCATCTGCCGTCGTCAGCCGCCGGACCTGCCGGCCGTCGAGCCTGCGAAGGACGATGCCGCCGCGAGCTGGCTCTGCCGAGATGGCAAGCATCCGGCCGTTGGGCGAGAACGTCGGGTCCAGCCCATCGGCAATGAAGCGCTTGCCGGTGCCGTCCGCGGACACGAGCCCGGCGTGCACCCCGAGGAGGTACTCGCCAAGAAGATCGTCGATGTCCTTGAGCCAGAAAGCGAAAGCTCCGTTCCTGCCCGGCATCGTTGCGGTGGCCCCTGGGGCAGAAATCGCGGCGGTGGCCGCAAGTCCTGTGAGCACAAGAGCGGCCCGAACGACGATCGACCGACACGATGCCGATCGCATGCAACGACGGTACGCCCGCATGGCGGGAAGCACAAGGCGCCGGGGAGGCCTAAGCGGCCGCTGCCGGGAGGCGCTGCGGGCGGCCCAGGTGGAAGCCCTGGCCGTAGTCCACGCCCAGCCGGCGCAGCTCGACGAGCTGCAGCTCCGACTCGATGTGCTCGGCCAGGACTGAGGCGCCGCTCTCGCGTCCGAACTCGATCAGGGCGGCGGCCAGCGAGCGGCGGCGCGGGTCGTCCTCGAGCGAGCGGGTGAGCGAGCCGTCCAGCTTGATCAGCTCGGCGTCCAGCTCGAGGATGTGGCGTAGGCTCGCGAAGCCGGCCCCGGCGTCGTCCACGGCCAGCCGCGCGCCCAGCTCACGCACGCGCGCGATCGCCACGCGGAAGCGGCGGTAGTCCTCCACGCGGGCGTGCTCTGTCACCTCGAGCACCACCTCGCTTACCTGGCAGCCGGCCAGCAGCGCCAAGAGCTCCGGGCGCTCAGTCGTGACCGGCGAGACGTTGACCGCCATGAACATGCCCTCGGGGAGATCGCGGGAGCGCTCGCAGGCGAGCCTGATGGCCGCCAGCTCGAGCTCGGGCCCCAGGCCCACCTCGTGCGCCTCCGCGAACCACAGGTCGGGACCGCGGTCCGGCTCGGCGGAGAAGCGCGACAGCGCCTCGTAGCCCACGATCGCGCGCGAGTCGAGCGCGACGATCGGCTGGAAGACGATGTCGAACTCCTCGCGCTCCAGGACCCTGCGGATCCGGGCGCGCTTCGTGATCATCGCCTCGTGGCCGCGGTTCGCCGCGTGCACCTGGTCCATCAGCTCGCGGAGGACGGCGCCGTTGACCGTGCCGTCGAAGATCGTGTCGCCATCGGCCGCAGCGCGCAGCGCGGCCATCAGCTTCCGCGGAGGCGCGCCCCGGACGAGGAAGCCGCCTGCGCCCGCGCGGAGCATGGCCACGACCTCGGAGTGGTCCGTGTCGCCGGAGTGCGCGAGCACGCGAGTCTCCGGCGAGGCCGTGAGGATCGCCCGCACCGCGTCGTCGCCGCCGCCGGTCACGTGCGCGGACACGAGCGCCACGTCCGGTTGCGCGGCCTCGGCGAGCTCGGCGGCCCGCGCCGCGCTCGCGGCCACGCCCACCAGCTCGAATCCGTCGCCGGAATCGAGTGCCGCGGTCGTTCCAGCCGCAGCCAACTGCTGATTGTCCGCGATCAACACGCGGACAGGCACCCCTGCCATGCGCGAAATATCCCCCCGGGTGAGGAACAAGTCAACACGCAACCGTCCAGGGACGGACGAACGTCCGAGTCTGCACGGTTTCTCGCGCTCTAGCTGGGCTTTTTCGCGTCGATGTTGAGCCGGACGTAGTCCAGCTCGGAGCCGGCGCGGTCGCAGACGGCCTCCGCGAAGCCGGCGCGGAGCTCCTCGGGAAGCTGCTGGAGGTGCGGGCCGAGGCACACCGTCGTCACGAACGCCAGCGGGTCCTCCGGGGTGATCGGATAGGGCTCGAGCCGGGTGTCGATCTCTGCGAAGCCGGCCCGTTCGAGCCGCTCGGCGGTCACCTCCGCGCCGGCGAAGTTCCACGGGCCGGTCCAGCCGGCCAGGTGCTCCGCATACGGCTCTCGCGCCGCCACCTCGCGCCCCGCCGCGTGGAAGCGGGCCACGTTGCCCTCGCCCCCGCACTGCGCCACGAGCAGCCCACCGGGTCTGAGCGCCGCGTGCAGGCGGGCGAACAGCGCGTCGTGGTCGGGGATCCAGTGGAAGACGGCGTTCGAGAACGCCGCGTCGACCGGCTCGTCCAGCTCCAGCTCGGCGAGGTCCGCCTGGAGGACCGTGGTGCGGTCGGGGTCGAGCGCCTGGCGCGCGTGCTCGACCATGGACTCGGACGAGTCGACCGCCACCACGTGCCCGCGGGGCAGGCGGTCGAGGAGGAGCCGAGTGACGTTGCCGGAGCCGCATCCGGCGTCGAGGACGATCTCGTCACCGGCAAGCGGCAGCCGCTCCAGCACCTTCTCGGCCCACTCGAGCTGCGGCGCCGAGACGCGGTCATACGCCGCCGCATCCCACCGCCTGGTCATGTCAGCGTCGTGGTGACCGGGCCGGAGCGCTCGCGCTCGGCCTCGTAGCGGTCGATCGCGTCGACCTGCGTCAGCGTCACCCCGATGTCGTCGAGGCCGTCGAGCAGGCGCCGCTTCGTCTCGGGGTCGATCTCGAAGGACGCCTCTCCCCCGTCCCAGCTCACGGTCTGCGCTGCTAGGTCGATGGTCGCGCGACCGGCCGTCATCACGGCCTTCACCTCGTCCTCGGTGAGCGTCACCGGAAGCAGCCCGATCTTGGTGCAGTTCGAGTAGAAGATGTCCGCGAAGCTCGGCGCCACGACCGCCTCGAAGCCGTAGTCCTCGAGCGCCCAGGGGGCGTGCTCGCGCGACGAGCCCGAGCCGAAGTTGCAGCCGGTGGCCAGGATCGGGTTCTTCGGCAGCTCCCAGCCGGGCTGCTTGGCCCAGTCGTAGAAGAGGAACTCGCCGAAGCCGGTGCGCTCCACCCGCTTCAGGAACTGCTTCGGGATGATCTGGTCCGTGTCGACGTTGTCCCGGTCGAGCACC
>DASUYU010000164.1:0-2908 GCA_036377235.1 Thermoleophilaceae bacterium
CTCGGCACGGTGATCAAGTGGAGCCAGTCGGAGGCGGGCACGGACACGATCCGCTTCGAGCGGCGCGTCAACGGCCGCTGGCGCAAGGTGCGCCGGAAGATGCGCTTCCAGGCGACCGCCGGGGACCAGAAGCTGCGCTTCCGGGGGCGCTTCGACCTCAAGCATCCGCTGCGGCCGGGCCGCTACCGCATGACGCTCACGGCGCGCGATGCCGCGGGCAACGTGTCGTCGCCGGACCGCGTCCGCTTCAGGCTGCTCCCGCAGCGGCGCCGCTAGATCTGCGGAACCGGCTCGTCCGGCGGCGGCCCGGGATCGGGGGCCGGCACGGGCGGGCTGGGATCGCCGGGATCGGGTCCCGGAGCCGGACTGGGGCCTGGACCAGGGCTGGGCGTCTCTGCTTGCATTGCACCTACCTACCCGGGTAGAGAATCGCTAATGGGAACCCATCAGATCACTCTCGAGATCCTCGACCCCGACCAGCACACCGGCGAGGCGACGCGTGCCGAGCTGGCGCGGAGGCTCGAGGCGGACGTGGGCGCTCCCGACGAGGGCCTGTTCGACCTGCGGTTCGAGGCGGACTCGCGCGAGGCGGCGCTTCAGCGTGTCGCCGACGTGCTCGCCGAGATGGGCGTGGAGCAGCACTTCACGTTCCCGTCGACGACCGGGACCGACTACCGACCGCTCGGCCACCGCGGCGTGCCCGCCGAGGAGCGGCCGGACGAGGACGAGCCGCCCCACCTGCAGGGCGGCAGCCCGCATGACAACGAGCCCGCCCCGTACGACCCGCCGTCGAAGGACGTGCCCTAAGCCGGACTGGGCGGCTGCGGCTCCGGCTGGATCGGCTCCTCCGGGGTCTCCGGCCCCTTCGGGTCCGGCTGCGGGGCCGGCGAGGGGGACGGCTCCGGCTGCTGCGGAGGGCTCGGGGCGGGCACTTCGGCGACTGTCAGGGTCACGTGTGGCTCCATGTGGTCGGGTACTTGGACCCCGTACCCGCCGGCGCGCGGGATCACCCGTGGCTACATTCAGCCGGTGGTCGTCGACGCCGGCTATGAGGAGCGGTACTGGTACCCCGATGACGGCGGGCAGGTGTGGGTGGCCGGGTATCAGCTCCTCGACCCCGACTCGGGCCGCTACCTGGCCCGCGACGCGCCCGAGCTCACCTCGCGCGGCCTCCAGGTGGCCGGCGTGGCGGGAGCGGGCCGCCACCACGCGGACGCGATCGCCGCGTCGGAGGCCGTGGCGCCGGGCAGCCCGCTCGAGCTCCGCCGCGACCCGGGCAACGAGCACGACCCGAACGCCATCGCCGTGCACGCGGGCGGCGAGCAGGTGGGCTGGGTGCCGCGCGAGCTGGCGGCGGAGCTGGCGCCGCGGCTCGACGCGGGGGAGAGTTGGTCGGCGATGGTGCTGCGGGAGCAGCGCCGGTCGCCGCGCGACCCGCGGCACGGGCTGACGATGCTGCTGGCGCCCGGCGACGCGATCGAGCTGCGGGTTGCCGGGTCCGCCTAGGCGGCGTAGCGGGCGGCGCTGCGGGCCTTCGCCTTGGCCGCCTCGACCTCGCGGTCCTTCGGCGGAGCGTTCGTCACCAGTTCGTCCAGGAGGCGGCGCGTGACCGCGGCCACCTCGTCCACCGCGCGGTCGAACGCCTCGGCGTTCGCCTGCGACGGCTTCGTGAATCCGCTGATCTTCCGGACGTACTGGACCGACGAGGCGCGGATCTCGTCCTCAGTCGCGGGCGGCTCGAAGTTGTGAAGCGTTCTGATGTTGCGGCACATGCCTCGAGGCTAGCTCCTGGGCGGACGAGAAGTCAGCGGCGACGGCGGACAGCGCCAGCACCGAGTCGCCGGCGATGCCGAACTGGATCACCTCGTAGCCGCCGCCCGGCTCCTCGCTCGGCCCCCAGCCGCCCTTGAAGCGCACGCCAGGGATCCGTCCCAGCCCCCAGCACTGCGCGGGGACCACCTGGGCCATTGCGTCCAGCACGCGTTCGGTGTCGGCGGCGCCGAGCAGCTCGCCACGCGCCAGGGCGCGGTAGAAGGTGGCTCCGGCCTCCAGCGTCCACACGGTCCGGCCGAACGGGCTCCAGCCGCGCGGGTCCGGCTCGCGCTCCAGCACCGTGTCGGGGTCGCCCGCCTGGCGCAGGACCGCCTCCACCTGAGCCGGGCCGTCGTCGAGCGTGGCCCAGAGCCGGAGCGCCGCATCGTTGTCCGAGCGAGTGATCGCCGAGTCGATCGCGTGCCAATCCGCCCGCCCGCACGTAATGGAGGCAACGATGACCGGGACCTTCATCGTCGACCACGCCCGAGCGGCCCGCCGCTCACCGAAGCTCTCGATGGCACCTCCGCCGAGTGGCCCTGTGGCCCATCCGACCGGCATGAGAGCGTAAGGTACGGCGCGAGCATGCTTCACGCACGCGTAGCGGTCGGGGCCTGCGCAGCGGCGGTATTCGCCGGCGCCGCGCTGCTCATGGGCGGCGCCAGCTCGCCGGCCCAGTCGCCCGACCCGCCCTGCGCCGACCTCGACACCTCGTTCACGACGGACTCGCTCCACGACATCCGCTCGTTCGCTGACGCGATGGCGGTCGTCCGCGCCGTGCGCGAGGCGGTGCCGCCCACGCCCGACGGGCCGGAGGGCTGGGCCGGCCTGATCGGCCGGTACGTGACCGTCCGCGTAGAGCGTGAGCTGTGGCGCCGGCCGAACGCCCCGAAGCCGCCCCAGCGCTTCCGCTTCAACGATTTCGGTTGGACGGGCACGCTCGACGACCGGCGGCCGTTCGTGGGATGCGGCGCCACCCGGATGGAGATCGGGCGCCGCTACCTCGCGCCGGTTGCGCGTGACCACGGGGTGTGGTTCCCGTTCGGCGGCGTGCGGCTCCGCCTGCGCGGGAACCTGGTCGTGGGCGGCGTCGACG
>DASUYU010000165.1:0-2248 GCA_036377235.1 Thermoleophilaceae bacterium
GAGCGCGTTCATCGCGCTGGCCCACAGCTCGGGCTCGGGCTGGGAGGCCATCAGCAGGGGGTCGGCCACCACCAGCGAGGGCCTCACCATCTGGGCCCCCTCCACGCCGGCGGGCGTCCGGTGGAACGGCGTGAGCTCGGCTCCCGACAGCGTCGTCGGGATCGCCGCGACCGGCGCTCCGGTCACGCCGCCGATCGCCTTGGCCGTGTCGATCACCCGGCCTCCGCCGAGGGCCACGAGCGGACCGTCACCCGCGTCGGGCATGAGCGCGGCGGAGATCTCGTCCACGAGCCCCGGCGGCACCTCGACCGTCGTCCTCGAGGGCTCGAGCGGCGCGCTGCCGGCCGCGCGCGGTGTGGTCAGCAGCGTGTACTCGCCGAAGCCGTGCTCCGGCAGGAGACCGGGTGCCTCGGCCGCCGTGCCCTCCCCGAAGCGGATGGTGCGTTCACCGTCGCGCATCGTGAAGGACTCGGCGGCCAAGGCGCCGCGATCGTATTGGTTCTAGGCGGGACCGCCTGACAGGCCGCAGAACAGGTCGCCCAGGACGCCTCCGCCCGGGGTCGACGTGATCGTCAGCGTGACCGGCTGGTTGCGCGACGGCCCGTACAGCTGCACGACGAGGCCGAGGAGGTTGAGGTCCAGCGGTCCGAGCACGAGTCGAAGCACCTGGCACTGGCCCGCCTGAGCGGCTGAGGCATCGCCCGTGTCCCTCAGCACCGCGCCTGCGTGGAACGCCCGCATCGGGTGATCCTTCAGCCGCGAGTTGAGCGCGCGAACAACCTTCTGCGCGTGCGCCACGCTTGCACCCCGGCCCAACCGGACCGTGCTGCGAGACAGCGCACAGAAGAGGCGCCCGAGAATGCCGCTGTTCGGACCTCGGCGAACCGCGAAGATCCGGAGATTCACCTCGCTCAGGTCCACGTTGAGACCAAGCAAGCTGAGCTGCAGATCATTCAGGGTCAGCGTCAGAACCTGGCAGCGTCCGGCCCGCGCGGCCACGGCGAACGTGACCGGAGTCTTGGCCGACTGGGAGGACCCTGCGCCGGTAACCCGGCCGGTGAGTACGCCCCTGGCGACGATTTTGCGGTCCACGACCGCGAAACGCTTGATTTTCGCGCCTACGGCGACCTTGCCCTTGTTGCTCGAGCCGCTGGCCGCATCAGCGGCCGCAACTGGAACAAGGAGGGCGAGGGCACAGCAGACGGCGAGAATGGGTCCTTTCATGCGGCCTCCGCTACCCAATCCGCGGCCGGTGAACCCCGATGCAGGAACGGAGGCCCCCTTACGGGGTGGGTGTCTTCTTGGCCTCGCGCTGGAGCATGCGCTCCGCCTCGGCGGCCACGTCCTTCGCCAGGGCGTTCGAGAGCGCGCGCAGGTAGGCCTTGCCGGACGCCTCGAGGATGTCCGTCGAGACGCCCACGCCGGAGGACACCTGGCCGCCCAGCTCGAGCAGCACGGTCACCTCGCCGAGCGCGTCGCGCCCGCCGGTGACCGCCGACACGTGGTACTCGCGGAGGCGCGCCTCGTGGCCGGTGGCCGCGTTCAGGGCGCTGAAGAAGGCATCCACCGGGCCGTCGCCGGTGAAGCTGCCCGACTCCACCTCGCCGTCCGGCAGCCGCACGCTCACGCGCGCGAGCGGGGACCGCGTGGAGGACGCCTCGATGTCGAACGAGACCAGCTCGTAGGCCGCGGGCGCCTGCTTCATCTCGTCGGAGACGATCGCCTCGAGGTCGAGCGCGGTGACCTTCTTCTTCTTGTCCGCCAGCTCCTTGAAGCGCTTGAAGGCGGTGTTGAGCGCCGCGCCGTCGACCTTGAAGCCGAGCTCCTCGAGCGCGTTCCGGAGCGCGTGCCGGCCGGAGTGCTTGCCGAGCACGAGCGAGTTCGTCTCGAGGCCGATCGTGGTCGCGTCCATGATCTCGTAGGTGGTGCGCTCCTTCAGCACGCCGTCCTGGTGGATACCGGACTCGTGCGCGAAGGCGTTCCGGCCCACGATCGCCTTGTTCGGCTGCACCTGGTAGCCGGTGAGCCGCGACACCATCCGGCTGGTCCGCGCGATCTCGCGCGTGTCGACGCGGGTCCACAGCCCGTGCGCCGCCTCGCGCACGTGCAGCAGCATCACGATCTCCTCGAGCGACGCGTTGCCCGCCCGCTCCCCGATCCCGTTGATCGCGCACTCGACCTGCCGGCAGCCTGCCACGATCCCGGCGAAGGAGTTGGCGACCGCCACGCCCAGGTCGTCGTGGCAGTG
>DASUYU010000166.1:0-2198 GCA_036377235.1 Thermoleophilaceae bacterium
GAGGCCGTGGACGAGGACTACCTGCGGTACCGGATCCGCTCCACGGCGTACCTCGGCGAGGCCCTCGACCGCGCCGGCATTCCGGTCGTGCTGCCGGTGGGCGGCCACGCGGTCTACATCGACGCGCGCGCGCTCCTCCCCCACATCCCGCCGCTCGAGTACCCCGGGCAGGCGCTGGCGGTCGCGCTCTACCGCGAAGGCGGCATCCGCACCTCCGAGATCGGCACGGTGATGTTCGGCCGCCGGCCCGACGGCTCCGAAGAGCCCGCCGCGATGGACCTCGTGCGGCTGGCGATCCCGCGCCGCACATACACGCAGTCGCACATCGACTACGTGATCGAGGTGTGCGAGCACGTGGCGGCGCGCGCGAGCGACCTGCGCGGCCTCCGGATCGTGGACGAGCCGCCGGCGCTCCGGCACTTCACCGCTCGCTTCGCCCCCTTGACGTCTTGAAGTCGATCACGAGCGGCACGCCCTCGAGCTTGTAGCGCTCGCGTAGCCGGTTCTCGAGGAAGTAGGCGTAGTCGCGCGTGACCAGGCCGCGGTTGTTCACCTGGATCGCGAAGCGGGGCGGCTTCGTCTCGAACTGCGCCATGTAGTAGATCCGCAGGCGCTTTCCGCGCACGGCCGGGGGCTGGCGAATGGCCTGGAGGTCGCTCACGAAGCGGTTCAGCTCGGGCGTCGGGATCCACTGGGCCGACCGGTCCGCCAGCCACAGCGCCTCGGCCACCAGCCGCTTCAGTCCTCGGCCGGTGGTCGCGGACACGGCCATCACCTGCGGCCGCTGGCGGAGCTTCTGCTTCACGCGCGCCTTGGCGTCCTCGAGGTCCGTCCGGGTCACGTCCCACTTGTTCAGCGCGATGACGGTCGCGCACTTCTGCTTCATGGCCAGCTCGGCGATGCGCATGTCCTCGGTGGTCACGCCGTCGGTGGCGTCGCATACGACGATCGCCACGTCGGCTCGGCCCGCCGCCTGCTCGGAGCGAAGCTGCGCGTAGTAGTCCACGGTCCCGGCCACCTTGGTGCGGCGCCGCAGCCCGGCCGTGTCCACGAGGACCACCTCGCGGCCGTCGAAGTCGATCCGGGTGTCGATCGAGTCGCGCGTGGTTCCCGCCACGTCCGTCACGATCACGCGCTCCTCGCCGAGCAGGCGGTTCACGAGCGACGACTTGCCCACGTTCGGCCGGCCGATCAGGGCCAGCCGCGTGACGGTCTCCTCGGCGCCGGGGCCGGCCTCCGGCAGGCGCTCCACGATCCGGTCGAGCAGGTCGCCCGTGCCGACCCCCTGCGTGGCTGACACCGGCAGCGGGTCCCCCAGTCCGAGGCCGTAGAACTCGGCGGCGAGGCCGGACTGGCGCGCGTCGTCGACCTTGTTCGCCGCCACGAGCACCGGCACGCCGCCACCGCGCAGCTCGCGCGCCAGCTCGGCGTCGCCGGGGCGCAAGCCGGCGCGCGCGTCCACGACGAGCACGGCGAGGTCCGCGTCCTCGAGCGCGATCAGCGCCTGGCGGCGGATGTCCTCGGCCATCTCGTGCTCGCCCGCGAAGTCCACCCCGCCGGTGTCGATCAGCGTGAACCCGACCCCGTTCCAGTCCGCGTCGATCTCCTTGCGGTCGCGCGTGACCCCGGCCTGCTCGTGCACCACCGCTTCGCGCGTGCCGGACAGCCGGTTGACGAGCGTGGACTTGCCGACGTTGGGATAGCCGACGACCGCTACGACCGGTCGCTTCATCTGGATTCGTTCACGAGATCCACCACGCGAGCCACCACCTCGTCCACGTTCAGCCCGCTCGTGTCCAGCTCAACCGCGCCGGGGGCCAGCTTCAGTGGCGAGTGCTCGCGGTCCCGGTCCTGCGCGTCGCGGATCGCCTGGTCGCGCAGCACCGTGTCCACGTCGGTCCCGAGCTCCTCCGCGCGCCGCCGCGCGCGCTCCTCGGGAGAGGCCGTGAGGAACACCTTCACCTCCGCGTCCGGCGCGACCACCGTGCCGATGTCACGGCCCTCGGCCACCCAGTCGCCGCTCCCGAGCAGCTCGCGCTGCTTCCTGACGAGCGCCTCGCGCACGGCCGGGTCGGTGGCGACCTTCGACGCCGCCTCGGACACCTCGGGCGAGCGGATGGCGTCGGTCACGTCCTCGCCGTTCGCGACCACCCTGTCGCCGATCTGGATGTCGAGCTCCGCGGCGCGCTCCGCCGCCG
>DASUYU010000167.1:0-2435 GCA_036377235.1 Thermoleophilaceae bacterium
CGCGGCCGCCCACGAGCGCGCACTGGTGGCAAGGCTGGCGGCGGACGCGACCACGATGGCGACCGAGGCGGGCGAGCGCAGCGGCGGCCTGCTGGAGAAGGTGGCCGAGACCCTGCACGCGGCGGCACTGGACGAGGACACAGCCGCCGAGCTGCGAGCAGGCCGCCTGGTGAAGGAGCGCGAGGCAATCGGCGGCTTCGGCGCGATGGCCGGCGGACCAGCAGCGGCGCGACGCGCGCCGCGCGGTCGCAAGCCGCGCGGCGCGCCAAAGGACTCCTCCCCCCGCGCAGGCTCCTCAGCCCGCCCGAGCTCCTCCCCCGGCGCGGACTCCTCCCCCCAACGGGACTCCTCCGCCCGCCCGAGCTCCTCCGCCCGCCCGAGCTCCTCCCGGCGCGGCGCCGATGACGCGCAGGGGCGGCAGCGGCTCGCCGCGGCCCGCACCGACGAGCGGCACGCGCGGCGCGAGCTGGAGGCGGCCGACCGCGCGGCCCGGAACGCGCAGGAGCGCGCGGAGGCGGCGGAGGCGCACGCCCGAGAGGCCACCGAGCGCGCCCGCACCACGGCCGACCGCCTCAAGGACGCGAAGCGCGCCCAGGCCGCCGCCCGCAAGGCGCACACCCGCGCCGAACGGGCGCTCGCGAAGGCCGAAGACGCGGCCTCGTAGGTCTTAGAGCACTCTTACGCGTACCTAACGGGCGTCTTACAGCGCCCCCCGAAGGTCCTCCTCGCATTCGGAACACGACTCCCGAGGAGGACCATGGGACGGAAGGACATGATGAGGACGACCGTGATCGCGGCGGTATGCGCGGCGATCGGAACCGCAGGCGGAATCGCCGGCGTGTCAGCGGCGACCAACGCGAACGACAGCTCCGGCAGCTCGAGCTCGGACAACTCGACGACCGCGCCCGACCAGGGCTTCGGTCAAGGCCGAGACCCCAGTCAGGGCGGCCACATCGGGCCGAACGGAGTCCGCGAGGAGTTGCTCACCGGCGACGTGGCGGCGAAGGTGCGCCAGGCCGCACTCGACAAGGTCGGCGGGGGAACCGTCGAACGAGTCGAGACGGATGCCGACCACGGCTCACCCTACGAGGCGCACATCCGCCGCTCCGACGGCACGGAGCTGGAGGTCCTGGTGAACAAGGACTTCAGCGTGACGGCCGTCAACGAGATGGGGCAGCCCCCGCAGTAGCCCCACCCGGCGAATCCACAACCGAGTTCCCCTCCAGCGAAGCCCGGCCCACACGCGGCCGGGCTTCGTGCATCTCGTGGAACATCGCGGCGTACCGCTCCCGCGGGTCGCCGCCGGCCGCGCCGAAGAAGACGAGCAAGCGCCCGACGTCCAACCAGGCCGGCCCTCGCCCATTGACCGTCGCCGCGTGGCTGCTCCACGCCCACTCCCCCGGCGCATCGCACAGCCCCGCCTCGACCGGATTCATCGCGACGTAAGCGGCGACCGCCCACAGCTGCGCATCGCTCTTGACACGAACAGCCCCATACCGCCCCTGAAAGACATGACCGGAGCGCCCGTGCCGCCGGTTGAACTGCAGCGCGTAATCGCTGTGGAACCGCTGCATCCCCACACCGAGGTTCGGGTCCGGCGTCTCGATCAACAGATGCACGTGGTTCTCCATGAGGCAGTAGGCGAGCAATCGCCAGCGACATCGCCCCACCGTTTCCGCGATCAGGCGGAGATAGATCTCACGATCGACCTCGTCGTGGTAGATCAGCCGCTTGTCGTTGCCGCGGGCATACACGTGAAAGATCCCGCCGGCAACTTCCTCTCGGGGCTTGCGTGGCATGCCACGCAAATCGCCCCCACAACAAACCTCGCCCCAGAGGGTCAGACCCCTTAACAAAATGAAGGGGTCAGACCCCTTAACAATATGAAGGGGTCTGACCCTCTTAGAGGAGGCTGCCGCCGGGCGGGATGATCCAGAGCTTCTGGGCTCGTACGGATACGGCGGCTGGGTCCAGGTCGGCGACCGTTTGGGCGCCGGTGGACTCCATCAGGCGAGCGAGCTCGGACCAGGCGAGGGCGACCGAGCCGACCTTTGCGGTCGGGCCCCAGCCCGTCGCGGACTTCAGCTCGTCGGCGCGGGCGCGGACCTCTGCTGTGGTGAGCTCCGCGAAGGGCTTCGAGCGGCCGCCGGCGAAGACGGGCTCGGCCAGGATGGCGTCCGGGTCGGCTTTCGATTGCGCGCTCATAGGACGTAGGGCACCGCGCCGATTGCCCCGAGCATGTACCAGCCGCCGAACGCCAGGGTGAAGACGCCCATGGCCGGCGCGAAAGCGAGCATCCTCGTGAGCACGGGGCCGCGTGTGATCGCGTATCCGAAGGCTGATGAGAGCGCCGCCATCGACAGAGCCGTGCCGGCGGCGAGGACCGTGAGGGCGGCTACCGCCTCCGCCGTGTCCGGGATGCCGGCAAGGAGCAG
>DASUYU010000168.1:0-3454 GCA_036377235.1 Thermoleophilaceae bacterium
GTGCTGTACGTGAACGCGCACGGCACCTCGACGCCGCTGAACGACCGCTCCGAGACGAACGCGATCAAGACCGCGCTCGGCGACGAGCTGGCGGCGAAGATCCCGGTGAGCTCGACCAAGTCCGCGATCGGCCACCTGCTCGGCGCCGCCGGCGCCGTGGAGGCGATCGCGACCCTGCTGGCGCTGCGCGACCGAATCGCGCCGCCGACCCTGAACTACGGCGAGCCCGACGAGGGGCTCGACCTCGACTACGTGCCGAACGAGGCACGCCCGCTGGAGAACGGCGACGTCCGCGCGATCGGGCTGTCGAACGCGTTCGGCTTCGGCGGCCACAACGCAGTCATCTGCCTGGAGGCTTCATGAGCGCACTTGCGGACAGGATGCCCGCTGAGCGGATCTCGCCGCTCCTGAAGGAGCCCCGTGAGGTCACGGCCAGGGATCGGCTCGAGCTTCTCTGCGATCCGGGATCGCTGCACGTGATCCGCTCGACCGTCCTCCCGCGGCGCGAGTCGAAGCGCATGCGCGAGGGCGACGGCGTGGTGGGCGCGGCCGGCACGATCTCCGGCCGTCCCGTGTACTGCTACGCGCAGGACCAGTCGTTCGCCGGCGGCTCGCTCGGCGAGGCGCACGCGGACACGATCGTGCGCGTGATGCAGCTCGCGGGCCGCGCGGGCGTGCCGGTCATCGGCTTCGTCGCCTCGGGCGGCGCGCGGATGGACGACGGAATCGCCGCGCTGGCCGGCTACGGACGCATCTTCCGCGAGAGCGTGAGGCTGTCCGGCAAGGTGCCGCAGATCTCGGTGATCACCGGGGTGTCGGCGGGCGGCGGCGCGTACTCGCCCGCGCTCACCGACTTCGTCGTCATGACCGAGGGCTCGGCGATGTTCCTCACCGGCCCCGGCGTGGTGAAGGAGGTCACCGGCGAGAACGTGGACGCCCAGGAGCTCGGCGGGCCGAAGGTCCACGCGAAGAACGGCGTGTGCCAGTTCCAGGCGGCAAACGACCACGAGGCCGTCGGCCTCGTGCGCGAGCTGCTGGCGCACCTTCCGCAACACGCGGGGGAGACGCCGCCGCACGGGCTACCGGCGCCGGTTCCCCACCGCGACCCTGCCGAGTTCGTGCCCGAGGCGGCACGCAAGGTGTACGACGTGCGCGACGTGATCCGCGCGGTGGTGGACAACGAGGAGATGCTCGAGGTGGCCCCGCGCTGGGCGCGCAACATGGTCACCGCGTTCTGCCGCATCGACGGGCGGGCCGTGGGCGTGATCGCCAACCAGCCCTGGCACCTCGGCGGCGTGATCGACGCCGACGCGTCGCAGAAGGCCGCGAAGTTCGTGCGCACCTGCAACGCGTACGGGATCCCGCTGGTGGTGTTCGTCGATACCCCCGGCTTCCTGCCGGGCACGAAGCAGGAGAACCTCGGCGTGATCCGTCACGGCGCGAAGCTCCTGCACGCGTTCGCCGAGGCCGTGGTGCCGAAGGTGACCGTGGTGCTGCGCAAGGCCTACGGCGGCGGCTTCATCACGATGAACTCGAAGGACCTCGGCGCCGATCTCTCACTCGCCTGGCCCGACGCTCAGATCGGCATCATGGGCGCGAAGCAGGCGGTGGGCGTGGTGCACCGCAAGGCGATCGCCGCCGCCGACGACCCGGCCGCCGAGCAGGACCGGCTCGCGGCCGAGTACGAGGCCGAGCACGTGTCGGCCGCGATCGCCGCGCGCGAGGGGTTCGTGGACGAGCTGGTCGAGCCGCGCGATACGCGCCGCCGGCTGGCCGGCGCTCTGTCGGCGCTATCGAGCGCGGGCGGGTACGGCAACGGCGGAGGGAACATCCCCCTGTGACCACCTACGTGGCAATGGGCGACAGCTTCACCGCGGGCACCGAGCCCGGCGTGCCGCGCTGGCCGGACCAGCTGGCCCGCTCGCTGGGCGGCCGCTACTTCAACCTCGCGGAGGTCGGCGCGACGAGCGAGCATGTGGAGGACGAGCAGCTGAAGCGGGCGCTCGAGCTGTCGCCCGACGTGGTGACGCTCGTATGCGGCGCGAATGACGTGCTGGTCAACACGCGGCCGGACGCCGACGCCTACGCCGCGCGGCTGGCGCGGATGTTCACGCGCCTGCGCGACGAGCATCCCGAGGTGATGATCCTCACCGCGACCTACCCGGACATCTCCCAGTTCCTCGACCTGCGGCCGCGGTCGCGGATTCGCGTGGAGTGGGGGATGCGGAAGTTCAACGCCGCCTGCCGCGAGGTGGCCCGGCGTCACGAGGTCGTGCTGCTCGAGGGCTTCGACCATCCGGTCACGAGCGAGCGCTCGAGCTTCGCCGAGGACGGCTTCCATCTCGGAGCGGAGGGCCACCGGGCCGCCGCCCGGGAGTTCATGCGCGCACTCCGCAAGCGCTTTCGCCCCCGCCCGCGCCCGGCGTGACGGCTACCGGCGCTCCCGCCGAGTCCGTGCCGGTCGAGCAGCTCGAAATCACCCCGGGCGGCATGACAGCGGCTGCCGCGCGCCTGTTCGAGCGGCCCTTCCACGAGCTCGCCGTGGGCGACTGGTTCGAGACCGCCGCCCGCACGGTGCGCGAGCCGGACATCCTCCAGTTCGCCGACCTCACCGGCGACGCTCACCCGCAGCACATCGACCCGGACTGGGCCGCCCGCTCCCGCTTCGGCGAGCAGATCGCCCACGGGCTGCTCGTGATGTCCTTCGCGGTCGGCCTCCTGCCGCTCGACGCGGACCGGGTGGTCGCGCTCCGCAGGGTGGGCGACGCCGTCTTCAAGCAACCTGTGAAGATCGGCGACGCCTTGCACGTCGAGGGGAAGATCACGGCACTGAAGGAGCTCGATGCGGAGACCGGGCTGGTCGAGACCGCGTTGCGCATCCTGAACCAGGACGGCCGCCTCGTCGTGCGCGCGACCGTGGAGCTCGTGTGGCGGGCCTGACCTTCGAAGGCAAGCGCCTGCTCATCACCGGCGTCCTGACCAAGGGCAGCATCGCCTACACGGTCGCCGAACGAGCCCAGGAGCAGGGCGCGCAGGTGGTCCTCACCGGGTTCGGGCGGACGCGGCGGATGACCGAGCGGGCGGCCTCCCGCCTGCCCGATCCGCCCGACGTGCTCGAGCTCGACGTGAACAGCCCCGAGGATCTCGGGGCACTGACGGAGGAGCTGCGCGGCCGCTGGGGCGGGCTCGACGGGGCTCTGCACGCGATCGCCTTTGCGCCGGGCGACGCGCTCGGCGGGAACTTCATGTCGGCCCCCGCCGAGTCGGCGGAGATCGCGTTCCGGACGAGCGCCTACTCCTTCAAGGCGCTGGCCGAGGCGCTCCTCCCGCTGATGGACGGCGGCGGCAGCCTGGTGGGCATGGACTTCGACGCCACGAAGGCGTGGCCGATCTACGACTGGATGGGCGTGGCGAAGGCGGCGCTCGAGTCGGTGAACCGCTACCTGGCGCGCGA
>DASUYU010000169.1:0-10809 GCA_036377235.1 Thermoleophilaceae bacterium
CTGTCGCCGCTGGACCAGGCCGCCCCGGCCGCCTTGCCGTCGATGCCGCCGGCGTAGGTCGTCGGGAAGGTGTCGAGCCCGGCGTCGAACGGAGTGCTCGACGACGTGAAGCCGGTGCAGTTCATGTTGGCGGCGGGGCCGGTGAGGCCGGAGCCGCGCTCCACCTTGAGGCGGAACTGCGAGCCGTTCGAGATCGCGCTGCTGTAGAGCTTGATGCTCGAGGCCAGCGAGCCCGAGTAGGTCACCCGGATGCACGCGGCCGTCGGGCCGTTGCCCGAGCCCGGCTTCTGGTTCAGGGCGTTGTACAGGGCGCCGGTGCCGGCGTCGCTGTCGCCGACCGCGACCGTGCCGGCCTCGATGCGGTTGCCCGGGTTCGACGAGGTCGCCGTGAACGCGGCCGACGTCGAGAAGACCGCCACGCCCGCCATGAGGGCGAGGACGGCGAAGGTCACGAAGATCCTGCGCTTACGGCCCTGCGAATCGTTCGAGTTCATAGTCCCCCGCTCCTTGTTCTCAGTGTTTGCTTGTCTCAGTGGTGATGCTTGAAGTTCGTGCGGCGCCGTAGGGGAAAAGACGACGCCGCCATGTGGTTGTCGGCCGCCACCTCCCCGATCTGAGGTATATGGACGGATGTCCTACGACCGATCGGTGATCTAGCCTCGTCCCGGTGACAGGCCCGCCGTACCGGATCAGGCGCTCGAATCGCGCTCTGCATGCGCGAATCCAGGTGGATGCGGATGGCGTGGAGGTGGTGCTTCCGCGCCACTTCCCTCTGCGAAACGTTGAGCCGTTTGTCGAGGAAAAGCGTCCATGGATCGAGCGGACGCTCCGCCGGATGCGGGAGTCGGAGGCCGAATTTCCACCCGCGCGGCTGTGCGACGGGGGCGAGGTTCCGTACCTCGGGGAGCGGCTCTCGCTGCGGGTGCTGACCGAGCGGTCGCGGTCGCGCGCGCACGTGGCGCGGCGCGGCTGGGAGCTGACGGTGAAGCTCGGCCCCGAGAACGCGCTTCCGGACGCCCTCGAGGCCTGGTACCGGCGGCGGGCGCGCCTCGAGGTGGCGCCGCGCCTCGACGCCGCCGTGGCCCGCGCCGGGCGGACCTACGAGCGGCTGCAGATCAGGGGTCAGCGCACGCGCTGGGCCAGCTGCTCCACGAGCGGAGCGATGAGCTTCAACTGGCGGCTGCTGCTGGCTCCGCCCGAGATCCTCGACTACGTCGTGGAGCACGAGGTGGCCCACCTCGACGTGCAGGACCACTCGCCGCGCTTCTGGCGCCTGCTCGGCTCACGCTCGCCGCGCTGGCGCGAGCACGAGGCGTGGCTCCGGCGCCACGGCCATGGGCTGCGCCTACTCCCAGCGGAAGAAGCGCACGGCGAGGAATAGCGCCGCCGCCGCCCAGGCGGCCACCACGAGGGCGGCCGTCGTGGTGTCGCCGCCGCCGCCCACGATCCCGGCCGAGAGCCCGTCGATCAGGTGCTTCAGCGGCAGCACCTCGGCGATCGCCTTCAGCGCCGCCGGGAGGTCGTCGGCCGAGTAGAAGACGCCCGAGATGAAGATCAGCGGCAGGAAGATGGCGTTCGTGTACGCCGGGGCGGCGTCCTCGTTCGGGATCGCGTGCGAAAAGGCCACCCCGAGCGCCGCGAAGCAGACGACCCCGAGCAGGGTGAAGCCGAGGAGCAGGAGCGGGTCGTGCGGCCAATCGACCCCGTAGAGCACGTTGCCGATCACCACCACGAGCGCCACCTGGAGCACCGCGTTGAGCGTCGCGGACCCGATGAAGCCGGCCAGGTACGCGCCCGCCGGGATCGGTGTGCCGCGGATCCGCTTCAGGACGCCATCGTCGCGCAGGAGCGTCAGGTTGAACGCGAGGGCTGTGAAGGTGGTGGCGAGCACACCCATGCCGGCGATGCCCGGTATGAGGACCTCGAGCTCGTCCGACTGCGTCGAGAAGGCCGTCGCGATCAGCACGAGGAGCAGCAGCGGAAGCACGAAGTTGAAGAACGCCGCGCTCGGATTGCGCCAGAACAGCTTGCGCTCGAAGCGGAATTGCTCCCAGGCGAGCGCCATCGTGCTCATGCCAGGTCGGCCTCCGCGGTGAGCTCGAGGTAGACCTCCTCGAGCGTGGGGCGCGTGACCTCGAGGCCCTCGAGCCGCTCGCCGCGGGCGATCGCGTCGCGCGTGAGCCGGTGGAGGAGCTCGGTCGGGTCGTCGGTCTGGTGCTCCACGCGCGTGCCGCCCGAGAGGTAGGAGACCCGGTAGCGGGAGCTGGTCGGGCCGAGCTGGTCCGGCGGCCCCTCGGCGACGATCCTGCCCTCCTTGACGATCGCCACGCGGTCCGCGAGCTCGTGCGCCTCGTCGAGGTAATGGGTCGTCAGGAGCACCGTCTTCCCGAGCTCCTTCAGCTTTCGCACCACGCCCCACGCGGTTCGCCGGGCGGCCGGGTCGAAGCCGGTGGTGGGCTCGTCGAGGAAGATCAGCTCGGGGTCTCCCACCAGCGCGAGCGCGAGGTCGAGCCGCCGCCGCTGCCCGCCCGACAGGTCCTTCGTGCGGGCGTCCGCCTTCTCGGTGAGGCCGACGAGGTCGATCGTCTCGGCGGCGTCGCGGGGGCGCTCGTACGCCTTGGAGAAATGCTCCAGCGCCTCCCTCACGGTCACGCGCGGGTAGAAGCCGCAGCTCTGCAGCACGATCCCGATGCGCTGGTGGAGCTCCCGGTCGCGCTCGGCCGGATCGTGGCCCAGCACAGCCACGTCGCCCGCCGAGCGCTGCCGGTAGCCCTCGAGGATCTCGACCGTGGTGGTCTTCCCGGCGCCGTTCGGCCCGAGCAGGCCGAACACCTCGCCCCGCTCGACCGCGAACGACACGCCGCGCACGGCCTCGACCGGCCCGTAGTCCTTGCGCAGATCGCGCACCTCTATGGCGGCTTCGGCCACCCGGCGAGGTTATCCGGAGCCGGTCCCCACCCCACGTTTACCGGACGCCAACCGTGCGTGAACCGCCGCGCCCTGAGATATGGCCATGACACGCGGGCACTCGATCCTCATCGCCGCCCTCGTTGCGCTCGCCCTCGCGATCTCCGCGGGTTCGGCGTCCGCCGCCTCCCTCCCCGCGGGCACCACGGCGATCCTCTCGGGCGACGTGACGCTGTCCTCTCCGCTGCCGGCGCCCGTCGCGGGCTCGGATATCCGCAACTCCGCGGTGAGTCAGGACGGCCGCTTCGTGGCCTTCCAGTCGCGCTCGGACGGGCTCTACGACGGCGACGACGACAGCGTGTCGAACATCTACGTGAAGGACCGGACGACTGGAGCCGTCATCCTCGCCAGCCGTGCCAGCGGGGCTGCCGGGGAGCCCTCACACTCGTACTGCTACCAGCCGTCCATCAGCGACGACGGCACCCGGGTCGCGTTCGTCTGCTCCGGGCCGCTCGGCCCCGCCGACACGAACGGGCAGAACGCCGACGTCTACCTCCGCGACCTGACGACGTCCACCACCCTCCTCGTGAGCCGGGCCGGCAACCTGGGCGCGGTCGGCAACAGCGCGTCTTCGTCGCCGTCGGTGAGCGACTCGGGCGAGTACGTCGCATTCGAGTCGGAGGCGTCGAACCTCGACCCGGCCGCCACGCAGATGAAGCAGCGAATCTACCGCCGCCGGATCGGTGGCGACAACGCGACCGTTCTCGTGACCCGGAAGAACGGGGCGACCGGGGCACCCGCCTCGGGCTACGAGCCTTCGATCAGCGACGACGGCTCGCGGGTCGCCTTCATCGGTCAGCCGAACGAGGCCATCGACCCAGCCGACACGAACGCGTTCCCGGACGTCTACGTCCGCGACATGGCCACCGGAAGCACGATCCTCGCCAGCCGCGCCGACGGTGCGGGCGACGTGGGGAACGGATACTCGTGGGCGCCCGCGATCGCCGGCAACGGCACCTCCGTCGCGTTCGAGTCGACGGCCAACCAGTTCGACAACATGCAAGATCCCGACGCCACGGCCGACATCTATCGCCGCTCGCTCATAGCGAACACCACCGCGTTGGTCGACGTCACCGCCGGCGGCGAGAAGGGCATGATCTCGACGCGCCCGTCGATCGACGACTCCGGAGACATCGTCGGGTTCGTCTCGTCGGGGACGACGCTCGACGCCGACGACACCGACCCGGCCCGCGACGCATACGTCAAGAATCTCGCCACCAACGAGATGCGGCTTGTGAGCCGCCTGGACGGAACGGACGGCAAGGCAGCGAACGCCGGAGCCACCATCGTGGCGGTCAGCGGCGACGGCAAGAAGGTCGCCATCGGCCTCGACACGGGAACCATCTCGCCCGGGCTTGATCCGCGTCAGTCGTCGGTCGTGCTGCGGGACTTCGCGAGCTCACCGCAGCGAACCGTTCCGATCTCGCGGCCGCAGGGCGATGCCCCCTTCGTCAACGAGGGCGGCTTCGCATCCAACGGCGTGCTCAGCGCGAACGGCCGATACGCGGCGTTCATATCGAGCGCTCCGGCGCTGGGGCTGCCGGACGGAGTCCGGATAGCCGTCTTCGTCCGCGACCGAGTTACCGGCGAGGTCAAGGTCGCGAGTAGGGCGGACGGCGCCTTCGGGGCTCCGATACGCGTGGGCAGCGACGAGGCCGGAGTCGCCATCAGCGACGACGGCCGCCGCGTGGCCTTCTCGGTCGAGTCCGGGCCGCAGCGCGGGATCTGGGTGCGCGACGTCGCCGCCGGCCGCACGTTCCTCGCGAGTCGCGCCGACGGCGCGGGAGGCGCGCCGGCGGACGGCTCCTCCCAGGCCCCGGCGCTCGACGCCGACGGCTCGCGCGTGGCGTTCACGTCGTACGCGCAGAACCTCGGCGACGGGGACACCGACATCCTGGGCGACATCCACGTGCGTGACCTCGATACGGGCCGCACCATCCTCGCGAGCCGCGCGGCCGATGGCGCGAAATCGAACGGCGGAAGCGACCACCCCGACATCAACGCCGACGGGACGCGCGTCACCTTCGACACCTACGCAACGAACCTCGCCGACGGCGACACCGACAACAAGCCCGACATCCACCTGCGCGATCTGGCCGCGGAGACCACGCTGCTCGTGAGCGCCATTCCGGGCGGCGAGAAGAGCGACGGGACAGCGTATGACCCGTCGATCGACGCCGCGGGCACCCGGGTCGCATTCGAAGCCGTTGCCGCGAACTTCCCGGGCGGGAGCCCCTCTCGCTACGAGATCTTCGTTCGCGATCTCGCGGCCGGCACGCTCGCGCTGGCCAGCCGGGCAGACGGAGCGGATGGCGCGCCGGCGGACGGCGGAGCCACGGAACCGCTCATCAGCCCGGATGGCGGCTACGTCGTGTTCGGGTCGGAGGCGGCGAACCTCGCGCCCGGGGTCCCCGGGTCCTATCTGCGCGCTCTCGGCGACGGTCGGACGGAGCTGATCTCCCGCGCGAGCGGCTCGGACGGGCGCCCCGCCACGCGCTCGTTGGCGGCCGGCATCAGCGCTGACGGCGCCTGCGTGAGCTTCTCCAGCGAGGACGCGCTCGTCGGTACGCCGAGCGATTACAGCCAGGTCTACCTGCGAGTGCGCCGGGCGGACTGCGGGGACGAGCCGGCGGATGCGCGCGACACGACCGCGCCGGTGCTGTCCGGAGCGCGGCTCAGCCGCCGGCGCTTCCGCGTCGGGCGCGCGCGCACGCCGCTCGCCGCGAAGCTGCGGCCGGGCACGGTGCTCCGGTTCCGGTCGAGCGAGGCGGGCACGGCATCGCTGACCTTCTCGCGGGCGGTGCGCACACGGAAGGGCAGGGTGCGCCTCCGTCGTGCCGGCCGGCTCACGCGGAAGATCGGCGCGGGCGAGACGCGGATCGCGCTCAGCGGCCGCGTGGGGCGGCGCGCCCTGCGTGCCGGGCGCTACCGGCTGACGCTCCAGGTGCGCGACGCGGCGGACAATGTCTCCCACCCGGTCCGGCTGCGGTTCCGGGTCGCCCGCTAGCCCGGAAATTTATTTTCGAAAGGGGCGCAAGTTTCTGCGGAGGCCGCCGTTTCAGGTGGTGAGTTTCCGCAGGGGTACTACACGCCGGAGCCGGTGCCGCCTCTTCCCTCGCCACCAGAGAAGCGGGCGGCGCCGGCCCAGGCGGTTGCCTGGGTCGGCTCTCCGTTACGGGCCTCCAGCGCCAGGCCCTCCTCGAAGGTCAGCCCGATTCCCTCGATCGCGGCACGCCTGTCGGCCAGCATCGTGTCCTGGGGGAAGCGCGCCAGCGCCTCGGCGAACTCGAGCGCCCGCTCGAGATGCCGGCCCGCCGGCACCACCTCGGTGACGAGCCCCATGCCGAGCGCCTCGTCCGCGTCCACGATCCGGCCGGTGAGGATCATGTCGAGCGCCCGGCCCAGCCCGACGATGCGCGGCAGTCGCTGCGTGCCGCCGTCCACGAGCGGCACTCCCCAGCGCCGCTCGGGGAAGCCGAGCGCCGACTCGTGGGTGGCTATCCGCAGGTCGCACCACAGCGCGAGCTCCAGTCCGCCGGCGAGGCACCAGCCGGAAATCGCGGCGATCGTCGGCTTGGGCGAGATCACGCGGCTGATCCCGAGCGGCCCGCGCGGGTCGTCGAGCCGCGGGGCGAAGCTCTCGATGGCCTTGAGGTCGGCGCCCGCGCAGAACGACACGCCGCCCGCGCCGGTCACGACGAGCACGCGCGCGTCGTCGTCCTCCACGAAACGGTCGTAGGCCGCGGCGATCAGCTCGGCGGTGGGGCCGTCGATCGCGTTGCGCCGCTCCTGGCGGTCGATGGTGACGAGCGCCGCGGCGCCGCGCCGCTCATAGGTCACGGGGTCCATGTGGGCACTTTCTCAGAGACTTCACATGAGGCGGCCGCGTCCCCGCGAGCATCACGGTGCAGAGACACCCCTCCTCGCACGGCGCGGCCCCGGCACTCCCGGGGTCGCTCTGTTGAAAGGCATGGCCGGCCGGCAGCTACCAGCCGACGCGCTTGCGGAGCTCCACGGCCTTGCGCTGCTCCTTGCGCCGGTCCAGGACCGCCTGGAGCCAGGAGGCGAGGATCACGAACACCGCGAAGAAGATCACCACGCCGAGTGAGAAGAACGTGACGATCTTGTCGTCGGTCTCCCCGTAGAGGCCCTCGCCGTTGTCGCCCGCGAAGGCGGTGGCGGCCGGGATCAGCCAGGCCGCGAGAACGACGATGGGGGCCAGCTTCCGCATGCGTTTGGAACGATACCCTGTCGCTCGGAGTGGCCGATTCCTTCACCTGCATCGTCGAGATCCCGAAGGGAAGCCGCAACAAGTACGAGTACGACCACGAGTCCGGCGGGATCAGGCTCGACCGGTTCCTCTTCTCGTCGGTCGTCTATCCGACGGACTACGGCTTCGTCCCGGACACGCTGTCGCTAGACGGCGATCCGCTGGACGTGATGGTCCTGGTTTCCGAGCCCACGTTCCCGGGCTGCAGGATCGAGGTGAAGCCGATCGGCCTGTTCCGGATGGAGGACGACCAGGGGCTCGACGACAAGGTGCTCGCCGTTCCGCTCACGGATCCGGGCTGGAACACGCTCGAGACCCTCGACGAGGTGTCGGACCAGCTGAAGAACGAGATCGCGCACTTCTTCACCGTCTACAAGCAGCTGGAGAACAAGAAGGTGGAGATCGACGGCTGGTACCCGTGCGAGGACGCCCTGAAGGCGCTCGAGGCTTCGCGCGAGCGATTCAGGAACGGTTCAGGAAGCGGTCACTAGGGTTCCGCCGCCGTGTCGGTCTTCGAGGCGATCGTCCTCGGGATCACGCAGGGACTGACCGAGTTCCTGCCGATCTCGAGCACCGCGCACCTGCGCATCGTGCCCGCGTTCGCGGGGTGGGAGGACCCTGGCGCGGCGTTCACCGCGGTCGTGCAGCTCGGCACGATGCTCGCGGTGCTCCTCTACTTCCGGGAGGACCTGCTCCGGATCGGGCTGGCGTGGCTGCGCTCGCTTCGCGACAGGTCGCTGCGGGGCACTCTCGACGCGCGGCTCGGCTGGTACATCCTGCTCGGCACGATCCCGATCGGGATCTTCGGGCTGATCTTCAAGGACCAGATCGAGAACGGCGCGCGCGACCTGTACCTGATCTCGATCGCCCTGATCGTGTTCGGGCTCGTGCTCCTGGCCGCCGAGGAGGTGGGGCGGAAGAACCGCCCGCTCGAGGCAATCAACCGCCGCGACGGGCTCGTGATCGGGCTGTTCCAGGCGCTGGCGCTGGTGCCGGGCGTGTCGCGCTCAGGGGCCACGATCTCCGCGGGACTGTTCCGCGGATTCGACCGGCCGAGCGCCGCGCGCTACTCGTTCCTGCTCTCGGTGCCGGCGGTGGTGCTGAGCGGGCTGTTCGAGCTGAAGTCGATCGTCGACGGGTCCGAGCACGTCCATACGGGGGCGGGGTCGCTGATCATCGCGACCGTGCTCGCGTTCGTGGTCGGCTACTGGTCGATCGCCTTCCTGCTGCGGTACGTGTCGCGTCATTCGACGCTCGTGTTCGTGGTGTACCGAGTCGCGCTCGGCCTGCTGGTGCTGGCGCTGACGGCGTCCGGCACGATCCACTAGTCCGGATACCCTTCCGGTCGTGCAGACGGCCTGGAAGTTCGGCCTCATCGCGCTCCTGGCGCTGGTCATCGAGGTGCTGCCCGGCGGCGGCAACCTTCTCGACGTGGTGCTCACGGCGCTGACGATCGCGTTCTTCGCGGCGATCGCGATCCTGGTGGCGAGGATGTACCGCCAGTACCGGCTCGACATCGAGACGCTCGACTCGACCATCCGGCTCGCGCTCTACGGCTCGCTGGCGATAGCGGTTCTGACCTTCACCGCCACCGACCGGCTGTTCAACTCCGGCGGCGCCGGCGTGCTGGTCTGGTTCGCGCTCCTGGCGCTGGCGTCCTACGCCCTCTTCTGGGCCTGGACGCGGTGGCGTAATTACGGTACCTAGGCCGAGAGCGCAAGGAGGCTGATCTGAACCCGGCCTGTAAGGCCCGCGAGGCGATGCTCGAGCTGCTGCTCGGGACCGAGGCGAAGGCCGGGTCGGGGCGCGCGGCGACCGAACCGATCCGGACCGCGATCTTCGAGTGCTGACGACGGGCGAGCTACTCCCGCAGCCCGGCGGCTTCGAGGGCCGCCCTCCTGTCCTCGTGGTCGAAGATGTAGACGACCTTGTCGTCCCGCACCTTGAACTGTGCGTAGAAGCGAACATCGACCTCGACTCCGCTGCCCTTACCCCGGGCGAGTATGTGGATCAAGAGGACGACGCTGTCGCCCTCCTCGATCACCTCCTCCACATCCAATTGGTGCTCGCCCCAGGTGTCGAGCCACTGGTTCCGGTTCTGCACCGCGGCATCGACGCCGTAGGACGGCGTGTTGTTTTCCTCGATCGGGTACCACACGATCTCCGGGTGGAGGACCTCCCGGAAAGTGGCGGTGTCGTTCTCGAACGCCCAAAGACACCTTCGCACCACGGGGTTCTCCACTTCCACGTTCTTCTGCGACACCGCCCGCCCAGTATCCCGCCGGACGGGGAGGGTTGCTAGGGCAGGAGAGCCGCGAGCAATACGGCCCCGCGGTGCGGCGCAAGAGAAACGATCCGCCCGTCTGAGGCACCGCGATGAGCCACAGCGAGCTGCGCCGGCGTGTCAAGGATGAGCTCGCGCGGGTGGCCCTCGGCTGCGCGGACTTCGTGGCGACTTCTCCTCGCTCCAAGGACGGTTGGTCCTGATCGGCTTCAGCCTCGTCGGAGTTCTGATCGCCGCGCTCATCGCGCTCATCCTTGCGCTGGTCTGATCGACGACCGCCTGCGGACCGAGGTGAGTCCGTGTACGGCGGTAGCTCAGTCGTAACGGGGCCGCGTTGTTTCGTTCGCCGGCGGGCGGGACCGTCGGGCTGTGCTCTCGTCCCGCGCGGAATCCGGCCAGGCATCGGTGGAGACCGTTGCGCTCCTGCCGCTGGTCCTCGTGGCGGCGGCGATCGCCTGGCAGCTCGTCCTCACGGGACACACGCTGTGGCTGTGCGCGAACGCGGCGCGCGCGGCGGCCCGCGCTGACCTGGTCGGCGCGAGCCCCTCCCGCGCGGCCCGCAGCGCGCTGCCGAGATCGCTCGAGCGCGACCTCTCGGTCACCCGCGTCGCCGGCGACCGGATCCGCGTCCAGCTCCGCCTTCCGCTTCTGTTGCACGGCTGGCACGGTCCCGTAACCGTCGCCGCAACCGCGTCACTGGGAGGCGGCGGATGAGTGCGCGGACGCACGCCCCGCGCGCCCGCGGCGAGCGCGGCGAGCGCGGCGGCGGCGAGGGCGGCGGCACCTGCGGCATCTGCGGCGAGCGTGGCCAGGCGGCCGTGGAGCTCGTCGCCACCTTCCCGCTGCTCCTCGTCATCGCGCTTGCCGTGACGCAGCTGTTCGCGGTCGGTTCCGCGAGCGTGCTCGCCGGTAATGCGGCCGAGGCGGGCGCGCTGGCGCTGGCCGGAGGCGGGGACGCGCCTGCGGCGGCCCGCGCGGCGTTGCCTGGGTGGACGCGCGCACACGGCCGGGTGTCGGTCGAGGGCGGCGAGGTCACGGTCCGCCTGCGGCCGCCGGCGCTCCTTCGTGCGCTGAGCAGGCGCCTGGAGGTGTCCGCGGCGGCCGGGGTGGAGGGTCCGTGAGGCCGCTGCCGGTCGCCGGTCGCCCACAACCCTCGAGTCCGGATCGAGGTGTTTCCGCGGAAGCGGCTTCCGGCGGATTCCTGGCGAGCGCCGCCGCCGCTGTCGAGTCCTTCTTCCTCGACTCCGCGGAGCCGGAGGCCGCCGCGGAGGGCACGGGACCGGTCGAG
>DASUYU010000170.1:0-28119 GCA_036377235.1 Thermoleophilaceae bacterium
ATCGGGGAGGTTGCGCTCACGTTCCTGCCCAAGTATCCGAAGTTCGCGAACCTGTATCGCGACCGGGGCACCGTCGAGCCGGCGCCCGCGGTCGCCGACGACGGCGCTTTCTAGAGGCTCCCGGCCTACACTCGATTCCGCCATGCCTGGAGTGGTCATCGTCGGCGCCCAGTGGGGCGATGAGGGGAAGGGGAAGGTCGTGGACCTGCTCGCCCAGCAGGCCGACCTCGTCATCCGCTTCCAGGGCGGCAACAACGCGGGCCACACCATCGTTCGCGAGGGCGAGACCTTCAAGTTCCACCTGATCCCGTCCGGGATCCTCTATCCGGGCAAGCTGTGCGCGATCGGCAACGGCGTGGTCGTGGACCCGGTCGTGCTCACGCAGGAGATCGACGAGCTGCGCCGCCGCCGTGTCGACCTTCGCGGGCTGCGCGTCTCGGCCAATGCGCACCTGATCATGCCGTACCACAAGCTCCTCGACCAGGAGGGCGAGGCGAAGCTCGGGAAGCTCCAGATCGGCACGACCCGGCGCGGGATCGGCCCCTGCTACGCCGACAAGGCGGCCCGGCTCGGCATCCGGATGCAGGACCTCCTCGACGAGAACATCCTCCGGAAGAAGATCTACGCCGCCATGGAGCCAAAGCGGCTCATGCTCCGGCCGTACGCCAAGTCCCCCGAGCTCGACCTCCACACGATGACCGAGGAGTACCGCACGCACGGTCACCGGCTCGAGCAGTTCATCGCCGACACCCCGCCGATCGCCTGGCGCGCGCTGGACGAGGGCGGCCTCGTGGTCTTCGAGGGCGCCCAGGGTGCCCTGCTCGACATCGACCACGGCACCTATCCGTTCGTCACGTCCTCCAACACCGTCGCCGCGGCGGCCGGCCCCGGCGCGGGCGTCGGCCCGGGCGCGCTCGACGAGGTGTGGGGGATCGCCAAGGCGTACACCACCCGTGTCGGCGCCGGGCCGTTCCCCACGGAGCTCGAAGGGCCCCTCGGGGACCAGATTCGCGAATCCGGCGGCGAGTTCGGCACCACCACCGGCAGGGCCCGCCGCACCGGATGGCTCGACCTCGTCGCGCTGAAGTACGCCGCTCGGATCAACGGCCTGACCGGGCTCGTGGTCACCAAGCTCGACGTGCTCACCGGGATCGACCCGCTCCACATCGGCGTGCGCTACCTCGGCCCTGAGGGCGCGACCTTCGACGACTTCCCGTACCACCAATCGATCGTCCACCGCGTGCACGGCGACTACGTAGAGCTGCCGGGATGGCACGAGGACATCCGCGGCTGCCGGTCGGTCGACGAGCTGCCCGCGAACGCCCAGGCGTATCTCGACTACATCGCCGAGTCGCTGGGGGTTCCGGTCGTGATGGTGGGCGTCGGTCCCGGCCGCGAGCAGATGATCTGGACCGGAGCGGCCGAGCGGCTGCGCCCGGCCGCCGCTTAGGGCCCTACGCCTGAACCACGTGGGTCGATACGACCATGTCGTGGAGCGCACGGTTTTCGTCGTCCCACAGCGGCCAGAAGAAGTCCAGGAACCATGGGATGAACGGGATGATCGATGAGGCGATTCCCACGCCGAGCCCCTTCACCACGATCTCTCGTAAGGCGGCCCAGCTGAAGTTCATCGTCTCGCCGTTGTCCCGGATCACACGGATGCCGACCGCCTGCTTGCCCCATGTCTGGCCGTTGTTGTGTCCCTCGCGGGCCATCAGCAGCGGCGCGTACAGGAAGGCCACCACGAGGAAGGCGAGGAAGCCGAAGATGCCCGTGACGATGGCGCCGGTGTCGCTCCCCGCCGCGACGGCGACGATGACGATCGTCAGGAGGATCACCGGGACCAGCAGGATCAGGGCGTCCAGCAGATAGGCGGCGAGCCGCGAGCCCCAGCTCGCTAGCTGGCGGCCGTGCCATCCCGGGACCTGCTGGGCGATCGGCTGCTCCCACCCACCCGGCGGGACCGGGCCGCCGTACGCGGGGGCCTGCGGCCCCTGAGGAGGCGGAGGGGGAGCTTGCGGCTGCTCGGGTACGGGCCGCTCAGGCGGCGGTGGCGTCTCCATGGCGCGGAATCAAATCAGCTTCGGTAGACGAGCCACCCGGGGCGAGGACGATCTCCTCGCCCCGCCTCAGGAAGCGCAGGCCGAGCGCGAGCGCGCCGAGCATCGCCACGACCGTGAGCGTGATCTGCACGCTGAGGAGCCCCTCGCGCGTCCAGTAGACGTCCTCCAGCTCCAGCAGCAGCGCCGACTCGTCCAGCGTCAGGCCCATGCCGATGCCGAACGGCACGGCCAGGACCGGCTCCAGGCGCTCGTCGCGCGTGACGATCGCCGCGGCGCCGGCGACCAGCGCGATCACGATGCCCGGCACGTAGTGGTGGATGTGCCGGTGCCCCACCCGCAGGTTCCGGAACGGACCCACGGTCGGCCGGGTCCTCAGCGCGTACGTGACCGTCCGGACCACGAGAAAGGTCGTTGTGAACGACGTGAGCAGGTTGAACATCGAGTTCTCGCGGGTGGGCACGTCGCGGTACCCCTCCCGCGCCACGCGTGCCACGTCGGCCACCGCCTCGTCGGACCCGCTCCTGCGCGCCCTCCTCAGCTCGACGGCGATCACGGTCGCCAGGCTCGCGGTGGCGAGCGCCCCGAGCAGGAGCGTGCCCCTACCCGGCGCGAGCGTGTGCCGGCGGCGGCGCCTCACGACACGGCCCGCGCGGGCACGCCCATCACGAGCGCGCCCGCGGGCACGTCGCGCGTGACCACCGCGCCAGCCGCCACGAACGCGTCCGCGCCGATCTCCACACCCGGCAAGAGCACGGCGCCCGCGCCAATCCGGCATTCGCGCCTGAGCGTCGGCCCGCGCAGCTCCACGCCGTCCGGACGCCGCCCCGCGGTCGGGTCATTCGTGAACACGACGCCCGGCGCGATGAAGACTTCGTCCTCAACCACCGACCAGGCCGTGACGTACGCGCCCGTCTGGATCCGCACCCTCGCTCCGATGCGCACGTCGTTCTCCACCGAGACACCGCGTCCCACGACGCACTCGTCGCCGATGTCGGTGCGCTCGCGCACGTGCGCCTGGTCCGCGATCACGCAACGCTCGCCGACCTGAGCGCCCTCGAGCACCACGGCGCCCGCGCCGATCGTCGTCCCCGCTCCGACCACGGCGGACCCGGGGGGCTCGCCGCCGGCCGCGCTCGACCGGCTCCCCAGCGCAACCGGCTTGCCCACCACGCACCCGTCCTGGAGCCGTGCCCCGGCGCCGATCCGGGTCCCGGCGTGGACAACCACGTGGCCGCCGATCTCCACGTCGTCAGGAAGCTCGACGCCCTCGCCGAGCAGGAGCCCCGGCGCGCGGTCCGAGCTCGAGAGCTCAGCGGTTGGCGACATACGAGCTCTCCGCGAGCGAGCGCTGCAGGCCCTCCAGCACCCGCACGACGCGCAGCGCCGACTCGGCGCCCGTGCGCGGCTCGGTCCCGTCCCGGATGCAGTCCAGGAAGTGCCTGCACTCGATCCGGAGCGGCTCCTCGTTGGACACACGCGGCGAGTAGATGTCGCCTGACCGGGCGATGTACTCGCCGTACGACGAGTAGTCCTCGTCGAACCCCTTGTCGTAGACGGTCAGCTTGCGCTCGATCTCCATGTCGTCGAAGGTGGCCATCCGCTTCGACCCCACGACCGTGAACCGGCGCTCCTTGTGCGGGTCGAGCCAGCTGAGGTGCATGTGCGCCAGCAGGCCGGAGTTGAAGCGCATCAGAGCGAACACCACATCCTCCACCTTCGGTCTCAGGTAGCTCGCCCCCATCACGTCCCAGTTGAAGGGCTCCTCCTCGGCGAGCATGAGGATCACCGACAGGTCGTGCACGCCGAGGGACCAGAGCGCGTTCTCGTCGGGCCGGTCCTTGCCGAGGTTGAGCCGGTTCGAGTAGATGTACCGCAGCTCGCCGAGCTCGCCGGACCTGACGATCTCGGCCAGCTTCTGGACCCCGGGGTGGTACTCGAGCAGGTGCCCCACCAGCAGCACGCGATCCGCCATCAACGCCGCCTTCACGACCGCCTGGGCCTCGTCCTCGCTCCGCGCGAGGGGCTTCTCCACGAAGCAGTGCTTCCCGGCCGAGAGCACGCGCGTCGCGAGGTCGGCGTGCGTGGGCACCGGTGTGGCGATCACGATCGCGTCGAGCCCGTCGTCGTTGAGGAGATCGTCGAAGGAGGAGGTCGTGCGCGCCGACGGAAACGCGGGTCCCCAGCGCGCGAGCGCCTCGTCGGACGCGTCGCACAGCCAGGTGAGCTCGGCGTCCGGCAGCCTGTCGAAGTTCCGTGCGAGGTTCGGGCCCCAGTAACCGAGGCCCACCACCCCGACAGTCGTCACAGACGCACGAGGTTCGGGGCCTCGATCCCGCGGGTCACGCCCCGGAAGTCCACGACGATCGGCGCCTCGCGCACCAGGCGCTCGACGTCGAGCCCCGGGTGGGCCGTGACGATCACCGCACAGTCCACGTCCTCGGGCCACTCCGAGCGCAGGCCGTGCTCGGGCAGCTCGGGCACGAAGTCGTCGTGGTAGACGATCTCCGCGCCCTGCTCGCGCAGCAGCCGGATGATGCGTAGCGCCGGCGACTCGCGCAGGTCGCCCACCCCAGGTTTGTACGAGACGCCGAAGATGCCCACGCGGGAGCCGCGCACCGCCTTCGAGTGGTCGTTCAGCGCTCGCGCCACGCGCTCGACGCAGAAGTACGGCATCTTCTGGTTCACCTCGCCGGCCAGCTCGATGAACTCGGTCTGCATGTCGAACTCGCGCGCTCGCCAGGCGAGATAGAACGGGTCGACCGGGAGGCAGTGGCCCCCCATGCCCGGGCCGGGCTTGAACGCCATGAACCCGTACGGCTTCGTGGCGGCGGCGTCGGTGACCTCCCAGATGTCGATCCCCATGCGGTCGCACAGGATCGCCAGCTCGTTGACGAGCGCGATGTTCACCGACCGGAACACGTTCTCGAGCAGCTTGGTCAGCTCGGCCGCCTCGGGTGTCGATACCTCCACGATCTCGTCGCACACCTCTCTGTAGAGCGCCACGGCGCGGCGGAGGCACTCGTCCGTCAGGCCGCCCACGACCTTGGGCGTGTTGCGGAGCGTGAAGTCCGTGCGGCCTGGGTCGATGCGCTCGGGCGAGAAGGCGGCGTGGAAGTCGCGGCCGGCGGCGAGTCCAGACTCCTCGAGGAGCGGCACGAACTGGTCGCGCGTCGTGCCGGGGTAAGTGGTCGACTCGAGTACGACAAGCTGGTCCTGCTGGAGCACCCCCGCGAGGGCGGTGCCCGCCGCGATCAGGGGCTGGAGGTCTGGCTCCCGGTTCCGGGTGAGCGGCGTGGGTACCGCGACGATGATCGCGTCCACCTTGGCGAGATCGGCGTAGCGGGTCGTGACGCGCAGGCGCGACCCGATCGCCTGAAGCGACTCGTCCGGCACGTCCTCCACATGGGTGCGGCCCGCCGACAGCGCCTCGACCACTCGCGTGTCGGTGTCCACGCCCGTGACCTCGTGTCCGGCCTCGCAGAACGCGACCGCGAGTGGAAGGCCGACGTAGCCGAGCCCAACGACTCCGATCCTCATAGCCGGTGAGTGTAGGACCCGAGGACCTCGCAAACGCGTTCTGCAGCGTGGCCGCCGCCGTAGAGCTCGGGGCGCTCCGCGGGCGGATCCCGCTCCAGGGCTGCCAGCGCGGCCTCCGTGTCGAGATCGACGAGCACGTTCCACCCAGCCTCGACCGTCTCCACCCACTCCGTGGTATCGCGCAGCGTGATGCACCGCACCCCGAGGAGATACGCCTCCTTCTGCACGCCGCCGGAGTCCGTGAGCACGGCGCGAGCGTGGCGGGCGAGCTTCAGGAAGGCGAGATAGCCGAGCGGTGGGACGAGCCGCACGTCGGCCAGGCGCTCCGTCAGGCCCGCTTCCTCGAGCCGGAGCCGCGTGCGCGGATGCACGGGAAAGACGACCGGCTGGGGCATGGCGGCGAGGAGCTCGACGAGCTTCTGGAGGCGCTCGGGCCGGTCGACGTTGCCCGCCCGGTGCGCGGTCGCCACGAGGTAGGACCCGGGCTCGAGCCCGAGCTCATCCAGGACCTGCGAGCGCTCCTCGGCGATGTCGCGGAAGGCGATCGACACGTCCGCCATCACGTCGCCCACCAGGTGCACCTCGCCGGCCACCCCCTCGCGCTCCAGGTTGCTCACGGCCGTCTCGGTCGAGCAGAGGAGCACGTCGCTGGCGTGATCGGTGAGCACGCGGTTCAGCTCCTCCGGCATCTCGCGGTCGAACGAGCGCATCCCGGCCTCCACGTGGCCGGCCGGGATCCCGGCCTGGCGGGCGGCCAGGGCGCCGGCGAGCGTGGAGTTGGTGTCCCCGTACACGAGCACCATGCTCGGCTCGAGCTCGCCGAGCACCGGCTCGAGCGCGGCGAGGATGCGGGCGGTCTGGGCGGTGTTCGTGCCGCCGCCGGCGTTCAGCTCACGCGCCGGCGCGGGCACGCCGAGCTCCTCGAAGAAGATTCGCGACAGCTCGTCGTCGTAGTGCTGCCCAGTGTGGACGATCACCTCGTCGGTGATCTCGCGCAGCCGACGGGAGACCGCGGCCGCCTTGACGAACTGCGGACGATTTCCGATGACCGTGACGATCAGCCGGCAGCCAGCTCCTCGTCGATGAGCTGCCGCAGGGCGGTGGCCACCTCGCGGGTGCGCTCGCCCTCGGGCAGCTCGAGCCCCTCGATCGCGGCGATCGACTGGGCCTCGCGCGTGGTCGAGGCGAGGAACGCCTCACCGGCCACGCGCAGGTCGTCCATCGTGCAGGGCCGCTCGTCGACGTCTGCGACGCGCATCACGCGGTCGCGGGTGATCGAGGCGAGGATGTGCTCGCTCAGCGGCGGCGTGAGGATGGTGCCGAACTCGTCGACCCAGAAGAGCGACGACGTGGGCGCCTCGAGGACGCTCCCCTGCGGCGTGACGAGCAGCGCCTCGTCGAACCCGCGCTCGCGCGCCAGACGGCTGCACAGCATGTTCGCCCCGTACGAGAGGGACTTGATCCCGTCGAGCACGTACGTGGGCGCATACTCGACCACCCCGAGCCGGATCCGCTCGGGCGACTGCGGCAGCGGCTCGGTGAGGAGAATCCTGTGACCGCCGCGGGTGAGGACGATCCGCAGGCAGCCGTCGAAGGCGCCGCCGCCCCGCTCCTCGAGCAGCCCTGGGATCTCGCTCTCCAGCTCGCTTCGCGGCACTCCGTCGAGGCGAAGGTTCGCGGCCGAACGCTCGATCCGGTCGAGATGATCACGGAGCGCGAAGGGACGCCCGTCGTAGACCCGGATGACCTCGAACACCCCGTCCCCGCGCAGAAGTCCCTCATCGGTGGCGGGAATGGTGGCCTCCCCCGCCGGCGTCACGCGGCCATCTACACAGGCGAGCTCGGCCATGGAAATGGGCCGTGAAGGAATCGAACCTTCAACCTTGAGATTAAGAGTCTCCTGCTCTGCCAATTGAGCTAACGGCCCGGGCGGCAGACGAGTCTAGTCAGTCGCTCCTGAGCTGACCGCATCGAGGGCCTCCTCGCGGGAGGAGTGGATCGGGAAGACGCGGTCGAGTCCCGTGATCTCGAAGATCTTCGTGATGTTCTCGTCGGTGCAGACCAGCGCGAGCGACCCACCGGCCGGCCGGAGGCGCTTCACGCCGCCGACCAGAACGCCGAGCGTCGTGGAGTCGATGAAGGTCGCCTTGGAGAGGTCCACGACGATCTGCTTCTTGCCCGACTCGATCAGCTCGACCATGCGCTCCTTGAACTCGGGCGCCGTGTAGAGGTCGACCTCGCCGCCGAGCTCGATCACGTGGGTTGTGTCGTCTACCGCTTCGTCCTGGATGTGGAAATTCAAGAGTTCTCCCTGCCTATTCCGTGTCCCGGGAGGGCCGATGTGCGTGCAAAGGGTACGTCAGCCGCTCGGTTGCTGCTGCGTTCCGGCCTTCTTGAGCGCCTCGACCTGCTTCTCGACGAGCTTCTTCTGCGCCTTCGGCGCAAGGTCAACGGCCTTCTGGCCGGCCAGATCCGCTGTGCGGGTGTCGCCCGCACGCGCCGCGTATGAAACCAGCCGGAGGTACGACGGCGCGTCGTTCGTCGCCTGCGCGAGGATCGACGCCGCCTTCTCGGCATCCTTGGGCTTGTTGAGCGCGCCCACGTCGTAGATCTGGAGGGCGTAGCTCGCCGTGGTCGGATTCGGCTTGTCGGCCGCGGCCGCGTACCGGGTCCAGTAGGCCCCGGCCTTCCGCAGGTCGTCCTTCGCCTCGGGCGGGAACGTCGCGCCGCTCTGACGCGTCTGGGTGGCCTTCGCGTAGTAGTTGCGCACGAGGGCCTGCAGGACCACCTCGTTCTGCGGGTTCGTCTCGAGACGCTTCTCCTGCTTGTCGATCTGGCCCTGCAGCGCGCTGTCCCCGCTGGAGCCGCCCCCGCCTTTGAAGGCGTCGAGCAGACCGCCGGAGACGTCACCGCCGACTCCGAACAGCACGAGGCCGCCGCCCATCAGCAGCGCGAGCATCAGATACGTCACCTGCACCGCCCGCCGGCGGCGCCCTCTCAGGTCGAACAGCATGCGCGCCGTAGGCTAGCTACAGCATCGCTGCGCACCGGGCACGCCCGGTGCTTGCCCACTACAGGCCCTCGGTCGCGGGCTCGTCGCTCACGTCGTACGCCGGGCGGCCCCAGCGCGCCGCGAGGACGATGCTCAGCTCGTAGAGGAGGTAGAAGGGGAGCGACTCGAGCATGAGCGAGATCGGGTCGAGCGTGGGCAGCAGCGCCGCCAGCACCACGATGAGGACGATCGCGTAGCGGCGGTTGCGGCGCAGCTTCTCGGCGCTCGTGACACCGAGCTTGCAGGCGGCGAGGATGCCGATCGGGATCTGGAACCCGAGCCCCATCACCAGCATCAGCATCGATATGAACGAGTAGTAGTCCTTCGCCCGGATCTGGGTGTTGAACTCGCTCGCGTTGAAGTTCAGCAGGAAGTGCAGCGCCGGCGTGAGGACGACGAAGTAGCAGAACACGACCCCGGCGATGAACAGCACCGGCACCATGACGAGAAGCGGCGTGGCCACCCGGCGCTCCGACGGGCTGAAGGCCGGCAGGATGAACGCGTACAGCTGGTACAGGATCACGGGCGCGGAGATGATGAGCGCGAAGTAGGCGGCGTTCATCAGCGTGGTCGTGAATGCCTCCGTCGGGCCCAGCGTGATCGGCTCGATGCCGTCCGGCAGCGGCGCGTTCATGATCTCCAGCACCAGGTGGTTCTGCCACGTGGTGAGCCCCCAGGCGACGACGAACGCCAGCAGGCTGACGATCAGCCGGCTGCGCAGCTCATCCAGGTGATCGACGACCGACAGCTTGTCGTCGTGAGAGACGGGCCGAATGCGCCGCACCACCTCGGCGGCTCCCGGCGCTAGGACTTCTGCTCGCTGGCCGGCGTGACCGTCGTGGGCTCAGGCTTCTCGGCGGAGCCCTCGGGGAGCTCGTCGTTGTCCTTGCCCGTCACCGAGTCCTTGAACTCGCGCATCCCCCGCCCCAGCGAGCGGCCGAGATCCGGCAGGCGCTTCGGGCCGAAGACGATCAGCACGACGACCAGGATGATGATCAGTTCCATGGGACCAGGGGTCGGCATGTTCTCTCCATGGTAGCTGCGTAGCGGGCGTCCCCCCGAGATTCCGGAAAGTCCATGAATTTCTTTTCAAGTTGCTCGCCCCATTTCCGATACAGGTGGCAGAGGATGGAAGAGATGGACGCACAGGGCGACAACGGGCATTTCACGAAGCGTGTGACGCTCCCGAGCGGCAAGACGATCGAGGTCGTCTACTTCGCCGACGAGGGCTTCCTGCCCGAGCCCGGCGCGCCGGTCCATCCCCCCGCCGAGGAGCAGCAGGACCTGCATGTGTGCGTCGAGTGCGATTCCGGGCTCGTCTATCCCGTGCAGTGGGAGGAGGCCGGCGGGGAGAACTGGAGCGTTCTGCTCCACTGCCCGAACTGCGACGTGTTCCGCGAGGGCGTCTTCACCCAGGAGAACGTCGAGCTGTTCGACGAGGCGCTCGACCGCGGCGCCGACGCGCTGGCCCGCGACTACAAGCGCCTGATGCGCACCAACATGGCCGACGAGATCGACCGCTTCGTGGGTGCGCTCGACTCGGGCGCCATCCTGCCGGAAGACTTCTAGGCCGCTAGGCGTACCGCTCGACCACGCCGTCCGCGACCAGTCGGAGCGCGGCCGCTCGCTGGTCCGGCAGCTCGAGGTCGTCCACCGTCCGCTTGGCCTCGGCCACGTAGCCGAGCGCCTGCTCGCGTGCCGCCTCGAGCGCACCTGTCGCGGCGATCCGGTCGCACACCGTGGCCGCCTCCTCGGCGCACCTGACGGCGCCGCCCAGCCACGGATCGCTCTCGCGGGCGAGGATCAGCGGCAGGGTGACCGTGCCGTCGAGCAGGTCGGCGCCGCGCGGCTTGCCGGTCCGCTCCGGGGGGGCCGACACGTCGAGCACGTCGTCCAGGATCTGGAACGCCACGCCGAGCCGCTCGCCGAACGCGCCCAGCGCGCCGGCCAGATCGGGCCGGTCGCCGAACAGCGCGCCCAGCCGGCACGAGGCCTCGAACAGGCTCGCGGTCTTCAGCCGGCAGCGTTCGAGGTAGCGCTCGGGGGTCACGTCCTCGCTCCAGGCGTCGGCGCGCTGCATCAGCTCGCCGCGTGCCAGCGCCGACGAAGCGGTCGAGAGCGCGCGCACCGCCTCCTCGCTTCCCGCGGCGGCGAGCTCCGCGAACGCGCGTGAGAAGAGCAGGTCGCCCGTGGCCGTGGCAGCGGCGCGGCCTCCGTTGGCGAAGACCGTCGGCCTCCCGCGCCGCAGCTCGGCGCCGTCGAGCACGTCGTCGTGGACGAGCGTGGCCATGTGGAGCAGCTCCACGGCCACTCCGGCCGCCACCAGGCGCTCGTCGGAGCGCTGCGCCGACAGGAACACCAGCACCGGGCGAAGCCGCTTCCCGCCGGCGGCGAGCGTCCCGCCGGCGTGCCGGCCGAGCTCCTCCCCGTGGCCCTCCGTGACGCGCGCCAGCCGGTCCTCCGTGCGCTCGAGCAGGTCGGCCAGCTCCGGCCCGCCCGCGGCGAGCACCGAGCCGAGCTGCGCCTGTGCCGTGTTGCTCATGCCTTCGTCCCCGAGTGGATGGCGATGATCCCACCCGCGGTGAGGATCCAGCGCACGTCGGCGAGCCCCGCCGCCGCCATGCGGCCGCCCAGCTCCTCCGGGCCGGGGAACCGCCGGACGCTGCTGGGCAGGTACGTGTAGGCCTCCGAGTCGCCGGCGAAGCGACCCAGCAGCGGCACCACCCGGTCGAACCAGGCGCGGAAGAACAGCGACAGCGGCGGCTTCTGCGGCGTCGTGATCTCCAGCACCACCACGCGCCCTCCCGGCCGCGTGACGCGCGCCATCTCAGCGAGTCCTCGGTCCAGGTCTGCGAAGTTGCGCGCCCCGAATCCGACCGTGACGGCGTCGAACGAGCCGTCCGGGTAGGCGAGCTTCAGCGCGTCGCCCTCCTCGAACCGAAGTCCCGGCGCCTTGCGCCGCGCGATCTCGAGCATCGCGGGAGCGAAGTCCGAGCCGGTGACCTCCGCGCCCCTGCGCGCGAGCTCGATCGCCAGGTCCCCCGTGCCGGTCGCCACGTCGAGCGCCGTCGAGCCCGGGCCGACCCGCGCCAGCTCCGCGGCCCGCCTGCGCCAGTGGTGGTGCATCCCGGCCGTCATGACCGAGTTCATCCGGTCGTACATGCGCGCGATCCGGTCGAACATCGCCCGCACCTGGTTGTCAGGGAGCGTGCCGCTCCCCGGGGAGGCGCTCACTCGCTCTTCAGGGAGGCGACGTACTGGACGAGCTGATCGAACTGCTTGGGGTTGTCCTGCTGGAACTTCTTGTACGACGGCATCGGAGACGTCGGATTCACGAGCGTCCGGGCGATCGCGTCCCTGCCGAGCTTGTCGCCGATCTCCGTAAGGTTCGGGCCGAGCGTGTTGCCGTTGTCGCCGACCTTGTGGCAGCCAAGGCAGCCGGACGAGGCCATCACCTCCTGGCCGCGTTTCAACCCCGGTGGCGCCGGTTTGTCGATCTCCGTGGGCGAGCCGGCCGTGGCTCCCAGGATCGTGAGGTAAGCCATCGCCCCGATCGTCGCGATGCCCGCGGTGGTCGCGATCGGCCGTCGCAGCGGGTTGCGCTCGGGGCTCCGGTCGATGAACGGCAGCAGGAGGAGCAGGACCAGGCAGATCGTCGGGATCCCGATCGTCGCCATGAACACGAGCTCCGGCGGCTTCACCACGCGCAGCAGCTCGAACAGGAAGAAGAAGTACCACTCGGGCCGCGGCGTGTAGGTGGTGGTCGTCGGGTCCGCCTTCGGGCCCAGTTCGGCCCCGAACAGGATCGACATGAAGATGATCACGGCGAGCGTGACGCACGCCATCGCGCCGTCCTTGGCGATCGCGTATGGGAAGAACGGCTTGCCCTGGTTCTTCAGGATCGAGTACTCGCGGAGGTACTGCTCCTTCTCGCGTGCGTCCACGGCTCAGACCTCCTCTCTCAGGAGGTCCTTCTTCTCGGCCCTGAGCCACGGCGGCGCGGTCGTCCCGAGCTTGGCCACCAGGTACAGGTGCGCGCCGATCAGCGCGGCGATCAGCCCGGGCACCGCGAGCATGTGGAGGGCGTAGAAGCGCGAGATCGTGGTGGGGCCGAACTCGCTGCCTACGCGCAGGAAGTCGGCCAGGTACGGCCCGACGATCGGCCCCGACGCGTTCAGGTTCACCGCCACGACCGTCGCCCAGAAGGCCCGCTGGTCGAACGGCAGCAGGTAGCCCGTGAGGCCCATCAGGAGCGTCAGCACGACCAGCACGACGCCGATGATCCAGTTCAGCTCGCGCGGGTACTTGTACGCGCCGAAGAAGAACGTCCTCCCCATGTGGAGGAAGATCAGGATGATCATCACCGTCGAGCCCCAGCGGTGCATGCCGCGGACGAACTCGCCCAGGAAGACCTCGTTGGTGATCCGCGAGGCGGACTCGTAGGCGCGGGTCGGGTCCGGCTCGTAGTACATCGCGAGGAAGACGCCTGTCACCGCCTGCGACAGGAAGGCGAACATCGTGGCCGAGCCGAGCGTGTAGTACCAGTTGGTGCCCTTCGGGACCTTGCGGTAGAGGAAGCCGCGGAGGAACGGGCTGGTGCCGGTCCGCTCGTCGAGCCAGCCGACCACGCTCGCGACGCCCTCGACCGCCTGCTCCTTCCCCGTCGGCTTGGTGGCCGGCGCGCCGTTGCGGCCGTTGCGTCCGCCGTTCCGGTCGTCCTGGCCCGGACGCGGCGGGCTCCGCCGGAATGCCTTCGGGACCGGTGGCGAGGGCAGCTTCATGTGGTCGGCCTCGACGGGTAGAGGTACTGCCACAGGCCGTCGAGATGGTTCGACGGGTCGCGCGGCGAGAAGCGCTCGAGCTGCGAGTTGAGCGAGAAGCGGTCGCCCACCAGCACCCGGCCGTTCTCGGCCTTCGTGTAGAAGCGGTCGAGCGGGCGCACCGGCGGGCCGCCGAGCACCTTGCCCTGGGAGTCGTACACCCCGCCGTGGCATGGGCAGACGAACTTCTCGGACGCCTGGATGTACCGGACCGGGCAGCCGAGGTGGGCGCAGCGGGTGGAGATGACCACGTAGGGCTGCGGATCCTGGCCCTCGACCACCTTGTCGATGTCGCGGTTGAACTTGCGGACGTAGACGGTGGTCTTCCCGGCGTCGCCGATCTCAGGGTCGATGCTCATCACACGCGGCACGTAGCCGGTGTCGTTGAAGTCGGACTCCGCGCCGACGTCCTGCCAGATCGTGGGGTTCGTGTCCTCGAACACCGGCCCGAGCGCGAAGCCGAGGCCGGGCAGGACGAACGCCATTGTCGCGATGCCGCCCACGGCCGCGGCGGTGCCCTCCATCAGGCGCCGGCGGGTCACGGTCTCGCCCTCGAACGCGCCGGCGATGCCGCGACCCTCCGTGTAGCGGGATTTCGGGTCGTACTTCGGAGGTGATTCGGCCACGGGTGCTCTAGGGATTGTTCCGCTCGGCGAGCCGCAATGCCAACTTGGTTGCGGACCGCACGAAGCCGAGAATCGGCGCGCGGGAGCCTATCGCGCCAGAGACCGCGCGCTCGCCTCCCACAGAGCCTCCGCGTCGGCGGCCCGGCCCTCCGCCTGGGCCTGCGCCGTGGCGGAGATCAGGTCGGACAGCACGGCCACCGCGTCGATGTCGCCGGCCTCGGCCAGGCGGGCCAGCCCGAGGGCGTACAGCGCGTCGCCCGCAAGCAGTCGCATGTCGCGATCCATGCCCGTGAAGGCGCGCGGCTCGCCGTAGTGGAGGAGATAGCCCTCGTACACGGCCTCGAGCACGAAGCCGCGCACGCCGTCCACGTCGTCGAAGCGGCCCGGGCCCGGATCGCTCACCGCGTGGGGAGCAAGCGCGGGGTCGGCCGCCGCGACCACCTCGGCGAGCGTGCTCACAGCTCGGCCAGCGCCTCGCGAGCGGCGCTCAGCGTCTGCGCCAGGTGCGCGTCCGTGTGCGCCAGCGACGGGAACCAGGCCTCGAACTGCGATGGCGGCAGGTACACGCCGCGATCCAGCATGCCGCGGCAGAAGGCCGCGTAGGCGTCCAGGTCGCAGCCCTTCGCCTCCTCGTAGTTCCTGGGCGGCTCCGGGGCGAAGAAGAGCGTGACGAGGCCGGTTGCCGAGACCACGGACGCCGGCACGCCGGCCTCCCCCACGGCCCCGTCCAGCCCCGCGGCGAGTATGGCGGTCGCCCGGTCGAGCCGTGCGTACGCGTCCTCGTCGAGGAGGCCCAGCGTGGCCAGGCCGGCGGCGCTGGCGAGCGGGTTCCCCGACAGGGTGCCCGCCTGGTACACGTCGCCCGCCGGCGCGATGCGCTCCATCAGGTCGCGGCGCCCGGCGTACGCGGCGGCGGGGAGGCCCCCGCCGATGACCTTGCCGAGGACCGTGAGGTCCGGCGTCACGCCATCGCGCTCCTGTGCGCCGCCCCGGCCCACGCGAAAGCCCGTGATCACCTCGTCGAAGATCAGCAGGGCTCCCGTTCGGTCCGCGTACTCGCGCAGCGCCGCGAGGAAGCCGGGCGCCGGAGGCACCAGGCCCATGTTGGCCGCGTACGGCTCGCAGATCACGGCCGCCACCTCGAGCTCGGGCGGCTCCGAGTTCCACGGCACCACGATCGTGTCCGCCGCCTGCGCCTCGGTCACGCCCGGGCTGGCCGGGATGCCCTGGGTTGCCAGCCCGGAGCCGGCGCCGGCGAGGAGCCCGTCCACGTGGCCGTGGTAGGCGCCGGCGAACTTGAGGATCTTGTCGCGGCCGGTGGCCGCCCGGGCGAGGCGGAGCGCGCTCATCGACGCCTCCGTGCCGGACGACGTCATCCGGACCATCTCGGCGGACGGGATCCGGTCCACCACCTCGGCCGCCAGGTCGACCTCCGCCTCGGTCGGCGCGCCGAAGCTCGTGCCGGCAGCGGCGGCGGCCGACACCGCGGACACCACCTCGGGGTGCGCGTGGCCCGCGATCAGCGGCCCCCACGACATGACCCAGTCCACGTAGCGGTTGCCGTCCACGTCGATCAGCTGGGCGCCCTCGCCGCGCGCGACGAAGATCGGGTCGCGGCCGATCGACCGCATCGCCCGAACCGGCGAGTTCACGCCGCCCGGCAGGAGCTCGAGGGCGCGCTCGTACGCGGCCGCCGACCTACCGGCTACGCGTGCTCCGCTTCCCACCGCTTGTGCTCGTCGGTGAAGTAGCGCAGCCGGCACTTCTTGAACTCGGTGGAGGAGTAGAGCGTGCGGCGCTCGTCGATGCCGGTGTCCTCGGCGATCGAGTCGAGGATCGCGTCGCACTCCTCCTTCGAGCGGCCGTGCGCCATCGTGAACACGGAGTACGGCCAGTCGGCGTAGGTGGGCCGCTGGTAGCAGTGCGAGATTCCGCGGAACGACGCCATGCGCGGCCCCAGCTCGAGGATCCGCTCCTCCGGCACCTTCCACACGCCCATGCCGTTCGCCGAGAACCCGGCGCGCCGGTGGAACAGGATCGCGGCAACCCGGCGCAGCGCGCGGCGCTCGCGCATGGACTCGAGGTGCTCGAACAGCTCGGACTGGGAGATCCCCAGCTCGGCCGCGTGCGGGGCGAACGGCTCGGACACCACGTCCATGGGGCCCTGAGTCGCGCGGATCACGGCGAGGTCGAGATCTGACAGCGGGGTGGCCTCCGGCTCGCGGTGATCGACGGCCTCCGCGATGGCGGCGAGCGCGTCGGTGCCCTTCTCCATCTCGAGGTCCATCCGGATCTTGAAGAGGCGGAGCGTGGGGAGCTGGCGGACCGACTCGGCGCCGGTCAGCCGCTGCAGCACCTCCAGCGTGCCCTCGAGCCCGAGCGCCGAGTCCGGCTCGGTCGCGATCGTGAACCAGATGTTGAAGTCGTGGTCGCGGAGGTAGTTGTGGGACACCCCCGGGTGCGAGTTGATGATCTTGGCCGCGCGCCAGGGGTTCTCGGCGTCGACCTTCGCCGCCACCAGCATCGAGCTGTAGCCAAGCACCCGCGTGTCGAAGATGGGCGTGATCTCGCGGATGATCCGCTCGTCCACCAGCCGCTTGGTTCGGGTCAGAACTTCGTCCGCGGGCACGCCCGCAAGAGCGGCCACGTGCTCGTAGGGACGCGCCGCGATCGGGAAGCTGCCCTGCAGCAGGTTCAGCAGCCGCTTGTCGAGCTCGTCGAGCGGGACGGCCGCGCCGTCCCTTCGGCTCCGAACCTTCGCTATCGGCTGAGCCACCGGGCCACGTCCTTGGCGTGGTAGGTGATCACGACGTCGGCTCCGGCCCGGCGGATCGCGGTGAGCGACTCGATCACGGTCGTCTCCTCGTCGAGGTACCCGGCCGCGGCGGCCGCCTTGACCATCGCGTACTCGCCGCTCACGTTGTAAGCGGCCACCGGGACGCGGGTGGCGTCCTTCACGCGCCGGATCACGTCCAGGTACGGCAGCGCCGGCTTCACCATGACCATGTCCGCGCCCTCCTCCACGTCGAGCAGGGCCTCGCGCACGGCCTCGTCGGAGTTGGCCGGATCCATCTGGTAGCTGCGCCGGTCGCCGAACGAGGGCGCCGACCCGGCCGCCTCGCGGAAGGGGCCGTAGAAGGCCGACGCGAACTTCGCCGAGTAGGCCACGATCGGCAGGTCCTTGTAGCCCTCGGCGTCGAGCTGGGCGCGGAGCGCTCCCACCCGGCCGTCCATCATGTCGCTGGGCGCCACGGCGTCGGCGCCCGCGTGGGCGTGCGAGATGGCGGTCTTCGCCAGCAGCTCGAGGCTGAGGTCGTTGTCGACGGTGCCGTCCTCGAGCACCACCCCGCAGTGGCCGTGGGACGTGTAGGCGCACAGGCACACGTCCGTGATCACGAGGAGGTCCGGGTGGGCGTCCTTGATCGCCCGCACCGCGAGCTGCACGACGCCCTCGTCGTCATAGGCGCCGGAGCCCTGCTCGTCCTTCTCGGCCGGCACCCCGAACAGCAGCACCGCCGGGATGCCCAGTGCGTGTGCCTCGCCGGCCTCATCGACCGCGTTCGAGATCGACATCCGCTCGATGCCGGGCATCGCCTCCACCGGCGTGCGCTCCTCGCCGAGCTGCACGAACATCGGGTAGACGAGGTCCGCGGGCGTGAGCGTCGTCTCGCGGACGAGCTCACGCAGCACCCCGGTCTTGCGCAGGCGCCGCAGGCGTGTGGCCGGGAAGGGCATGGACAACCAGTCTAGGTGGCCGCGAACCGTTGCAGGGAGAGCCGGCCGAGCGCGCCGAAGGCCACGGCGAGCACCGCGAGGTGGAGGAGCGGGCCGCCGAGATCGCCGGCGTCGTTCAGAGCGGCGTCGAGGGCGTCGAGCGCCGGCTTGAACGGGAACACCGCCGAGACGGCGCGGATCACGTCGTATAGGGCGGGCGCCACCGCGCCGGAGGGCACCAGCGCCAGGAACGCCAGCGGCAGGCACAGCATGAAGGCGAGGAGCGACGCGGCACGCACGTCCCGCGTGAGGCCTCCGATCGCCAGGCCGAGCGCGGCGAACGCGATCGCGCCCACCACCAGCGCCGCGAGCCAGAGGGGGAAGCGGCTCCAGTCGATCTCCACGAACAGGCTGAGGCCCGCGACCATCACGAGGCACACGACCACGGAGCATACGGCGGCGAGCACCGCCTTCTCCGCGAGCAGCCCGGTCTTCGACACGAGGCCGCGCACCAGCCGCGAGAACGCGTTTTCCTCGCGCTCGAGCGCCAGTGTGCCGGCTGCGAGCAGCAGGGTGATGAACATCAGGGACACCGTGAGCGCGAGCGCGACGGCGAAGGACGTGAGCGAGGTGGTGCCGCCGTTCAGCGCGGTGGCCTTCACGCGGATCGGCTCGCCCACGACGGCCAGGACGTCGTCCGAGAACGACAGATTCTCGCGGGCAAGCCGCCCGAACGCGATCACGCGGTCCAGCTGGGCGCGCTCGTCGGAGCCGGGTGGGAGCTCCCTGCGCGCCTTGGAGAGGATCGCCTCCGCGTTCTTCAGGCCCAGCACGTCGAAGGTCTGACCCAGGAAGCTGTACTCGCCGCCCTTGCTGATCAGCGCGAGCAGCTGGAGCGCCTCCTTCGCCACCCGCTTCGTGAGCGCGCCGTTGGCGGTCTGCACCTGCGCCTTGATGGTGTTCTCGACGAACTGCTGCTTCGCCGGGTCCTCGGCGTTGTAGTAGACCTCGACCGTCCCCGGCTCGAGCTGCGACTGGATGTTCGACGCCAGGTCGCTCGGGATGATGAGCGCGCCGAGCACGTCGCCGTCCTTGACCTTCTGGATGGCCTCCTGCTTGCTGTCCACGCGCACGGGGTCGATGGCGTCGAACAGGCGCGAGCCCTCCTTCGCCAGGTCGATGCGGTCGCCGCCCAGCTCGACCACCGCAGATTTGCCCTCGAGGCCGTTGTAGAACGCGACCTCCGGCTTGTCCGGCCCGCGCGACAGCGCGAACCCGATCAGCACGGCGATGATCACCGGGTAGAGCACGAGCAGCGCCACCAGGAGCGGTGAGCGCCTCAGGATCTGCAGGTCCTTCAGGAGGAGCCAGCGCATGTCAGTGGCCGCGCCCGTGGAGGAACTCGACGAACGCCTCCTCGAAGTCGAGGCCGGTCGTGCCGACCTCCCGCTCCAGGTCGCGCGGCGATCCGTCGAAGAGCCGCTCGCCGTCGGCGAGGACGATCAGCTGCGTCGCGTAGCGGTCAGCCTCCTGGACGTTGTGGGTCGCGTAGATGACGGTCGTGCCCTCGCCGGCCAGGCGGAGGATGAACTCCCACAGACGCGCTCGCTGGCGCGGGTCGAGCGCGGCGCTCGGCTCGTCGAGGAGCAGCACGTCCGGCTCGGCGAGCAGGCCGATGGCGATGTTCACGCGCTGGCGGTTGCCGCCCGAGAGGGTGCTCACCTGGTCGCCCGCGCGCTCGCGCAGGTCGGTGAGCTCCAGCATGCGGTCGACCGTCGCTCGCACGTCCGGGCAGTGCTCCAGCCGGGCGAAGAGCGACAGGTTCTCCTCGACGGTCAGCTTCGAGTAGAGCGCAGCCTGCTGGGGAACCCAGCCGATGCCCTTCGGGAGCACCGTGAGCTCGCCCTCGTCCGGGTGCTGGATGCCGGCGAGGATGGAGAGGAGCGTGGTCTTGCCGGCGCCGTTCGGGCCGATCACCGCCACCAGCTCGCCTCGGCCCGCCGACAGCGACACGCTGCGCAGCGCCTCCCGATCCCCGTAGCGCTTGACGAGGTCGCGCGCGGCCAGGGTCACGGTCGCCGTCTCCACGGCGCGCAGGTTGGCAGAATCGCCCGTCGTGAAGCTTCTCTTCGTCGGCGACGTCGTCGGCGGCATCGGACGCCGTACGCTCGCCGCGCTGCTGCCGGGGATCCGCGACGCGCACGAGCCGGACTTCGTCGTCGTGAACGGCGAGAACGCCGCGGGCGGTGTGGGGATCACGCAGAAGACGGCTCGCGAGCTGCTCGAGACGGGCGCCGACGCGATCACCCTCGGCAACCACGCCTTCCGCCACCGGGAGGTCTACGAGCTGCTCGACCGCGAGACCAGGATCGTGCGCCCGGCCAACTATCCGAAGGGAAGCCCCGGCCGCGGTCACACTGTGGTGGAGCGCGACGGCATGCGGCTCGGTGTCGTGAACCTGTCCGGAATGCTCTACCTCGCCGCCGTCCGGTCGCCGTTCGCCGACGCGGATGCGGCGCTCTCCGAGCTGAGTGGCCGCGCCGACGCGGTGCTGATCGACATGCACGCGGAGGCGACGAGCGAGAAGGTCGCAATGGGCTGGCACGTGGACGGCCGGGCGACCGCATGCGTGGGCACGCACACCCATGTGCCGACTGCCGACGCCCGCGTGCTGCCGGGCGGAACCGCCTACGTGACCGACGTCGGGATGACCGGACCGCGCGGAGGCGTGATCGGCGTGAAGCGCGAGCTCGCGCTGGAGCGATTCCTGACGATGACGAACGTCCGCTTCGAGACCGCCGACGAGGACCCGTGGCTGAACGGCGTGCTGGTCGAGGCGGACGCCGACGGCCGCGCGACGCGCGTGGAGCAGCTGCTGCTGCCGGCCGAGCTCTGAAACGGGTCTGACCCTTTTCGGAGGGTGGTCGAGGGTTTGGTGGGCCGGCTCTAGCCCGGCGAGCGGACCAGTGCGCGACGCGGCGCGCGCAGCTCACGGAGGGTCAGCCCGATCACTGCGGCGAGGGCGGCATTCCGGACCGCGACCGCGCCGATCGCGAGCGGCTCGCGGGCGACGACGTCGAAGTAGTGAGCGGGGAACTCGATCTGCGTCAGGACCGCGACGAGTGCAACCGCGAGCGCAAGGGCGTGCATCCGCCAGGCGAACGCCAGCGCTCCGAGCGGCAGCACCCACGCGACGAACTGCGGGGAGAACACCTTCCCGAACAACGCGAAGCCGGCACACGCAGCCAGGCTCGCGAGCACGAGGCCGCGCGCGGCCTCGGCGGTCGCCCCCTCCCGCCGGCCGGCGCCTGCTCCTGCGGCCGCGCTCGCGCACAGGAGTGCGACGAGTACGACGAGGGCGGTCAGGAAGAGTGACGTGACCGCATCGGAGGCGGGGTGGAGCAGGCCGTCGGATCTGAAGGTCTTCACGCTCTCCGCGTGGCCGGCGCCCGCCGCATCCAGGCCGAGCACCACCATGGCGGGCGAGCTCTCGATCTGGACCGGGCGGTCGAGCTGGAAGCGCACCGCGTCGAGCGTCCCCTCCGGCGACACCGCGACCGCCGCTCCCGCGATCGCGGCCATCACCGCGGCGCAGACGAGCGCGCCCTGCCACGCGTCGCGCCGCCGGCCACGCGCGAGGAGCCACGCGATTGCGACGGGCGCGACGACAATCGGGAACACCTTGGTCATCACCGCGACACCGAGGACGCCGAAGCCTGCCCGCGGCCGATCGCGGACGAGCAGGAGAAGCGCGGCGAGTACGAGCGCGACCGGAAACAAGTCGAAGTGGGTCCGCAGGACGGCGCCGCACAGAAGCGGCATGCTCGCGGCGGCGAGCATGGCCCGGCGGGCAGAAGCGCGCCCGGCCGCCGCGAGCACGGGCACGTCGGCCGCCGCGGCTGGGGACGCGGGTACGTCGGCCACCGCGGGCACGGGCGCGCCGGCTCGCGCGAGTGCGCCGCAGAGCAGCACCACGGCCGCCGCTCCCAGCAGCGTCCACAGCGCGAACGCCCAGCGGAAGCTCTCGGCTCCGGTTCCCGCCAGACCTGGGAGTGCGATCGCGGGCGCGGCCAGCGGCGGATATTCGAACGCGACGTCGCGATAGGGAAGCGCTCCGTCGAGCACCGGTGCCGCGAAGGTGCGATAGACGAACAGATCGTTCACGCGCTCGTCGCTCCACGGAGCGATCCAGAGCGTCAGCGCCCACCCGGCGGCGAGCAGGAGGAGGGCGGCTAGGGCCGCGCCGCGGAAGCCGGCGGGCGACGGGCGCGACGGGCGCGAGCCGTTGAGGGCCCGCGGGGATGCGGTGGTCATGCGAACACCGCCTCGCGCTCGGCTTCGCTCTCCTCCCCGCTCTCCGCCGGCGGGCCCGTGTGCGCCGCCAGGAGGGCCACCAGGATGAAGGGCACGAACCAGACGATGTAGAGGTAGAACCAGTGCGTCGCCGTCAGCTCCACCGCGATCAGGATGGCGGCGCCCATCGCGGCGATCTGGCGCAGGTCGGGCGCGGTCGGTCGGAATGCCGCCAGCAGCGCGAGCCCGGCGGCCGCGCCCTTCACGATGTTCTGCAGCCACCCGAGCGAGCCCACCTGTCCCCAGATGCTGAACGGCGACGGACGGCTCGCCTGATAGCCGATCGTCCTGTCGTACAGCTCACGCAGGCCCCCGTCCGGGATGAACGGGACGACCACGAGCGCCAGCACCAGCAGGAGCGACCCGAACAGCACCACCGGCGACCGCCGCGCGAACAGCGGGGCCAGCGCCGCGGTCACGAACTTCGCGGCCGCCCCCAGGGCGAGCGCCGTCCCGGCGACCGCCGCCGAGGCCCGGTCGCGCGTCATCGTCGCGGCGAGCAGCGCCCCCACGCACGCCACCGCCACCAGCGTGTCGTTCGAGTTCGACTCCAGGACGAACGTCGTGTACGGGTAGGCCACCCACGCGTATCCGAGCGCCACGCCGAGCACCGTGCCGTCGCGGCCAGGACGCATCCGCCGGCCGAGCAGCAGCAGCCCGCCCAGTGCCATCAGGTCGAACAGGATGGCCGCGCCGTGCGCCGCGGGCAGGTCGTCCCACCGTCCGCTCCACGGCAGCGCCTGCTCGAACGGCACGTACAGGAGGTAGTTCACGGGGCCATACGTGTCGCCCCGCTCGACGTCGTCGGAAAAGCCGTCGCCGTAGAGCTGGTGCCCGTCCGCGATCCGGTCGGCCCCGATCTCGCCGGCGTAGCCCACGTCGATCACGTTCGAGTCCGCCACGTTGAGGCCGATCCGGAACGCCGTCAGGAACACCAGGCCCACCACGAGCAGCGTCAGCGGCGCGTGCGGCACCAGCGAGCCGGACGGGCGGCGCGGCCTGAACGCCGCGAACAGTGCCCGCGCGAGCAAATACAGGAGGACGGGATACGCGAGCGGCACCGACACGCCGATCTCGCCCCGGTTGAAGAAGTAGTGCGAGGCTCCGAACGCGAGCAGCACGAGCAGGTCGAGGTGCAGCAGCCGGAACGGCCGCCGGACGTCGAGGAAGGGCAGCAGGAACAGGACGCACAGCGGGATCCACACATACGGCGCGTTCAGCTTGCGGCCGAACGCGCCCCGGTAGCCGCGCGCCATCGACCAGGCGACCTGGTCACCCGACCACTGCTCGACGATCGCCCCGGTGCGGTCGTCAATCTGGACCTGGACGATCTCCCTGTCGCCCCGGAACCAGCTCACCTGCCAGCGCCCCAGGCCCTTCGTATAGGACGAGGGGCGCAGCCGGCCATCCTTCATCGCCGCCTTCACCTTCTCGGCCCGCGCCGCGATCCGCTCCACCTCCCGCGCGCTGTGCTCGAAGAAGCGCGGCGGCTGCGTGAGCGAGGACGGCCGGTCGAGGTCCGCGGCATGCGCCGCGGGCGGAAGCGCGGCGCAGGCGGCCAGCGCCGCTGCGGCGGCGAGCACGACTAGTCGCGCGACAGCTCGATGCGGAAGCTCCACATCTTGTTCCCGACGAAGTTGAGGGGAGTGGCCGCGATGATGGAGATCGCCTGTGCCGGCAGCTCGGGCACCCCGACGACGCTCACCAGAACCTCCAGGATCGCCGCGGCGAACACGAACGCCGCGGTGCTGATCGTGAAGAAGCGGGCCGCCTGGAAGCCGGCGTGCCCGCCGCGGGCGCGGAAGGTCCAGCGGCGGTTCCACCAGAAGTTGTTGAGCACGGCCACCACGAATGCCAGCGTCGCCGCCACCAGGTGATGGAGGTCGAGCAGCTCGACGCACACGGCGAACACGCACAGGTTCACGACGTAGCCGGACACGCCGACCGCGCAGAACTTCAAAAGCTGCATCCAGTTGTGGGGCCGCGCCAAACCGGCCCGCACCCGGAGGTGAATCGCGTGTGGACGGTCGGCGACCGGGGCCCTCGCCTCGTCGGTCACCCGGCCAAAGGTACACCGAAGTGTTCGAGCACCAGTGGGGTGACGTCGGACAGGGACCATTGCTCACGCTCGGGCGCGTCGACGCCGCAGAGGAGCAGCACGCCCTCGGAGTCGTCACGGTGGAGCGATCCGTGGCTGCCGCCGCCCACGTGGTGGGAGCCGCCCCAGTCCACGAACTCGTAGCCCAGCTCGGCCGACGCCAGCACGTCGCCGGAGTGCGGGCACGCCAGCGCCGACCACAGCCGCCCGAGGGCGTCCGGGTACGTCTCGCCCCCGACGCGCCCGTCACCCGTGTGGAGCTCGAGCACGGACTCGTCACCGGCGAGCGTCCAGCCCCGGCCGCGCGCGTCGGTGAGGTCGTCGCCGGGCCCGAAGCGCAGCTCGCCCGCGGCGGAGCGCACCAGCGCGCGCCCGTCCTCGCGCGTGATCACGAGCTCCACCCCGTCGGCTTCGACCAGCGTGTCCGCGGCGCGCCCGGCCAGCTCGTCGCGGCGGCCGTCGTCGAGCGCGTAGACCATCGCGGACCGCGCCGAGGGACAGGCCGCCAGCTCGGCCTCGGTGGGCGCCGCGTCGCTCGGGCTGAGGACGCGCATGTCCGCCAGCACGTCGGCCAGGTTGATCCCCGACTCGACCGCGGTCTGCGAGTGGTCCGACATCACGATCACGGCGTGCTCCTCGAGGAACGCCTCAGGTCCACCCGCCACATGCATGATCCGCTCGAGGGCGTGGTCGGCCTCGGCGATCGAGCGCACCTGGCCGTCCGGGCCGACCTTGTGCGAATGCGTGTCGTTGTCCGGCAGGGAGAACAGCAGGAAGTCGAAGAGGTCGTGCTCGACCAGGTACGCGCCCACGCACCCCGTGTGCCGGTCGCGCTGGCCGGGCATCCCGAGCGCGGACGTGCAGCCGGTGTCGCGCGAGTCGAACAGGTCCGCGTAGAACAGCTCGCGCGCTCCGTACACCGGATGCCTGAACTGCGCCGCCTCGGCGATCCGCCGGTAGACGCTGGCCCCCGACGGGTCGTGCCGCGTGCGGCCGCGGTAGATCAGATAGGTGGTGCATGCGGTCCGCAGTCCCGCGTCGTCCAGGTGCTCGAAGACGGTCCTGTGCGCGCGCGTGAGGTGCGCCAGGTTCATGTTGTAGACCGTGTCGTAGAGGGAGCGGACGATCCCGAAGGCGCGCGTGGCGGGCAGCGACGAGCCGTACTCCACGTAGCGCTCCTCGCCGCGGTGGAACCAGTTCATGGACGGGATGTGGTGCTCGCCCGGTCCGCACCCGGTGGCGATCGCGGCCGACGCGACGGGCGTGACCGACGGGAACGTCGAGACGCAGTCGCGGATGTAGGTGCCGCAGTCGAGCAGCGCCGCGAGCGCCGGCGCGTCGCCCTCGGCGACGGCCTGGTCGAGCATGTCCGGCTTCAGGGAATCGATGACCGCGAGGACGAGCTTCTTCGGCACTACCGAAGGATCCTCAGCCCGGCGTACTTCTCCCCCTCGCGGCGGCGGCCGCCGGCGAGCAGGACGATGAAGCCCGGGATGGCGAGGAGCGCGAGCGGCGGGATGAAGATCGCGATCGCGGCGAGGATCAGCGCGGCCGCGTCGGCATAGGCGGTGAGTAGCGCCGCCTGGTCGGGCTCGAGCCGGGCACGGACACGCTCGACGAGACCGCCCACGGCGAGCCATCCCAGCACCGCGCACAGCGGGCCGAGGAGCAGCCCGACCCACGTCGCCTCACCGCCGTCCGCGAGGGCGCCGCCGAACAAGAGCGCGCCCATGAGGATGCCGATCAGGCCCGAGAGGACCTCGGCGGCGCCCCGCCCGGGCGACGGCGAGCGCTGGCGCTCGAGCAGGAATGCCACCACGCCCACGGCAACGACTCCCCCGAGGAACGCGGGCGACTCGAGGAAGCTGAAGCCGGTGCCGTCGAAGTCGATCGCGATGTCCCCGCGCGCGAGCCCGCCGGCGAGCAGCGGCGGCAGGTACGGCCGGATCCCGGTGGACGACGCGAGACCCGCGCCGGTGCTGATGTCGAGGAACGCGCTCATGAGGCGGAGTGGGAGGGTCGGTACCCTCCGCGCGGTGAGGTTAACGCCGCGCCCCGGGCGGCGGCCTCGCGCTCATCGCATGAGCTCCTCGCGAGACATCGAGCGCTATGCCGGCCTGTTCGCCTCGCGGACGAAGGTCATGAAGTCCTCCGCGATGCGCGACCTCATGGCGGTCACGGCCCGGCCGGAGATCATCTCGCTCGCCGGCGGCCTGCCGGACACCAGCACCTTCCCGCCCGACACCTTCGCGGCCGTGGCTCAGCGCATCGCGTCGGAGTCGTGCGCGAAGGCCCTCCAGTACGGGCCCACCGAGGGCCTCGAGGAGACGAAGGACTGCATCGCCGAGGTGATGGGCGCCGAGGGCATGCGGGTGGACGCCGAGGACGTGCTCGTCACGACGGGCGGGCAGCAGGTGATCGACCTCGTCACGAAGACGCTCATCGACCCTGGCGACGTCGTCGTGGCCGAGGGGCCCACCTACCCCGGCGCCGCGTCGGTGTTCACCTCCTACCAGGCCGACCTGGTGCAGATCGACATGGACGCGGACGGCATGCGCGTGGACCTCCTCGAGGACACGCTCGACCGGCTCGACCGAGAGGGACGGCGGCCCAAGTTCATCTACACGGTGCCGAGCTTCCAGAACCCGGCGGGCGTGACGATGTCGGCGCCCCGGCGGCAGCGGCTCGTCGAGGTGGCGCATGAGCGCGAGCTGCTCGTGCTGGAGGACAACCCGTACGGGCTGCTCCGATACGAGGGCGAGCCGCCCACCCCGCTCCTGTCCATCGACGGCGGGATCTACGTGATGTACCTCGGCACGTTCTCGAAGATCCTGTCGCCCGGGATCCGGCTCGGGTGGGTCGTGGCGCCGCCGCCCGTGCTCGAGAAGATCAACCTCGGCAAGCAGGCCGCGGACCTGTGCACGTCGACGCTGTCGCAGCTGATGGTGCAGGCGTACTTCGCGGAGGGCCGCTGGCGCGATTACGTCGAGTCGCTCACCGAGATCTATCGCGCCCGGCGGGACACCATGCTCGACGCGCTCGCCGACCACTTCCCGCCACAGGCCGAGTGGACACGGCCGTCGGGCGGCCTGTTCATCTGGGCGACCCTTCCCGACTTCATCGACACCACGGACCTGCTGGCTCGCGCCCTCCGCGAGAACGTGGCGTTCGTGCCGGGCGAGGCGGCCTTCCTGGACGGGCGCGGTCGCAGCTCGATGCGACTCAACTTCTCAGGATCGGACGAGGACGCGATCCGCGAGGGGATTCGCCGCATCGGCGAGGTCGTTACGCAGCAGGTGCAGCTCTACGGAACGCTCACCGGCGAGATCGAGGCCGTGCAGCCGCCGGCCGTCGAGGAGCCGCTGCCCCCGGGCGGGGCCGACGTGCTGCATCTGCCGGACCGCGCCGAGCGGGCGCGGCGCGCCGGCTTCTAGTTTTCCTCCTCCTCGCCGTTGGCGAAGTCCTCGGGCGTGACGTTGTCGAGGAAATCCTTGAACTTCTCTACGACCTCCTCCGTGTCCTCCACCTCGTGCTCGAACTCGATGGCGGACTCGGTGATCACGTCCTCGGCGGCGAAGATCGGCGCGCCGGTGCGGACCGCGAGGGCGAGCGCGTCGGACGGGCGCGAGTCGATCGGGATCTCGCGGCCGTTCAGCTGGAGCGTGACCTCGGCGTAGAAGGTGTTCTCGCGCAGCTCGGTGACCGCGACGCGGGAGCAGCTCACCTCGAGCTCCGACAGCATCTCCGAGATCAGGTCGTGCGTCATGGGCCGCGGCGTGTTCGCTCCCTGGAGCTTCATGAGGATCGCGGCGGCCTCGGGATGGCCGATCCAGATCGGGAGGAACTTGTTGCCGTC
>DASUYU010000171.1:0-2485 GCA_036377235.1 Thermoleophilaceae bacterium
TGGTACAGGCCGTGGCGCGAGCCCGGCGAGCGCGGCGCCGCGGTGATCACGGGGCACGTCGACTCCGTGGACGGGCCGGCGGTCTTCTACCGGCTGCGCGACCTCCGGCGAGGGAACATCATCAGGGTGGGGCGGGCCGACGGCAGCGTCGTGCGCTTCCGGGTCGAGGGGCTCGAGCGCTGGCCGAAGGCGGAGTTCCCCACCCGCAGAGTCTTTCGCCCGACGCGCATCTCGACGCTACGGCTCGTGACGTGCTCCGGCAACTTCGACGCGTCGACCGGCCACTACGTGGACAACACGATCGTGTACGCCGCGCGAGTGCGGGTCAGGCGTACGCTGCGGCCAGCCGCGCGGCCGCCTGCTCCTCGCGGTCGAGCGCTGAGCGGTAGCTCGCGAACGCGGACGCCTTGAGGTCCCGCGCGGCCGCCTTCCAATGGTCGAGGGCGAGCTGCGCCTCCAGGGCGGCGAAGGCCCAGGCGTCCCAGAGATCCTCGACGCGCGGAAGGACGTGCGCCGAAAGCTTGCTAACGAACATCTACAGGGCTCCTTTCCAGTCCTGCGGCCTGCAGGGCCGCCTCGAGAGTCCCGAACAGGGTCTCGACCGCCTCGAGTGGCGGCCAGTCGTCGACGCGCCGGCTCCAGTCCGAGACGACGGGGGCGCGTCCCCGAAAGAATGCGAACGCCTGGAACGCGCGCGCGACGTGCGCCCGGCTCCAGGTCACCTCGTGCTTCGGGGGCTCCGCGCTCGGCTCCGGGAGGAGCGATTGCGGACGCCCGCACCGGAGGCACGTGTCGTCGGTCAGCAGCGGGCGATCGCACGTGCATACGCGCGCCCGGAGGGTTCCTCTGTCGGCGCTCATGGCGGAAAGGTCCGCCATGAGCGCCTCCGATCAACAGCCGACAGCTATCGGTCGGTAGCCGAAGCCTGTCGAGCCGGCTCGCACCCGGCCTAGCGTCAGCGGTGCAAGCAATCCGCAACTGGGAGCTTCCGATATGAGATCGCTGACGGCAGTCCTCGTGGTCGCGCTGCTCGCGACCCCGGGCGCGGCGATGGCCGCAGGAAAGGGCGCACAGGTCTACCGCTCCAAGCTCGCGCCGGTAGCCGCCGACGCCACCACACCGACCGGTCGCGCCCATCTGGTGGACGGGAAGAAGAACAACATCCTCACCATCCAGGCGAAGGGCCTTGCCGCGGGCGTCGCCTACCCGTGGCACATGCACGCGTTCGACCCCGCAGTGACGCCGGACCCCTGTGCCCCCGGCGCGGCGCCAGGCCCGATCGTGCCCGACTTCACCTACCCGCCGCTGACGGCCAATCCGGCGGGTAACTCGCATTCCAAGGCGAGGTCGCGAACGTTCGACTGGGGCCCTGCGACCAACGGATACTACGTGGACGTCCACGACCCGGTGACGGAAGCGCCGATCGCGTGCGGCGTGCTCGGGCGCAGGGCGCGGACCGATAGGCCGTCCCTCGCACCCGATCGCAAACCGTGCTCGCCGAGCCGAGAGAAGGGCCGGAAGCTGAGTCGATGCTTGCTTCCCGCACGAATTACGCCGTTGCTGCCGCAGGTCTCGCGCTAACTGGCCTCATCCTCGTCCTGCTCGCCGTCGCCGGCGTCTTCAGCGGCGGCTCCGGGACGATCGGACAGGTCGAGATCGTGCCCACCGCGTCGACGTCGACCACCGCCGCGAACAGCCAGACCTATCCGTTCGGGAAGCCCGGCGCTCGGGCCGACTACACGGTGCCGCCGCCGCCCGGAGAGCCCACGCTCGTCCCGACGGTCGGGACGAAGACGACGCAGCGGCTCTATGGAAAGGACCCGTTTCAGGAGGCCGTGTCGGTCACGCAGCACGTCTGGCCCGCGGCGCTTCCGGAGAACGCTCCCAACGAGAACAACAACGACCCGGATCGCCCGTGGGGAGTCACGCTCCTCACTCCCGACGATCCGCTCACCGCGATCAGCGCGGTGCCGCTGCTCCACTTCCCGGACGACGCGCCGGTTCTCTACGTAACCAGGCACGGCATCCCCGACGTCACGCTGAACGAGCTCAAGCGCCTCGGTGACACCGGCATGTCGCGCTACCACAAGGTGGACGCGTTCGTGGTGGGTGCGGCGGCGAACCCGGGCGTAGAGCGCGACCTGAAGGCGCTCGGCATGAAGTACGCCAAGGTCACCGCTCCCAACGTCCCGGCGCTGGCCAACACCGTGGACAGGCTCTACGGCTCGATCGAGAATCCCGACACCGGCGTCCCGAACATGGACAACGGAGCGGAGAACGTGATGGTGGGGTCGATGGACGCGTACCGCTACCTGCTCCCGGCGACGCACTGGGTCGCGCACATGGCGTCCGGCCTCGTGTGGGTGAAGAAGGACTCGATCCCGCAGGCGACGATCGACGCGCTCGAGCGCCGGAACGGGCACGCGCGCATCTACGTGTTCGGCGGCCCACGGCAGATCTCGGGCTCGGTGGCGGACCGGCTCGC
>DASUYU010000172.1:0-4181 GCA_036377235.1 Thermoleophilaceae bacterium
CCAGCAGATCCTCGCCTACGAGACCGACGTGCTCGAGTACCCGGACATCTTCGAGGGGTCGAAGGTGATGGACGGGCTCGTGGACGAGCTGGTTCACGGAGCGCGCGAGGAGATGCAGGTCGTGGCCGAGCAGGGCGGCGCGGTGGCGGCCGTGCCGTACATGAAGACGCAGCTCGTGGAGTCACACCGCGAGCGCATGCGCCGGATCGAGGCCGGCGAGCAGAGGGTGATCGGGCAGAACGTGTACACGGAGGCCGAGCCCTCTCCGCTCCAGGCGGGCGAGGACGGCGGCATCCTGCGGGTGGACGCCGCGGTCGAGCAGTCGTCGATCCGGGCCGTGCAGGAGTGGCGCGAGGGCCGCGACGAGGCGGCCGCGAGCGCGGCGCTGAATGCGCTGCGCGAGGCGGCGGCGGATCCCGACCGGAACATCATGGAGTCGACGCTGGCGGCCGCCCGCGCCGGCGTGACCACCGGTGAGTGGGCCGGCGCGCTGCGCGAGGTGTTCGGGGAGTACCGCGCTCCGACCGGTGTTGGCGACGCCGCGGCGGCGGCGTCCGACGACGCCCTGCGAGCGCTCCGCGACCGCGTGGACGAGGTGTCCGAGGCACTCGGGCGGCGGATCAAGATCCTGGTGGGCAAGCCCGGGCTCGACGGCCACTCGAACGGGGCAGAGCAGATCGCGGTGCGCGCCCGCGACGCGGGCATGGACGTGGTCTACGAGGGCATCCGGCTCACCCCCGCCCGCATCGCGCGCACCGCGGTGGACGAGGGCGTGCACGTGGTGGGGCTGTCGATCCTGTCCGGCTCACACGCGGAGCTGATCCCGACCGTGCTCGCTGAGCTGCGCGACGCCGGCGCGGACGTGCCCGTCGTGGTCGGCGGGATCATCCCGCCCGCCGACGAGGTGGCGCTGCTCGACGCCGGCGTGGCGCGCGTCTACACGCCGAAGGACTTCGAGGTCACGCGGATCATGGGCGACATCGTCTCGCTCGTGGCCGAGCGCAACGGAGTAGTTGCCGTCTCCTGACCCAGCAGAGCTCGGACGCAGGCTGCGCGAGGGCGATCGCTCCGCGGCGCCCGCCGCGCTGAACGCGATCGAGAACCGCGCGGACCGCGACGCCACGCGCGCGCTGCTCGCCGAGGTCTCTCCCGCCGCGCTGGGCGGCGAGCCCGCCGCGCACGTCATCGGGATCACCGGGCCGCCCGGGGCGGGCAAGTCGACGCTCCTGTCCGCGCTCGTGAGCGAGTGGCGGGCACGCGGCCGCACCGTTGCCGTGCTCGCCGTCGATCCGTCCTCGAAGCGGTCGGGCGGGTCGCTGCTCGGCGACCGCGCGCGCATCGACCACGACCCGCGCGACGACGGCGTGCTGATCCGCTCGACGGCCGCCGGCGGCCGGCTGGGCGGCCTGGCCGCGGCCACCCGCGAGGCGGCCGAGGCGCTCGCCCCGGCGTTCGACGCGGTTGTGATCGAGACCGTCGGCGTGGGACAGTCGGAGACCGACGTGGAGGACGTGTGCGACACCGTGGCGGTCGTGGTCCAGCCGGCCTCCGGCGACGTGCTGCAGTTCCTGAAGGCCGGGATCATGGAGGTGCCCGACCTGCTCGTGGTGACGAAGGCGGACCTCGGCGAGGTGGCCACGCGGTCGCGGCGCGACCTGGGCCAGGCGCTGAAGGCGGTCGGCTCGTCGGACGTGCCGGTGCTGGCGGTGTCGTCGGTGCCCCCGCCGAGCGGGATCGAGGAGCTGGCGGATGCGCTGGAGGAGCACCGGGAGCGCTCGGACCTCTCCGCCCGGCGCGTCCGCGCCCGCCGCGGCGCGGCCCTCCGCGAGTTCACCGCCGAGCACGGCGAGCGCGCGCTGCGCGAGATCGGCGGCCGCCGCGCGGCCGAGCGCCTGCTTGCCGGGCAGGACGGGGGCGCGAGCGTGACGGATCTGCTCGCCGCGCTGGAGGAGGCGCGATGACGCGGGCGCGCGGGATCGGCATCGCGGAGGCCGCGCCTTGAGGCGCATCCTGCTCGACATCGCGATCCTCGCCGCCGTCTTCGGCATCGCGGTCGGCGTAGCGGAGCTGGCCGGGGCGGCGAACCTCGGCGTCTCGTTCGGGATCGGTCAGGTCTGCTTCGCGCTCGCCCTGATCGTGCTGCTCACTCGAGAGTGATCTCGCCGCGCTGGAGCGCGAGCACCACGGCGTGGAGGCGCGTGCGGGCGTGCAGCTTGGTCACCGAATTGCGCACGTGCGCGCGGACGGTCTCGCCCGACACCGACAGCTGGCGCGCCACCTCCTCTCCGGTGTACCCGCGTGCCAAAAGGGTCAGGACCTCTTGTTCGCGCGCAGTAAGGCCGCGGCGGCGCCGCGTGGTCGCTTCCATGCCACACCGAGCATCGGATGTGGGACCGCGGATCCGCCATCGGTCGGTCGTACCGTCGGGTGACTACCCCGTCCTCCTACGATCGGAGGACAGGCCTTCGGCTGGGTCGGGCCAATACCACGAACGGGGGATCGAGTCGTCATCCCCGGATCCCGATCCGCTGAGTGGGATGGCGGAGGCGCTCTGGAGGGAATACAAGGCGACCGGTGACCTCGGGCTGCGCAACCGGCTCGTGCTCACCTACGTGCCGCTGGTCAAGCACATCGTCTACAAGAAGATTCGCGAGCTGCCGCCCTCGTGCGAGGTCGACGACCTGATCTCGTGCGGCATCGAGACACTCATCGGCGCGATCGACCGCTGGGACCCGGAGAAGGGCGCGGGCCTGGAGCCGTTCCTCTGGACGCGCATTCACGGAGCGGTCCTCGACGAGCTGCGGCGCCGCGACTGGGCGCCGCGCTCGCTGCGCCGCATCGAGCGGGACCTGCTGAGGGCGCAGGAGACGTTCACGGGCGCGCACGGGCGGGCGCCGACGCGCCTGGAGCTGGCGACCATGATGAACATGACGCCCTCCGAGCTGGTGGAGAAAGAGGGCGAGATCCGCAGGTCCGACCTCACCTCGCTGTCGTCGCTCGCCGTGGCGGACGGCGAGGCCGGCATCGAGCTGATCGAGACGCTCGAGTCCGACGACCCGCTCGCGGACCCCGAGCACCGGTTCGCGCGCGAGGAGGCGCGCGGGAAGTTCCGCCGGGCGTTCGAGCGGCTCTCGCCGCGCGAGCGCGAGGTGGCGGTGCTCCTGTACGTGCAGAACCTGACCCTGCGCGAGATCGGCGAGGTGCTCGAGGTGTCCGAGAGCCGCGTGTCGCAGATCCACTCGCAGCTCAAGAAGCGCATCCGCGAGCGCCTGAAGCAGGACAGCGCGCTGTTCGGCGAGGTGGCCTAGCTAGTCGAGCTTCACCCGGACGGGCTGCTCAGAGCCGCCCGCCGTCCTGATGACGCTCAGCTCGACGGTGTCCCCGCTGTGGTGCCTCCGCATGGCGGCGCAGTAGCCGGCGAGCGAGCGACCCACGCGCTTCCCGTCCACCGCCGTCACGAGCACCTCGTCGAGTCCCGCTGCGGCGGCGCCGGTGCCCGGCTGCACGCCGCTGATCAGCACGCCCGCCGGTAGCCGCTCGCGGCGCAGGAAGCGCTCGGACGGCGTGAACACGCCGGCGCCGAACCAAGACCGCGAGCGGCCGCGGCGGAGGTCGCTCAGCACCCTGCGGACGCGGTCCACCCCGATCGCGTAGCCCTGCCCGCCGGCGCCGCCCGCGCCGCTCAGGATGATCGTGTTCACGCCCACGAGCCGGCCGTCGGCGCCCACGAGCGGGCCGCCGGAGTTCCCGGGCGCGAGCGTGGCGTCGGTCTGCACCAGGTTGGAGTAGCGCGGCTCTTCGGGCGCTCGGATCCGCAACGGCGTCCTCACCGACGAGACGACGCCCGCCGTCGAGGTGAGCGACCTCCCGCCCGATGCGCTCACCGGGTAGCCGAGCGCCACGACGGGGTCGCCCTGCTTCACCTCGTCCTGCTCGCCGAGCTCGATCGGCGTGCGGCCCTCGGTGCCCTGCACCTTCAGGAGGGCGAGGTCCTCGCACGGAGCGGCCGCCTGGATCGACGCGTCGTCGAGCCGGTCGGGCCTGCCCGCCTGCACGTCGTCGGCCAGCGAGATCACGTGGAAGTTCGTCAGGACGAGCCCGCGGCGGGCGTCGATCAGGACGCCGGTCCCGGTGGACTGCCGGTTCAGGCCGCGGGCGCGGACGTAGAGGGTCCCGGCGCG
>DASUYU010000173.1:0-26175 GCA_036377235.1 Thermoleophilaceae bacterium
GCCAGCCGGAGCTTCATCATCGGGATCAGGCTGTGCCCGCCCGCGATCACGCGGGCCTCCGAGCCGAGCCGCTGAAGCGCCTCGAGGGCGCTCTCGACGCTGGTCGCGCGTTCGTACTCGAATGAGGCGGGGGTCTGCACGAGCTCTCTCCTGTCTAACTGGTCGCGTCGGCCTCGTCGCCGCCGGCGGGGTCGATGCCGGTGTCGGTCGCCGGCTCGTCCGATCCGGTCGTCTCGCCCAGCGCCTCGCTGCCGAGCTCCGGGTCCTCGGCCAGCATCTCGCGGGGTGCGTCCGATCCCCCGAGCTCGGCCGGGACGATGCCCTCGGACGCGGTCTCCGCCCACGGGCCCTTGTCGGCGATCTCCGCGTCGTCGGGCGTGGTGCCGCCGCGCTGCTCGCTCGGCTCGTACTGGACCGGCGCGCCGGTGCCGATCACCGGTGACCGAGCGAGGCGCTCGGGGCGCGACTGCCGGGTCTCCGGGTAGAGCAGCCGCGCGTCCAGGCTGCCGCCCTCCACGTTGCGGAGCACGGGGCCGTTGGGGCTCGCCGCCGCGATCGGGGCCTCGCGGCCCAGCCGCGCGAGCGTGAGCGTCCCCTTCGTGTACACCTCCGAGATCCGCGGCGGCCTCACCTCCGTGCTGTCCGGGAAGTTCCGCAGCCCCGCCGCGGCTGCACCGGGGTAGAGCCCCTCCACGAGGCCCATGGCGTCCACGAGGCCGGCCTTCTTCACGAGCAGCCCCTCGAGCAGGTCGACTCCAGCGTCGAGGTTGCGGTTGATGTCCTTGACCACCGCCTCGACCGGGGCGCTCTTCTCGGCGATCTCGGTCACGGCCACGATGGCGTCGTCGAGGCCGGTCGTGATCCGCATCAGCGAGCCGATCGTCGAGACGAGGTAGTAGACGAGCGCGAGGACGATCAGGACGACGGCGACGATGAGCACGACTCCGGCTGCAGGCATCAGCTCCCCCTACTCCGCGTCGTCGATGATCACGTCGAGGGAGCCGCCGTAGCCGGCCACCACCTCGACAGTCGTCTTCACGTGCGCCTGCGTGGTGAGGAGGAGCGGCACGGCGTCGAGGTCCTTCGACCCCGCGCTCGCCGCCTCGGCTATCCGCGTGACGCTCGGCTCGATGCTCCGCGACGCGTCCAGCACGCCCTTCAGCAGGTACACGACTATCGGGAGCACCACGGCGATGAGTAGTACGTCGCCGATCCACCAGAGGGTCACTGCGGCCTCCTCTCGGCGACGACGGCGGCCTTGGCGGCGATGCCGGGCATCGCGGACACGATCACGTCGAACTGGGCGTTGATCGCCTGCACGGCCGGCTCAAGTGGGCGGAGGTGCTCGGACTCGACCGTCTCGAGCGCGCCGGCGAGCGTCGCGAGGTCGCCCGACGTGGACTCGAGCCCGCTCCGGATCCGGATCAGCGCGACGGCGACCACCGCCACGACGACGACCGCGAGCAGCACGCTCAGAAGGACGAGGACGTCGGTGTCGCTCATGACTCGCCGTACCCGTCCGTGAGGGCGTTCATATAGCGGTCCTGCACCACCGCCTCCTCGACGATCTGACCCAGCACCGGCGCGGTGGCCTGGAGCTGGGGGATGTTGGCGGTGTTGCCCGCCACCTTGCCGGCCACCTCGAGCAGCGCGCGAGCCGAGCGCCCGATGTCGTCGACGGTGCGCACCAGAACCGCCAGGAGCGCGGCGACGATGAGGGCGGCCGCGAGCCCGATGCCGAGCGAGATCGCCCACAGCGTGTTGCCGGACACCGCGAGTGTCGTCATTTACCCACCGCCACCTTTCTGAGCGCACGCGCCGAGTGGAGGATGCGCACGCCGGAGTCGTTGATCCGGGCTATCCCCGCGAGCTCCTCGGTCTGGGCGCGCACCACCTCGACTCCCTCCACGGCCCCGCTGGCCTGCGCGGCGATCCGCCGCGCGAGCGTCACGACGGTGATCACGATCGCCGCAGCCACGAGGATGACGACGATGCCCAGCGCGAGCCCGATCCACCACCCCGTGGACGCGGCTGTGAGGACGGTCATCTCAGCGCGCCGCCATCGCGCCCTGGAGCTCCTCCGTGAACGCGTCTGAGCTCATCACCTCGGAGAACATGGGGTAGTCGAACTTGATCGCGTTCTCGTGCTCCTCGGCCGAGGTCGCGGCGACGCAGTCCGACAGCGTGATCACCTTGTAGCCCTTCTCGTAGCCGCTGCGCATCGTCGACTCGACGCAGCAGTTCGTCAGGAAGCCGCCGAGCGCGATGGTGTCGATCCCCCGGGCGCGGAGGATGAAGTCGAGGTTGGTCGTCGCGAACGTGTCGAGCCCGCGCTTCCCCTCGACGACCACGTCGCCCTCCTGCGGCGCGAGCGAGTCCACGATCTCGGAGCCCCACTCGCCCTTCACGAAGGCGGTGGAGTCCACGACGCCCTTGAGGATCCCGTACGGATGCTGCGACAGCTCGCCGTAGCCGGGGACGAACGTGATCGGCGCGTGCACGACGGTCGCCCCGGCGGCCCGCGCCGCCTCCACGAGCCGGCGGGTGTTGTCGAGCATGCCGGTGCTCTCCATGACGTCGTTGACCGCGTCGTGGAGAACGCCGCCCTCCGAGGTGAAGTCGTTCTGGTACTCGATCAGGACGAGAGCGGTGCGCTTCGGATCGAACGGCATGGAGGGCCTCCTTGCAACTCGGCTGGGAGGCCCACTCTACGCCTACGGAGTCAGCGCCCGCTACCTGCGGGCGCTGACCTTCGCGGCACCGCTGGCGGCCCAGTCGGTGCCGCTCGCCTTGAAGGTGATCTTCACCGTGTAGGTGCCCGCCTTCAGCCGCAGGGGAGCCCCTTCTCCCGAAGGATGACGCCGCTAGGCGGCCTCTTCGCGCCGCGCCCGCTCGCGCGGCCCGAAGAAGGCGGAGGTGCTGATCCCGCGGTCGAAATCCGACCAGCTCGCGCCGTCCGCGAGCGTCTTCTCGATGCGGTCGAAGCTGCCCAGGTTCCCGCCGAGGTTGTCCACGAAGTGGACCAGCGTGGCCTCGCGCGTGCACGGGACCACGGGGCTCCCGTGCTCCAGCTTGCCGTGGTGGCTCAGGATTATGTGAAGCAGGCCCTCGGCCTCGTCGGCCGGGAAGCCGTCGATCCGCTCGATCTCGCGGCGGACCATGTAGTAGCCGAGCGGGATCTCGCCGAGCAGCTTGCCGCTGTCGGTGAGCTCGATCGCCCCGTTGATGCTCGCGTACACCTGCGTCTTGCCGATGTCGTGCAGGAGCGCCCCGGTCACCGCGAGGTCGCGGTCGAGCCCGGCGCGAAACGGCCCGGCGGCCAGCGCGCTCACGCCCTGGGCCACCGACAGGCAATGCTCGAGGAGCCCGTGCCTGTATGCCTGGTGGTAGTACTTCGCCGCCGGAGCCGAGTGGTAGGCGGCGCCGGTGTCCGTGCTCCGGTCGATCAGGCGGCCCAGCAGCGCGCGCAGGTGCGGCCGCTGGATCGTCTCCACCAGCGCGTCCAGGTCGGCCGCCATCTGCTCGTAGGGGACCGGCGGAGCCTCGGTGAGGTCGCCCAGGTCGTACTCGTGCTCGGCGGCCACCCGCATCCGCTTCACGGTCACCGCCGCGCCGTAGCGCTCGTCCACCGAGTAGCGGCCCAATATCCGGACGACGGCGCCCGCCGGGCACAGGGGCGCGAGCGAGTCCACCTCGTCCCAGATGACGGCCTCGACAGCCCCCGAGGTGTCGCCCAGCTGGAGCTTCAGGAACGGCTCGCCGTTCCGCCGCTGCCGCCGCGTGTGGGCGCGCACGACGAACACTTCGTTGATCTCCTGGCCGTCGGCCAGGTCGCGCACGAAGCACCGAGTCGGGGTCAGCGTGGTCTGCTCCATCGGGAGTGCCAAGGTAAGCCTCGAGCCGGACGCATTAGCCTCCCGCGCATGGGTGTCCTGATCGCCGGCGGCACAGGTGCGCTGGGCAGCGCCGTCGTGCGCGAGCTGGTCGATGCCGGCTACGAGTGCACGGTCACCTGGATCGTCGACAGGGAGCTGGAACGGGCGCGCGAGCAGCTCGGCGACAGCGTCCGGTTCGTGAAGGCCGATCTGATCGACCCGGCCGGCGGCGCCGCGGACGCGGTGGCCGCCGTGGACGACCTGGAGGCGGTCGTGGACCTCGTCGGAGGCTTCGCCTCAGGGCCGCTCGTCCACGAGACGGGCTGGGATGACTTCGAGCGCATGCTCCGCCTCAACCTCGCGCCCGCGTTCAACCTCGCGCACGCCGCGATGCCCCGGCTGGTCGAGCGCGGCGGCGGCGCCTTCGTCGCCGTCTCGGCGCGCGCGGCGCTGCGGCCCTTCAGCGGCGCCGCCGGCTACATCACCGCGAAGGCGGCTGTGATCGCGTTCGTCCAGGCCCTCGACGCCGAGTACCGCAAGCAGGGCGTGCGCGCGAACGCGATCCTCCCGAGCGTGATCGACACGCCGGCCAACCGGGCGGACCAGCCGGACGCCGACCATTCGAGCTGGGTCCAGCCGGCCGAGATCGCCAGGGTCGTTCGCCACCTGGTCTCCAACGACGGCGCCGTGACCAGCGGCGGCGCGATTCCCGTCTACGGGCGCGCCTGACGGCGGATCCCGTCGTGTCGGAGCAGAACGTCGAGATCGTCCAGCAGCTTCAACCCGGCCCGGAGGTCGATTTCGTCGAGCTGTTCGAGGTCACAGGAGGCGACGCCGCGGTCGAGGCCGGGATTGCCGCGGTCGCGCACCTCTTCACCGACGACTTCGTGTGCATCTTCCATGCGCTGTCCGCGAAGGCTCGCCCGGGGATTCGCGGGTTGCGGGAGTGCTGGCTCGACTGGCTTGCCCCGTGGGAGAGCTATCGCACCGAGATCGAGGAGTTCAGAGACGGCGGCGACCGAGTCCTCATCATCAGCCGCGACTTCGGGCGTCGCCCCGGGATGGACAGGGAGGTCGCCTTCCGCGGCTGCTCCGTCTGGACCGTGCGTGAGGGCAGGATCGCGAAGGCCGAGTTCTTCGCCACGGACAGCGCCGCCGCCTTCGAGGCCGCCGGACTGCCCGCTTAGGTTCGCTTAGCGCGGCCCCGGGCAGACAGCCACCGTGAGCTCACGCAAGACGTTCCTCTGCATAGTCGTCATGGGTCTGGTGACCATCGCCGGCACCGGCACCGCCTACGCGAAGAAGCCCGGCGATCGGCTGCAGCGCAGCAGCCACATCGTCGTCATCTACGAGGAGAACCACAGCTTCGACAACCTCTGGGGGCGCTGGGAGGGCGTCCGGGGTCTCCGTACGGCCGATGCCGCGCACACGCGGCAGGTCAAGCAGGACGGAACCCTGTTCGAGTGCCTCCCGCAGGACGACGTGAACCTCACGGCGCCGGATCCGCTCAGCGACCAGTGCCAGGACACGAACCCGACCGACGGATCGACCTTCCACAGCCATTTCTTCAACCGGCGTCGGGCGGCGGGCGACGGCAACCCGTTCCGCATCGACGACTACATCCCGCCCACGGCGAAGACCTGTCCCGACCCGAGCACCTTCGGCCCGGCGAACGGCGTTCGCGACCCGCTGGGCCTGCCGGGCGGCTGCACGCGCGACCTGGTGCACCGCTTCTACCAGGAGCAGTACCAGCTCGATGGCGGCCGGCAGGACCGGTACACGACTGGGAGTGACGCGCTCGGCCTGACTCAGGGCCGCTACGCGACGCGGCGGCTCCCGATCTACATGTACCTCCACAGCGCGAGTCATCCGCGCTACGCGATCTCCGACGCCTTCTTCCAGTCGGCCTTCGGCGGTTCGTTCCTCAACCACCAGTGGCTGATCGCGGCGCGGACGCCGTTCTTCGCGGGCGCGCCGACGAGTGGGGCGGACGACCAGCACTCGATCACCGACACCAACGGCATGCCGATCAGCTACCCGTTCTACAAGGCGACCGGAACGACGAAGGACTCCGCGCTGACGGAGAGCTGTCCGTCCACGCCCGCCCAGCACGACAACCCGCCGCGCGACGCCGCGCATGCCAACAGCGTCTGCGGCGACTGGGCCGTGAACACGACGCAGCCCTTCTCGCAGCCATACTCGCCCGGCACGGCGCCCGCGCGGCGGCTGCCGCCGCAGAGCTCGGCCACCATCGGCGACCGGCTCAGCGCGGCCGATCGCTCGTGGGCGTGGTACGCCGGTGGATGGTCGAACGCCGACGGCAGGGTCGGGGATCCCGGCTGGACGAACGGCACGGCCCCCGTCGCACGCGGGTCGAACGCGAACGGCTGTCCTGACCCGAGCTCGAAGGCGAACGCCACGTGGCCGTTCTGCGCGGACAACCTGTTCCAGTTCCACCACCAGCCGTTCAACTATTACGCGCCCTACGCGCGCACCGGCGTGAACGGCGATGGCCCCCGGCCCGCCGCGGGCGTGCAGGATCTCCGCGACGAGCAGGAGTTCATCGCGGCCGCGCGGTCATCGCGCAAGCACTGCCAGCTGCGGGATGTCTCGTTCGTCAAGCCGATCGGCGCCGAGAACGAGCACCCCGGCTATGCCAGCGAGTCCGCCGGCAGCGACCATCTCGTCGACCTGCTGAAGGCGATCGAGGGCGGCCGCTGCCGCAAGAACACGATGGTGATCGTCACCTACGACGAGTTCGGCGGCCAGTGGGACCACATGCCGCCTCCGGGCCAGGGCGGCACCGCCGGCCCGCATGACGCCTGGGGTCCGGGCACGCGCATTCCGGCGCTGACGATCGCGCCGGGAATCAGGGGCAAGTTCGTCGTGGACCGCGCGCAGCACGACACCACGTCGATCATGGCGACCATCGAGCACCGCTTCGGGCTCCCACCGGTCAGCTCGCGCGACGCGGCCGTGCAGGACATGTCGACGGTGTTCGGCGCTCGGCGGTCGCGCTAGGAGCCGCCGTAGTAATCGAGTGCGCGCCGGCCCAGTTGGCTCGTCACGTTCCCGTTCTGGACGGCGCCGATCGGCGCCCCGATGAACGGGATCAGCCGGCCGGCGTAGCGGCGCGCGATCCGCTTCGCCACGTACTTGGCGAGCCGCATGTGAAGCATCTCCGGGCGGCGGCCGGTCACCGCCTTCTCCGCGAGCGCGAACGCGAGTCGCTTGCCCACGCCGTCGAGCGCCTCCCGCGCCTGCGTGGGAGTGTCGTACAGGCCCTGGAGCGCCAGGTACTCGGCCGGGCGCATGGGGTGGTTCGGGTCGTAGCCGTACGCCGCCGCGATGTACCAGACCATCCGGCTCTGGAGCCACAGGAGCGCCACGAGGTCCGGGGCGGCGGTGATCACGCCGCCGATCCCGAGCGCGCCACCCTCCAGCCGCGCGAGCCGCACGTGCTTCTTCATCGCGACGCGCGCCAGCTCGGCCTGCGTGTGGCCCGGCCCGGCGATCCGGACCCATTCCTCGGCCTGCGGCCCGAACCGCTCGGCCGCGGCCAGCGCGATGTATTCGGGCGCGCGGTCGGGCTCGGCGAGGATGCGTTCCCAGACCCGCTTCGGGGGGCGCTCGATGCGGTCGATATCGACTGTTTCCGGCACGGCGGGCAGGGTAGCCTCAGAGCATGGCCACGGACACCGGTACAACCCCCACGGCAGGGATCCTCAGCGACGATATGAAGGACGACCGCGAGCAGCTCGTCGAGCTCCTCACGACCGCGTATTGGATGGAGATCGAGACGGTGATGAGCTACATCGCGAACTCGATCAACCCCGACGGGGTGCGGGCGCAGGAGATCATCGAGTCGCTCGAGCAGGACGTCCAGGAGGAGCTCGGCCACGCCCGCCGGTTCGGCCAGCGGATCAAGGAGCTGTACGGCGTCGTACCGGGCTCACTCGACTTCCAGGCCGAGCAGTCCTACCTCCAGCCGCCGGACCAGCAGACCGACATCGTCCACATCATCAAGGGCGTGGTCGAGGCCGAGACCGGCGCGATCAACCACTACAACGACATCATCGAGTTCTGCGAGGGCCGCGACCCCGTGACCCAGGACATGGTCATCGAGATCCTCTCGGACGAGGAGGGCCACCGCCGCCTCTTCGAGGGCTTCCTGCGCGAGTACCAGGCCGAGGGCCTGGCCTAGAGCGCGTCCGCCAGCAGGACGACGATCCCGAACACGCCGGCCATCACGGCGATGGCCCCCACCACCTTCGGGTCGGGCCCGCCGTGGATGCCGGTCTCGTGCACGGCTGCGTGGCCCTTGCCGCGCTGGAGCAGCCACCGGTTCACCGGATAGGCGGCGAACCCGGCCACGAACAGGGCAAACGACAGCGAGCCCCAGAACAGGATGTCGCCGAGGCCCGCGTCCATCGCGCCGGGGATCACCAGGATGATCGCGTTGTCAACGACCTCCATCGTCGCGATCGACAGCGTGTCCGACGCGAGCGCGATCGGGGCCACGACCGCGAGGGCGAGCCCCGCGCGCAGCAGCGGCAGGCTCGTCAGCGAGTAGCCGAAGACGAAGGCGAGCAGGATGCCGAGCGCGATGGTCGGCCCGTTGGCCAGCCCGAGCGCCGTGCCGATGGCCACACCGGCCACCTCGCCGATCGCGCAACCGGTGAGGCAGTGCAGCGTGGCGCTGACGGCCATGCCGTTGACGTCCATGTGGTGTTCGGCATGCTCGTGATGTCCAGCGTGCTCGTGCATCGATCCGACGAACGGTAGATACCATCGAACCGCTGTTCAGGCGAGGTAGCTCAGTTGGTAGAGCACACGACTGAAAATCGTGGTGTCGCCAGTTCGATTCTGGCCCTCGCCATTCCTGCAGATGCGCGCTTTCCGCACCTGCCGACGACCGCTGGGTGCGGCCGAAGCGTCCACATCACCGAGCGTGACCGCGGTCACGGTGGAGTGCATAACGACGAGCGGCCGGCGCTAGGGCCGGCCTGCTCGTCTGGTCCGCTCGTTTGGTCCCAGTTGGGGGCGGGTGGTGCTCAGCCGTCGCCGACGACCGGCGGCCAGAACTGGTTGACGAGGTCCTCGATCTGCTTGTCCGCGGCGATCGCCTTGGTCAGAGCGTCCCGCGATGCCTGTGGCACCGAGGTGTCGGCAGCCGTGGCCTGCATCTGCTGCAGCTCGGCGTCGATCAGCACGTTCACCCCGGGCATCATGGCGCCGTACGGGTCGGCCGGGGCGTCGCTGGCGTGAGCGCGCACGCTGCCAGCCTCGGCCGGCGGCGGGGGCGGAGCGAGTGTGTGGACGACCTTCACCAGCCGGTTGCGCAGCACGACCGCGGTGTTGAGCGTCGTCTGCACCCTGGTGAGGAGGTTGCCCTTGACGTCGGGGACCATCCCGACCGCGGCGGTGGCCGCGTTGAACTGGCTGGTGAACACGTCAAAGGTGGCCGTGGGCGCGTCCGCGAACGCCGGCCCCGTGCCTCCATTGCCGCTCGAGTGGGCGCGGATCCAGTCTCGCGACCCGCCGAGGCGCGAAGCGCGGACCGCACGTCGCGCGAGCCTGATGAACTTCTTGGGGTTGGCGCTGCCGTCGCCCGCGGGCGGCGGAGGTGCGTTGGCGATCAGGTACTTGGCGCCCTTGTAGGAGCGAATCAGGTACCGGCGCGAAGCGCGCATCGGGCCGACTGCCTGAGCGCCGTTGCCGGCGTCGATCGCGTCGGCGGCGTTGCCGAGAGCGACCTGCGTGCGCGCGATCGGCACGCCGACGATCGGCGGGTCGATCGACGCTGCGCCGCTGCCCGCCTGGGCGGCCGCGGTCGGCAGCAGCGCCGCCAGGCCGGCGGTCAGCGCCACCAAGCGCGTGGTTCTGGAGCTGACCATCAGTCTGTCTCCTTCGGGATCGGGTGCATGGCCAGCAAGCTAGGCCCGGCGCTGCGCGACCCCGGGCACTCGCGAGAACCCTGGGCTCCTGTCCTCACCCCGAGCGCAAGAGCGGCCGGCCGGCCCGCCGCCCTGGTCAGCAGAGTGATCGTGCCGCTGGGTCGTGCGGTGATAGTTGCCCTCGCCTGGCGAAGGCATCGTCAACCGTTATCGCACGAACGCCCTCGGCTTTCGGCAGCCCGGACCGGGTCGGCACGTGTGGACTACCGCAGACTCCGCGATCGGGCCTCGGTGCCCTACGGCAGACCGTTGAGCCAACGTTTCAGGCTCGCTGCCAGCTCGTCCGGCCGGTCCAGCTGGATCAGATGGCCGGCGTTTTCGATCAGCTTCAGCCGCGCACCGGGGATCAGGCTCGCGAGCCTGTGGGCGCGGTCGACGGGGATCCAGGCGTCCTCGGTTCCCCACACCACCAGGACCGGTATGTCGATGGACGGGTAGAGCGGCTCGACATCGTCGGTGTAGCGCTGGTCCGCCTCCGCGATCTGGCGGTAGAAGGCGGCCTGGCCGGCTTCCCCGAGCCAGGGTGCGACGAGCATGTCGGACTGCTCCGCGGTCAGGCCGGTGTGGCTCGCGCCGGCGATGTAGGCGCGCACGATTCCCTCGTGGATCGCGGCCGGGACCGCCGTGAACACGTCCGCGTGCTCCCGGACCAGCCGGAAGAAGTCGGATCCCCAGGGCGCCAGCGCGACCACGTCCACGAGCGCCAGCGACGCGTACCGCGATCCGTGCAGCAGGTGGGCCCGCAGCGCGACCGCGCCGCCGTAGTCGTGCGCGATCACGTGGGGGGCGTCGAGCTCCCAGTGGTCGAGCAGGTGGTGGAGCAGCTCGCCCTGAACGTCGAGCGAGACCCGGTGATTCGGGTCCTTCGACGACTCGCCGTATCCCGGCATGTCCCAGACGTAGGTCGTGTGATCGGAGCTGAGCGCGTCCGCGACCGGCCCCCACAGCCGCGACGACCACGGCGTTCCGTGGCACAGCACCACGGGCGGCCCCGTGCCGCGGCGCGCCCAGCGCACGCGCCGGTCCCGCCAGACGAGTTCCTCGGCCATCCGCGGATCTACCGGCTGGCGGTCCAGGCGGGCGCGGGCACGCCCATGGCCCTGTTGAGGCACCAGGCCGCGAGCGACAGGAGCGCCACGCCGGCCAGCAGGATCGCGAGCTCGTCGGCGGTGGTCAGGAGGCCGATCGACACGATCACGGTCGTGGCGCCCGCCGGCGGGTGCGCCGCGCGCAGCAGCCGCAGGATCCCTCCGGTGCATGCGAGCGACAGCGCGACGCACGCCACCCGGTCCGCCGTGAAGCCGGTCTGGATCGCGGATGGGTCGCCCACGAGGCCGAACACCTCGAGCCAGAAGAAGGCGACGGCTGTGCCCACGGTGTGGCCTATGAGCGTGTTGCGGATGCTCGCCACCTCGGCCATCGGCGTCTCGAAGAAGAGGAACGCGGTCGCGCCCAGGGACGGGAAGACGAGCGGCTCGTCGAGCGCCCACGCGAGCAGCCCGGAGAGCCCGATGGTGAGCAGGCTCCCGAGCGCCGTGTACAGGGCGTTGCCGCGGTTGCCCCATTTGTCGTACAGCCGCCGGTTCAGGCCGGAGCGCCCGGCGATCGGCGCCAGCGATCCCTTTCGGACCATCTGGCGGATGCTCGAGTCCGCGTACTCGGCGATCTGGTCGATGTCCCTCTGCTCGGCGCCGAACATGAGCGGCCCAGGCTAGGCCCAGACCGCCCGTTTCGCTAACTCACGAATCAGGTGGCGAGGCTCGCGGCGAGGCCGGCGCGCTGCTCGAAGACGAGGTCGCGCGCCGTGTCGAGCGCGCTCGCGACGGCTCCCAGCACGATCGCGTCCTGGCCCAGCTCGCCCTCTGCCACGGGCGGCGCCAGCGGGGTCAGCTCGGCCAGGCGGCGTTCGAGCGGAGCGTGCAGCAGGTCGATGTTGCTCCCGATGCCGCCGCCGAGCAGCACGAACTCGGGGTCCACGATCGCGGCCACCGTGCCCACGACGAGCGCGAGCCGGTCCGCCTCGGCTTCGACCGCTGCGAGCGCGAGCTCGTCGCCCGCCCGGGCCGCCGAGAACACCCGCTTTGCCGAGGTCGCCCCCTTCATCCCGAGCCGCTTGGCGGTGCGCACCACCGCGTCGGCGGACGCCGCCTCCTCCAGGATGCCGCGCCGCTTCGCGTCGCGCCCGCGAGCGGGCTCGTCCTCCGCGCCGAGCGGCAGGTATCCCACCTCGCCGGCGGCACCGTGCGCTCCGCGGTACAGCTCGCCGGCGATGATCACGCCCATCCCGATCCCGGTGCCGACGGACACGTAGACGAAGGTGCGCGCGTCGCGGCCGCTGCCGTAGGTGCGCTCGCCCACCGCCGCCAGGTTCGCGTCATTGTCGAGCGTGACGGTGGGCGGGAGCGCCTCGCGCAGCGAGCTCATCACGCCCGGGCGGCTCCAGCCGGGGAGGTTCGGGGCGTGCCGGAGCCGGTCGCTGTCCGGGTCGAACACGCCCGGGCCGCCGACGACCGTGTGGGCCACCTTCCGCCAGGTGATGCCGGCGGCCGCGACCACGTCGTGCGCGACCTCGCCGACCGCCTTGACCAGCGCCGCGGCGCCGCGGGCCCGGTTGCGCTCGTCGCGCCGCGCGACGATGGCGCCGGACAGGTCGGCCGCCGCCACGCGGATCCAGGCGCGCCCGATGTCGACGCCGAGCACGTAGCCGGCGGTGGGATCGGCCTCGTAGAGCATCGCCGTGCGGCCCATGGACGGGCTGGCGGGGCCGACCGGCCGCACCAGGCCGGCCGCCTCGAGGTTGGCGAGCGCCTGGGAGACCGTCGGCTTCGAGAGGCCCGCGATCCGGGCGAGGCCGGGGCGGGAGGTCGGCCCGGTGGCCCGCAGGTGCTGAAGCACGGCGCGCTCGTTGTGCGCGCGGAGGAGGCGCGGAGTGCCCGGGGGCGCAACTTGACCGGACATAGTTAAGAAAGTATCTTATCTCTCGTGGCGGATCAAACCGCTGGCGACCCTGACCGTGACTTCGTCCTCGGCATCGACTTCGGGGGCACGAAGATCGCACTCGCCACCGCGACCCTCGACGGCCGGCTGCTCGAGTCCGACCGGCTCGACACCGACGCCGGCCGCGGCGCGGCCCAGGCCGTGGATCGCGCGGTCGCGCGCGCCGATGAGCTGCTGGCGGCGACGGCGCGGAGCGAGGGAGGCCGGTGCGTGGCGGTCTCCGCGGTGAGCCCCGGCATCGTGTACGAGGATCGCGTCGCGCTCGCCCCCAACGTGCCGGGATGGCAGGAGCTCGAGCTGCCGTCGCTGCTGCGCGAGCGCTTCGACGGCGCGCGCTCGGCGGTGGGGACCGACGTGAAGGCCGCGGCCGTGGCCGAGCTGCGCTGGGGGAGCCTGCGGGGCGCCGACCCGGCCATCCTGCTCGTGCTCGGCACAGGGATCGCCGCCGCGATCGTCGCGGGCGGCAGCGTCATCCACGGCGCGAACGGAGCCGCCGGCGAGATCGGCTACGCATTGCGGGGCGCGTGCGAGATGACCGGCGCCGCAGACGGGCACGCCCCTCTGGAGGAGTTCGCCGGCGGCCGGGCCATCGGCGAGCGCGCCAGCGAGCTGCTCGGCGAGCCGCTCACGGCGGCCGATGTCTTCGACCATCCGGACCCGCGCGCCCGCGAGCTGCTGGACGCGGCGCTGGACGCGCTCGCGGTGCAGGTGGCCAACATGGCGATCGCGCTCGACCCGGCCCGGATCGCCGTGGGCGGCGGCCTGATGAGCAGGGCCGACGCGGTCCTCACGGCCCTGGGGCGGCGCCTGAGCGCGGCCGCCCCCTTCCCGCCCGAGCTGGTGCCCGCCGAGTTCGTGCACGACGGCCCCCTGCGCGGCGCGATCGCGCTTGCGCTCGACGAGGTGGCCGCATGAGCGGCGATCGCATGCGCGCCGAGATGGCCGAGCAGCCGGGCGCGCTGCGCCGGCTCGCCGATCGGTTCGACGACGACGCCGCCGCGGTCCGGGCCGTGCTCCCGGACCCGCTGGCCGGTGTCGTGTTCCTGGCGCGCGGATCGTCGGACAACGCCGCGGTGTACGGCCGCTATCTGGCCGAGCTCGCGTCCGGCCGTCCGGCGGGGCTCGCCGCCCCGAGCCTCCACACCCTGTACGACGCGCCGGCCCGCTACGACGGCTTCCTCGTCGTGGCCATCAGCCAGTCCGGCGAGACGCCCGAGATCGTCACGGTGTGCCGGCGGCTGGGGGAGGCCGGGGCGCGCACGGTCGCGGTCGTGAACGACGAGGGCAGCCCGCTCGGCGGCGCCGCGGACGCCGTGCTCGCCCTCGGCGTGGGGCCGGAGCGGGCCGTGCCGGCCACGAAGACGGTGACCGGGCAGATGCTGGCGATGGCCGCCGTGGCCGCTGCCACGGGCCCCGTGCCATTCGACGGAGCCGAGCTCGGCGCCATGCCCGACGCGGTGGGCGCCGTGCTCGACGACCCCGAGCCGGCCACGGAGCTCGCGGCGCGATGGGAGGACAGCGCACGGCTGTTCGTGGCGGCCCGCGGCCTGCTCTACGCGGCGGCCCTCGAGGCGGCGCTCAAGATCAAGGAGACGACCGGCATCCTGGCGGAGGGCATCTCGGCCGCCGACCTGCGGCACGGGCCGATCGGCGTCGCGCGCGGGGACGTGCCGGTGCTGGCGCTGGACGGCGGCGGCGCCGGGCGGGAGGACGTGCGCGCGGTGGCCGAGCTCGCGCGTGAGCGGGGGGCGCCGGTGGCGGTGTGCGGGGACGGACTCGACGCGGAGCTTCCCCTGCCGCAGGGACTCCCGGAGGCGCTCGCGGTCTTCCCGGCGACCGTGCGCGCGCAGCAGCTGGCGGCGGCCATGGCGGCCGCCCGCGGCATCGACCCGGACACGCCGGCCGGGCTCACGAAGGTCACCCCAACGGAGTGAAAGGAGCAGGAATGGAGAGCAGGTCCAGCAGGTCCGCGTTCGCAGCGCTTGCAGTCGCCGTCGTTTTCGCGCTCGGCCTCGCCGCGTGCGGCGGCGACGACGACGACAGCACGAGCGGAGGAGGCGGCGGCGGTGACTCCGGAGGCGGGGGCAAGACGATCGCCCTGCTCCTCCCCGAGACCAAGACCACCCGCTACGAGGAGAAGGACAGGCCGCTCTTCACGGACAAGGTCAAGGAGCTGTGCCCTGACTGCAAGGTCTTCTACCAGAACGCCAGCCAGGATCCGAACAAGCAGCAGCAGCAGGCCGAGGCTGCGATCACGAAGGGCGCGAGCGTGCTTGTGCTCGACGCCGTCGACGTGTCGTCGGTCGGCCCGATCGTGAAGCACGCGAACCAGAAGAACATCCCCGTGATCGCGTACGACCGGCTGATTCCCGACCAGGACATCGCTTTCTACGTGTCGTTCGACAACGTCAAGCAGGGCCGAGTGCAGGCGCAGTCGCTGCTCGACAAGCTCGGTTCCGCGGACGGCAAGTCGATCGTGATGGTCAACGGCGCGCCGACCGACCCGAGCGCTGGCGACTACAAGAAGGGCGCCCACCAGGTGTTCGACAAGAGCGGCCTGAAGATCGCGAAGGAGTTCGACACGCCCGACTGGAGCCCGGACAAGGCCCAGACCGAGATGGAGCAGTCGATCACCTCGCTCGGCAAGGACGGGTTCGTGGGTGCCTACTCGGCGAACGACGGCATGGCCGGCGGCATCATCGCCGCGCTCAAGGGCGCGGGCATCGACCCGAAGTCGAAGCCGGTGACAGGTGGGGACTCGGAGGCGGCCGCGATCCAGCGCATCCTGATCGGCGAGCAGCTGTCCACGATCTACCTGGCCATCAAGCAGCAGGCCGAGACATCGGCGCAGCTCGCCGTGGCCGCGGCCCAGGGCAAGATGGACCCGGACGGCCTCGCCAAGGACAAGGTCGACAACGGCTCGAAGCAGGTGGACTCCGTGCTGCTCGACCCGATCGCGGTGACCAAGGACAACATCCAGGACACCGTCATCAAGGACGGCTTCCTGACCGTCGACGAGATCTGCACCGGCAAGTACGCCGCCGCGTGCAAGGACGCCGGGATCCAGTAACAGCTAGGCCGGGATGACAGCCGGGGAGGCGCCATCGCGCGCCTCCTCGGCCATCCGGCGGCTGTCCGCCGAGCTGATCAGCACCAGCGCGAGCAGCGCGCCGGCCAGCGCGATCACACCGCCGGCGAGGAACGCGTCCTGGAAGCCCTCGGTGTAGGCGATCTTGGGATCGCTGACGCCGGAGGCGAACACGTCCTGCGTGCGGTTCGTGGCGATCGTCGAGAGGATCGCGAGGCCGAGCGCGCCGCCCACCTGCTGCGAGGTGTTGATCAGGCCGGACGCCAGGCCGGCCTCTGACGGCTTCGTGCCCGTCACCGAACCGATCGTGACCGGCACGAACGACAGGCCGAGACCCACGGCGGCGAGCATCTCCGGGAACAGCACGTCGCCCACGTAGCTGCCGCCCGGCGCGCTCACCTGGCTGAACCAGAACAGGCCGGCGGCGGTGAACAGGAGCCCGGTGATCAGGACCGGCTTGAAGCCGAAGCGGGCCACGAGCTGCGACGCGCCGCCCGCCGAGATGATGATCAGCCCCGCGAGCGGCAGGTACGCCAGCCCCGCCTTCAGCGGGTCGTAGCCGAGCACCTGCTGCATGTACAGCGAGATGAAGAAGAACATCGCGAACAGCGACATGCCGAGCAGCAGGCCGATCACGTTCGCGCCGCGCAGCGTGCGGAGCTTGAAGATCGAGAACGGAATCAGCGGGTAGCGCCGCCGCAGCTCGATCACGACGAAGCTGGCGAGCAGGACGAGCGACAGCGCCCCGAGCCCGATCGTCTGCGCGGAGCCCCAGCCGGCGTCGTTCGCGTCCACCAGCGTGTACACGAGCAGGGCAAGCCCCGCCGTGACCGTGACGGCGCCGGCGATGTCCCAGGAGGGATTCGACTCGTCGCGGCTGTCGTCGACGATCCGCGGCGCGAGCAGAGCGGCCGCGATGCCGATCGGCGTGTTCACGAAGAGCACCCACTCCCAGCCGGCCCATTCGGTGAGCATGCCGCCGGCCAGCACGCCCACGGCGCCGCCGGAGCCGGCCACCGCGCCCCAGACGGCCAGCGCCTTGTTGCGCTCGGCGCCCTCGGCGAACGTCGTCGTGAGGATGGCCAGGGCGGCGGGGGAGATCAGCGCCGCGCCGAGGCCCTGCACGGCACGCGCGATCACGAGCCAGATGTCGCTCTGCGCGAGGCCGCCGGCCAGCGATGCGATCGCGAACAGCCACATGCCCCAGATGAAGATCCGGCGGCGCCCGAGCAGGTCGGCGAGCCGGCCGCCGAGCAGCAGGAAGCCGCCGAAGAAGAGCGTATAGGCGTTCACCACCCAGGACAGGTCGTCCTGGGCGAAATCGAGGTCGCGCCCGATGGACGGCAGCGCCACGTTCACGATCGAGGCGTCTAGGACCACGACGAACTGTGCAGTGGCGAGGAGCGCGAGCGCCATGTTCTTGGACCGCATCGCTCCGACACTAGACTGCGCGCCGCGGTGCGCCGTTTCCTTTCAGTGACCCTGCTGTTCGGCCTGCTCGCGGTCGCCGGTTGCGGCGGCGGCGACTCCGGCAGCGCGCTCGACGCCGGGCTCTCGGTGCTGCCGAAGGACACGCCGTTCGCGGTCGCGATCGACACCGACCTGAGCGGTGACCAGTGGACGACGCTCGACAAGCTGCTCGGCAAGTTCCCGTTCAGCGGCCAGATCAAGGAGGGCCTCAAGCGCCAGCTGGAGCAGTCCGGCGGCGTGAGCTTCGAGGACGACGTGAAGCCGGTGCTCGGCAACCCGCTTGTGGTGGGGGCCGCGAGCGCGGACGCGATCACGGGCGACTCGAACGACGTCATCGTCGCGGTCCGGGCGAAGGACAAGGACAAGCTCGACGACCTGATCTCGAAGACCAAGCCGCGGAAGACCGGCGAGGCGTCGGGCGCGACGCTGTACAGCGAGGGCGACACCAGCTTCGCCGTCAAGGACGACCTCGTGGTGTTCGCGAACGACGAGGCGCAGCTGAAGCGCGCCCTCGACCGCGCCGACGGCGACGACCACTTCGACGAGGACGCCTTCAACGAGGGGCTGAAGGGATTGCCGGACGGCGCGCTGGTGCGCATCTACACCGACGTCGAGGCGCTGCTCAAGGCGGATCCCGGCTCCGCTGACGCGCGCCGCATCAAGTGGATCGCGGCGCTCCGGCAGGTGGGGGCGACCGTGACGGCCAAGGACGACGCGCTCGACATCGACTTCCGCGCGCGCACCGAGGGCGACCTGTCGGAGGACGACCTGCCGATCGCCTCGGGCGACGAGGCGCCGCCGGTGATCAAGCGACCCGGAGAGATCGGCCTCGGCATCCGCGACCTCACGCACATCGTCCACTTCGCGGAGAACGCCGCCCAGTCGATCGACCCGTCCGGGTTCGGCGACTACGAGCGGGCCAAGAAGACGATCGACAAGCAGCTCGGCGTGAGCCTCGACGACGACCTGATCGCACAGGTCAGCGGGAACGTGTCGGCCACGGTGGCGCTCGACGGCGGGTTCGGGGTGCGCGCGGAGCTGAAGGACCCGCGGGCGTTCGAGAAGACGCTGGCGAAGGTGGCCGACGTGCTGCCGAGCTTCGCCGAGGGAGCGGGGTTCGGCAAGGTGGGGCTGTCGAAGCCCAAGGGCCGCCAGAAGTTCTACGCGCTCGCGCAGCCCGACGGCGACGCGGTGATCTTCGGCGTGGTCGGTGACGTCCTGGTGGTGGCGAACGACTCGAAGCGGGCGACCGCCCTGGCCGCCGCCGATCCGGCGGACGTGCCGGGCGCCAGCGGCTCGGTCACGCTCAGCGCGGACGCGGCGCAGCTGGTCACCCGCATCCTCAGCCAGTTCGGATCCCAGCTCGGCCTCGGCGACCTGGGCTCGCTCGGAGTCGGCCTGTTCACGCGCCCGCTCGGCGACCTGAACGGCTGGATGTCCGCAAGTCCGGACGAGCTCCACGGCAAGCTCACGCTCGCTGTCCACTAGCGGGCTACCTCGCCCGCAGGGTACGCTCGGCCTCTTCGAGCCAGTCGAGCTGGAGGAGGAGGGCGCGCCTGGCCCACTCGACGTTCACCGCGAGGATCTCGGCGCGGTGCGGCACGGATTTCGTCCACCGTTCCCGCCCCTGGTCGAGCAGCTCCAGCTGCTCCTGGATCTCGTTGCGCAGCGCGTCGAGACCCTCCAGCAGATTCTCGGCGGGCACGAGGTCGGCGGCCATGAGCCTGACGATCGGCTCGCTCTGGACCCGCGGGAGCGGGGTCGGCGTGCGGACCCACTCGGCGAGCGCCTCGCGGCCACTGCCGGTCAGCGTGTAGTAGGTGCGCTCACGGGTGCGGCCCGGGCGCTTCTCGGCGTCGAGGTAGCCGAGCTTCGCCAGCCGCTTCGGCTCCGCGTACCACTGGCTCGGCGCGGCCTGCCAGTAGATGCGGCCCGTCTCCGACATGCGGCGCAGGTCGTGGGGGCCCGCGCCGTTCCGGCCGACGAGGGTGAGGATCACGTACGAGAAGGGATTGAGTCGGTCGCTTGACAAAGCTCTGATTAGGACTTAGCGTAAAGCTCCGTTTCGGACTCTATACCAGGAGGCTGGCCCATGAGCACCACCGGAGCACACACTGCCGAGCTGAAGTTCTTCGACGCCCGCGCCAGGATCGTCGCCCGCGGCGAGGACACGGATGGCCGGCTCGGCATGGTCGACATGCTCGACGTCCCGGCCGGCGACATGCCGCCGCTGCACGTTCATCGCGACGCCGACGAGGGCTTCTACGTGCTCGACGGCGAGCTGACCCTGTACATGCCCGGGGCGGAGCGCACGCTGCGCGCCGGCGACTACTTCCTGGCCCCGCGCGGTGTGCCGCACGCCTATCGGGTCGGCGACGAGGGCTGCCGCGTTGTGGTCACCTCGCTCCCCGCCGGGTTCGAACGCTTCGTGGCCGAGGTGAGCGCGATGGGCGCGCCGGATCCCGAGCGCCTGACCGCGGTGGCTGCGGATCACGGCATCGAGATCCTCGGGCCTCCCGGAATGCTGCCGTAGCCGGCGGTTTCCCAACGGCGTTTTCGCGTGCGGACGACGGGTACCGCCGGAGGATGGGACTCCTCACGGCACCGCTCACCCTCGTCCGCGCGCCCGTCCGCGTCGCGCTGAAGGCGACCGAGGTGGGGCTGTCCACGGCGGCCGAGGTGGCGCGGATCGGATCCGAGCTGCTGAACCCGGACAGCGAGGGGGCTCACGACTTCTCCGAGTACCGGGCCCAGCCGGACACCGGGCCTGCGAACGGGGCGGCGCCGGAGGTCGACCTCGGAACGGCCGCGGCGGGGCCGGTGGCGGACGCTCCACCCCCGATTCCGGACGAGCTGATCCCGGACCACGTGGACGAGGACGTGGTGCTCGTCGCTGAGATCGCCGAGGAGGGCGCGGAGGACGGCGCCGGCCCCGAGCTCACCGTCGAGCCGCCCTGGGACGGCTACGACCAGATGACCGCGGCCGACATCCGCGACCGGCTGGCGCTCGCGACCGCCGTCGAGGCCGCCGCCGTCGAGCTGTACGAGTCGATTGGGAAGAACCGCCGCACGGTGATGGACGCGGCGGCCCGCGCGCTGCGCGACTAGCCGCTCGCCATCCTCGACAGCAGCTCGATCGCGCCGCGCTTGTTGAGCGGCTCGTTCAGGTTGCCGCACTTCGGCGACTGGACGCACGAGGGGCAGCCGCTCTCGCACGGACACTCCGAGATCAGCCGCAGCGCGTCCCCCACCAGCCCTTCGAAGCGGTCGAAGCCCGCGCGCGTGATGCCCACGCCGCCGGGGTGGCCGTCGTAGATGAAGATCGTCGGCACGCCGGTCTGATGGTGGTAGGCGGTCGAGAGGCCGCCGATGTCCCAGCGGTCGCACATGGCGATCAGCGGCAGCACCGCGATCTGGCCGTGCTCGGCGGCGTGGAGCGATCCCTGAAGCAACTCGAGCGGGAACTCCTCGCGCACGAGCGACTCGGGCAGCTCGTACCAGAGCGCCTGCGTCACGAAGTCCTGCTCGGGCAGGTCGACCGCCAGCAGGTCGAGCACGGAGTGGTCCGTGACGCTCTTCTTCTGGTACGCCACCACCTGCTCGGTCACGGACACGACGCCGAACGAGAGCGTCACGCCGCACGTCTGCCGCTGGTCGCGCACCTGCTCGATCCAGGTCTCCGACTCCTTCTTCGGCTGCGTATACCAGTCGCCGTCGAACGGGCGGACGGCGGCGCGGTGCTGGGCGAGGTCCAGGTCCTCGACCTCGTAGGCCGCGCCCATGTGCAGGTACACGGCGCCGGGGTGCACGGCCGAGACGGCGCGGGCCATCTCCACGCTGCCGATCACCTCGCCGCCGCCCGTCTCGACGATGGACACCGAGTCGGGCGACGCCGACCGGAGCGCTATCCGCGCCGCCGGGTAGCCCGGGCCGCGCGGCAGGTACTTCCCGCCTCGCTCCCGCAACGCTCCCTGCTGCACCAGCCGCCTGGCGTGCTCCTCCCAGCGCGGCCCGAAGATCTCGCCGTCCTCCGGCGTGAGCGGCAGCTCGTACGCGGCGGCCGCCAGGTGCGCCTCGTGGATCTGCTCGGACTCGTGGTCGAGGATCGCCCGCTCCACCGGCCGCTCCAGGAACTCGGTGGGGTGCCGGCAGAAGAACTGGTCGAGCGCGTCCTCGCCCGCCACGTACATCGCCAGGCCCGTGCTCCGGCGGCCGGCGCGGCCCCACATCTGGCGGAGCGAGGCGACGGTGCCGGGGAACGTGACGCACAGCGCCGCGTCGAGGTCGCCGATGTCGATGCCGAGTTCGAGCGCGTCCGTGGCCACGACGGCCAGCAGGTCGCCCTCCGACAGCCGCTGCTCGATCTCGCGCCGCTGCGCCGGCGTGTAACCCGCCCTGTAGGGGGCGATCCGCTCGGCGAGGTCGATGCGGCCCTCGCTCTCGAGCCGCTGGCGCGCGAAGCGCTGGATCAGCTCCACGCCGCGGCGCGACTTCAAAAAGCAGATCGTGCGGATCTCGCGCTCGACGAGCTGTGCGAGGAGGTCGGCGGCCTCGCCCAGGGCGGAGGCGCGCCGGCCGAGCTTCTCGTCCACGAGCGGCGGGTTCCACATGGCGATCTGGCGCTCCGCCCTTGGCGCGCCGTCGCGGTCCACTAGCTCGACCTCGACGCCGGTCAGCCGCTCCGCGAGCTCGGTGGGGTTCGCGATCGTGGCGCTCGTGAGCAGGAAGCGCGGCTCGGCGCCGTAGGCGCGCGCCAGGCGGCGCAGGCGCCGGAGCACGTTCGCCACGTGCGAGCCGAACACGCCGCGGTACACGTGCGCCTCGTCCACGACGACCCAGGCGAGGTTGGCGAGCACGTCGCCCCACTGGCGGTGGTTCGGCAGCACGCCCACGTGGAGCATGTCCGGGTTCGTGAGGATCAGGTTCGAGCGCTGCCTGATCGACCGGCGCTCCTCGCGCGGCGTGTCGCCGTCGTAGATCGCGTGACGGAGGTAGCGCCCGCCGATCCTGGCGAGCCCGCGGGCCTGGTCCTGGGCCAGCGCCTTCGTGGGGTAGAGATAGAAGGCGCGCGCCGCCACGTCGCTCGCGAGCGTGTCGAGCACCGGCAGGTTGAAGGCCAGCGACTTCCCGCTCGCAGTGCCGGTCGTGACGATCGCGTGGCCGCGCCGCGCTGCCTCGAGCGCGTCGGCCTGGTGCGCCCAGAGCGCCTCGATGCCGGCGGCCTCGAGGCCTTCCCTCAGCGCCGGGTGCAGGTCGTCCGGGATCGGCTCACCGAGCCCGGCCTGCTCGCGCTCGCGGGAGGTCGCGACCAGCTCCTCGTTGCGGCCCGGCTCGAGCACGTCCTCCCACGGATATGAGGTCGGCGCGCGGGGCACGGCTGCGATAGTACGCGGCACTTGATCCGGCGCTTCCACCATTCGGATTTCGACCTTCCGCGGCTGCTCGAGCGCAAGGCTGAGCCCGTGACCGTGGTGCTGCCGGCACGCGAGGTGGCGGACACGATCGGTGAGATCGTCGAGCGGCTCCGTGGCCTCGACCCGCTCGTCGACCAGGTCCTCGTGGTGGACGCGGCGTCGCAGGATGGCAGCGCCGAGGTCGCCGCCCGGGCAGGCGCCGACGTGTACCAGGAGTCCGAGCTGATGCCCGAGTTCGGCCAGGTCCTCGGCAAGGGCGACGCGATGTGGCGGGCGCTCTCGGTGGCCCGCGGGGAGCTGGTCGTCTACCTCGACTCGGACACGCGCGACTTCTCGCCCCACTTCGCGCTCGGCATGCTGGGGCCGCTCGTCTGCGAGCCGGACATCCGGTTCGTGAAGGGCTTCTTCCGCCGTCCGTACCGGCGCGCGGACGGGGCGGAGCTGCCGGCCGAAGGCGGCCGGGTCACCGAGCTCACCGCGCGGCCGCTCCTGTCGGCGTTCTTTCCGGAGCTCGCCGGCTTCGTTCAGCCGCTCGCGGGCGAGGTGGCCGCGCGCCGGACGCTGTTCGAGCGGATTCCGTTCGCCTCTGGTTACGCGGTCGAGACGGCGATGCTGCTGCACGCCCTCGACATCCTCGGCGGCACCGGCGGCATGGCCCAGGTGGACCTCGACGTGCGGCTCAACCGCCACCAGTCGCTCCGCGACCTCACCCCGATGGCGTACGCCGTTCTGCGCGTGATCCAGGAGCGGCTCCGCGCCGACGGGCGCCTCGTGGACGACCAGCCGCTCCCGCTCCAGACGGCCGACGGCGGGCTCGTCCAGGTCGAGATCGTGGAGCGGCCGCCGTTCGCCGAGCTCGGCGCCCGCGCGTAGTGGCGATCAGGTGCGTCTACACCGACCTCGACGGAACCCTGCTCGGCGAGGGCGCGTCGCTCTTCCGCACCGCCGGCGGCGAGTTCACGCTGCTGGCGGCGCGCGCGCTCGAGGCGTGCCACCGCGCCGGCGCGGAGGTCGTGATCAAGTCCGGGCGCCGGCGCGCGCAGGTGATGGAGGACGCACGCCTGATCGGGCAGAGCTCGTACATCTTCGAGGTGGGAGCCGCGATGGTGGTGGACGGGGAGACCACCTTCCTCACGGGCGACCTCCAGCCGCGTGAGGGCGAGTCGGTACACGACCAGATCGCGGCCACGGGCGCTCCCGGACTGCTGATCGACCGCTACGAGGGGCGGCTCGAGTACCACGCGCCCTTCCATCTCGGCCGCGAGGTCTCGCACGTGTTCCGCGGGCTGGTGGACACGGGCGAGGCGAACGAGCTGCTGGCCGCCGAGGGCCACGAGGGGCTGCGGCTCGTGGACAACGGCGAGATCGGGGTCGAGACGCACACCTTCCACCTCATCCCCGCGGGTGTCTCGAAGGCGCGCGCGGTGGCTGCGCACATGCGCGTGCGCGGGTACGCGCGCGAGGAGTGCATCGGCGTCGGGGACTCGGCCGAGGACCTCGACGTGGCCGACGTGGTGGGGCGGCTCTTCCTGGTCGCGAACGCCGTGGCCGGCGACACGTCGCGGTTTCAGAACGTCGAGCGCACCGAGGCCGCGATGAGCGAGGGCTTTTACGAAGCAGTAATTCGTGCACTCGCCGAGAGCTAGTAACCGAAGTTACAATCGAGGGTAATCCGAGCATCGGGATCAGCCGTTGATCCCTCTACTCAGGAGGCAGTAGATGCACCTCTCCGATGCACATCACTTCCGCAAGATGGTTGCGGGGGCGTGCATGGTCGTGGCGCCGCTCGTACTGCTCGCAGCGATGGTCATCCATCCCGCGAGCGACATGAACGAGGCGACCCAGGTGGCCACGATCCAGGACAACCTGGATGCGTGGTACGTGGCTCACCTGCTGGCGCTGATCTCCATCGCCGTCATGGTCCCGGCGGTGCTTGGCCTGATGCACATGCTGCGTGAGCGCGAGGTCGCGTTCGGGCACGTGGGCGGCGGCCTGGCGATGCTGGGCCTGCTCGCGTTCGCGGGCATCGTCGGCATGGAGCTCGCGATGTGGCAGATGGCCGCCGGCGGTAGTACAGCCGAGGCGGTCGCGCTGCTGGAGCGGCTGAACAACACGGCGGGGATCGTGATCCCGTTCGCATTCGTGTCGTTCGGCTTCGCGCTCGGGCTGGCGTGTCTGGCGGCCGGGCTCTACAGGGCGCGCGCGGTGCAGTCGTGGATGGCGATCTCCACGGCGGCCGGCGCGATCCTGTTCGGGTTCGCCATCGGCACGGCCATGAACTGGCTGGCGGTCGTGGCGGCGGCGTTCCTCGTCGTCGGCCTCGGCGCCATCGGCCGGATGGTCCTGCGCGAGACGGACGAGGCCTGGGAGAGCACCCCCGAGTACGAGGGCTTCCGCCCCGTGCCGGGGATGCGCTAGCTCCCGGAACGCGGCGGGTTCCGCCCGCCGCACGGGTGAGGCAGCACGGGCGCCCCAAGTGGGCGCCCGTGGCTTTGCGGAGTGGCTTAGGGTCTGCGTATGGACGAGCTCGCCGAGCAGGTCGTGGACGCCATCAACGCGATCTCCGGGGAGCATCCCGGCCACCGTGCCGCTCATGCGAAGGGGACGCTGCTGCGCGGTGTGTTCACTGGGGCGGGCGCCGGGCTCACAACTGCGGCACACATGGGTGACGGATCTGTTCCCGTTACCGCCCGTTTTTCCAATGGGGGTGGGGACCCCGGCATTCCTGACTACGCCAAGGAGGGCCGCGGGCTTGCGGTGAAGTTCTATCTGCCTGACGGCTCCAAGACCGACATCGTGGCCCTGTCGCTGCCGTGCTTCTTCGTGCGCACGCCGGAGGACTTCCTCGAGTTCACGCGGCTGCGCAGGCCCGATCCCGAGACCGGCCAGCCGGACTTCGAGAAGCTCGGCGAGTGGATGGGCCGGCACCCGGAGGCGGGGCCCGCGATCCAGGCAGCCCTGACCACGGACCCGCCGGAGAGCTACGCCACGGTTGCCTACAACTCGATCCACTCGTTCAGGTGGACCGCGCCGGACGGCACCGAGCGCTGGGTGCGCTACCGGTTCGAGCCGGAGGACGGTGAGCGGACGCTGGCGGAGGACGAGGCGCGGTCGCGCGGGCGCGACTATTTGCAGGAGGAGATCCTTGCGCGCGGGTCGTCCTCGTTCCGCATGCTGGTGATCGTCGCGAACGACGGCGATGAGGTGCATGACCCGACGGTTGCGTGGCCTTCCGATCGCGTGGTGGTCGAGGTCGGGCGGTTGGAGCTCACGGGGCCTGAGACGGAGCGCGAGCAGGGTGACGATGTGCTCGTCTTCGATCCGACGCGGGTGACCGACGGCATCGGGTTGAGCGACGACCCGATCCTGCGCTT
>DASUYU010000174.1:0-5814 GCA_036377235.1 Thermoleophilaceae bacterium
GAGTAGCGGTGCTCGCGCGGCTTGCTGGAGGCGCCGAAGCCGAGCAGGTCGGGCATCGTGAGCGCGTAGCGCTCGGCCAGGGCAGGGGCGATCTTCGCCCAGTCGTGCGATGAGCTGGGGAACCCATGCAGCAGCGTCATGGACGGCCCCGACCCCTCGCGGCGAACGAACACGCCCTGCTCGGTTCCGCTCAGCTCCAACGGAACCAGCTCGCCGCCTGACCACCAGTCCTGCACCTCCACGGGGCGCAGTATGCCCGGGTGGCGAGCAGCTACTGCTCTTCGTCCTAAGCGAGAGTGACCAGCACTCCTGGACCTATGCCGGAGGGCCCTCTGGAATCGCGCCGAGCTGCTGCATCATCGTCATGAGGTCGACGACTCCCCAATGCTCGCGCGCGAGACCGTCGTCATCGAACCGAATGATGTCGATCAGCTGCACATCGATGCTCCTGCCGCTCGGAGGCATGCCCATGAACTCGCCCTGTTGAGTGCCGGTGGCCTGCACCCGGGCAACGACTTTGTCTCCGCTGGCCAGAACATCTTGGGGCTCCATACGCAGGTCGGGGAAAGCCGCCCGGTACATGCGAAAGAACTCCAGGACGCCCGCCTTCGTAGGTGCAAGCCCGGGCGCCTCCTCATGTTCCACGAAATCGTCGGCCAACCTCGCACCGAAGCCGTCGAGGTCACCAGCGTTAAGCGCGGCATAGAGCCCTCGCATCGTGTCCGCGTGATCCATCGTCTTCCTTCCTTGGGCGTGTCGCTGCGGCGACTGTCTCAGAAGTGGCGAGCGTGACGCAACCAGCGCCTTGGCTGAGTTGGTCCAAGGCGGTCATGAGCGGTCCGGCGGTTGGCTTGGGGAGCGGAATCACGCTTGCTGGACGGAGCACGGTCGGAAGCGGTGGTTATGCTCGATTCAACGATGCTTTCGCTCTACCGCCGCCACCGCCCCAGGACGTTCGACGCGGTTGTGGGCCAGGAGCACATCGTCAAGACGCTCCGCAACGCGATCGAGCTGGACAAGGTCCACCACGCCTATCTGTTCGTCGGCTCGCGCGGCACCGGCAAGACGTCGATGGCGAAGCTGCTCGCCTGCGCGCTGAACGCCGAGGGAGGCGCGCGCGTCGATTTCGACCCGCAGTCGCCCGTCGCGCAGGCGATCCTGAACGGGACCTCGCTCGATGTGGTCGAGATGGACGCGGCGTCGAACAACTCCGTGGACGACATCCGCGAGCTCCGCGAGAACGTGGCGCTCGCGCCGATGCAGGGCGGCAAGCGCGTGTACATCCTCGACGAGGCGCACATGCTCACCACGGCGGCGTGGAACGCGTTCCTCAAGACGCTCGAGGAGCCGCCGCAGCACGTGGTGTTCGTGCTGGCGACCACCGAGGCGCACAAGGTGCCCGCCACGATCATCGACCGCTGCCACCGGTTCGACTTCCAACGGCCCTCGCTCGAGCAGATCGCGGGCGTGATCAAGCGGGTGGCGGCCGAGGAGGGGATCGAGATCCCGGACCCGGCCGTGGGCATGCTCGCCCGCGCCGCCACCGGATCGTTCCGCGACGCGCTGGGGACGCTCGAGCAGCTCGTGACCTACGGCGGCACCGAGGTGAAGCTCGACGACGTGCTCGAGATCCTGGGTGTGGCGGACGCCGAGCTGGTGCTCGCGGCGGGCGAGGCGCTGGCCGACCGCGATCCGCGCGCGGCGCTCCTGACCGTCCAGTCGCTGTCCGAGTCGGGGCGCGACTTCACCCAGTTCATGCGCGATCTCTCCGCGCACCTGCGCCACCTGTTCGTGGTGCAGACGCTCGGGCACGTGCCCGACTCGTTCTCCGTGACCGCCGAGCACACCGACCGCCTGTCCGCCCAGGCGGACCGCCTCTCCCAGGGCGAGATCCTGCGGGCGATCGACTTCCTGGCATCCGCGATCGCAGCCGTCAAGGACGGCAGCGAGCCGCGTATCCAGCTGGAGATGGCGCTCCTGAAGGCGACCCAGCCGCAGGCCGACCTCTCGCTGCAGGCGCTGATGTTCCGGATCGACCAGCTGGAGGCCGCGCTCGGGAAGTCCGCGCCAAGCGCGGGCCCGGCCGAATCCGCCGACGGCGGCTCCTCCGCGCCGCCGCCTCGCGCGGCAGCCTCCTCCGGGCCCGCCGCCTCCGCGGCCGCCGCTCCCGCGCCTGCCCCTGCGCCGCGCGCGGAGTCCTCCCCGCAGCCGGTCGGCGCGGTCGAGCTCGATCAGATCGTCACCCTCTGGCCCGCCGTGGCGGAGGCCGTGGCCGAGGAGAACGGGATGCTGTCCGCCGCGCTGTCCGCCGCCACCCCGACCGCGCTCGAGGCCGATCGGCTGACCGTCGCCTTCCCGGCCGACGCCGCGTTCGTCAAGAAGAAGGCGGAGCAGGGTCGCGATCTCGTCGCGACCGCGGTGCGCGGGATAACGGGGCAGTCGCTCGCGCTCGACTTCGAGCTGAGCGACGTGGCCCCCGTTGCCGGAACCGCCACCCTCGACCATGACCAGCTGATCGAGCGGCTGCGCGCGGAGTTCGGCGCCGAGGAAGTCTTCGAAGATCCCGATGAGGAGAAGGACTGATGGGTCAGCCCAACCTGAACCAGATGATGCAGCAGGTCCAGAAGATGCAGGCCGACATGGCGAAGGCTCAGGAGGAGCTGAAGAACGAGATCGTGGAGGCCAGCGCCGGCGGCGGGATGGTCACGGTGAAGATCAGCGGCGAGCTCGAGCTGAAGGAGCTGACGATCGACCCCGGCGCCGTGGACCCCGATGACGTCGAGATGCTCCAGGACATGGTCCAGGCAGCCATGAACGAGGCGATCCGCTCGGCGCAGGAGCTGGCGGCGTCGAAGATGAACGCCGCCGCTGGCGGCCTGGCCGGCCCCGGCGGGCTCGGCGGCCTGGGGTTGCCCGGCCTCTAGCCGGCGCCCGCGGTGCGCAGGCTGCGCGAGCGGCTGCGCTCTCCGAGGGCGAATCGCGGCTCGGGCCGCTCGCGGCCGGCGAGCACCGCCGCCACGTGCTCGGCCAGCGCCGGCCCGTGCTTGTAGCCGTGACCGGAGCCGCCGCCGAGGAGCCATACGTTCGGGTGGTCCGGGTGACGGTCGAAGAGGAACTGGCCGTCCGCCGTGAGCCCGTAGTGGCAGGCGGGCGTTCCGCGCACGGGCGCGGAGGCGAGCGCGGGAAAGCGGTGGGCCACGTACGCGCGCGCCTGTTCGGCCGCCTCCGGCGTGGCCTCGAGCGGCCGCTCGTCCGGATCCACCTCGACTCCGTCGTGGTCGGCCGCGACCTTCATCCCGTGCGGCTCCACGAGGCCGTGGCCGTAGAAGGCGGCGTCGAAGTCGACCCACCCGGGCGCGCGCCACTCGGGCGGCACGTCGAAGAGCGTGAGCTGCTGGAACGTCACGCGCAGGCGCACGAGGTCCGAGAACAGATGCCCGAGCCAGGCCCCGCAGGCCCACACGACTGCGTCCGCCTCGAGCCGGTCGGAGCCGAACCTGACCGCCGCCCCGTCCGGGTGGGCCTCGCCGGCAAGCAGCTGCGCGCCGGCCTCGCGCGCCCGGGCCACCAGCGCCCGCACGCCCTCCGCCGCCCGCAGCACGCCGCCCTCGGGCTCGTGCAGGACGAAGGCGAGGTCGTCGACGGCCAGGCTCGGGAACAGGCCGGCCGCCTCCCCGGGCTCGAGCCGCTCGACCGGCACGCCGGCGGAGCGGAGCACCCGCTCCCCATCCGCCTCCCAGCCGTCCTCGCGCCGCGCGAACCAGACGAGGCCGATCTCCTCGAGCACGCCGCCGAGCTCACGCCACAGCTCGAGCGCTCGCCGGGAGGAGCGCATGTAGAACGTGTCGGGTCCGTGCAGGCTGCGGATGAGCCGCGTCTCGCCGCCGGATTCGGCCCTGGGATGACCGGGCTGGAGGCGCTCGACGAGCGTGACGTCCCACCCGTCGCGCGCGAGCCTGTCGGCGAGCGAGGCGCCGAAGACGCCGGCCCCGATGACGACCGCGGAGGGCACTCGCTGAGGGTACTGTCGCCGCCGCCCGCGAAGCTACGCTTGACGGCCCTTGTTCGCAGCACCGGTCAACCGGCTCATCACCGAGCTCGCCCGCCTGCCCGGCATCGGACAGCGCACCGCACAGCGGCTTGCGTTCCACATCCTCAGCGCCTCAGAGGAGGAGGCGCTCGGGCTCGCCGACGCCATCCGGGAGGTGAAGGCCACCGTCGGCCACTGCGAGCTGTGCTTCAACCTCGCCACGGAGTCGACCTGCCGTATCTGCCAGGACGAGCGCCGTGAGCAGGCCACGATCTGCGTGGTGGAGCAGCCGAGCGACGTGATCCCGATCGAGCGCTCCGGCGAGTTCCACGGCCGCTACCACGTGCTCGGCGGCGCGCTGTCGCCGATCGACGGCGTCGACCCCGAGGACCTCCACATCGCCGAGCTGCTCGGGCGCATGGACAACGGCACCGCGGTCCGCGAGGTCGTGATCGCCACGAACGCGACCACGACCGGCGAGGCCACCGCCCTCTATCTGGCGGATGCCCTGCGCGAGCGCGCGCCCGAGGTGGTCGTCACGAGGCTGGCCAGCGGCCTGCCCGTGGGCTCGGACCTCGAGTACGCCGATGAGATCACTCTTGGCCGCGCGCTCCGCGGTCGCCAGGCCATCTAGAGCGGCGTAGGATCGGCTCATGGCCACTCGCCTCGTGCGCGGCGCCTGCCCGCACGACTGTCCCGACACCTGCGCGATGCACGTGACCGTCGAGGACGGCCGGGCGGTGAAGGTCGCCGGCGATCCCGATCACCCCATCACGGTCGGCTTCCTCTGCGGGAAGGTGTCGAACTACCTCGAGCGCGTGTACTCGGAGCACCGCATCCTCCATCCGCTGGTACGCGAGGACGGCGGCTTCCGGCGCGCCTCCTGGGACGAGGCGCTCGACCGGGTGGCGGACGGGCTGCTGCGGGCGCGCGACGAGTTCGGCGGGGAGTCGATCCTGCCCTACAGCTACATGGGTACGCAGGGCCTGATCCAGGCCAACGCCATGTCCGCGCGCGTGATGAACGCGCTGGGCGCCTCGGCACTCGAGCGCACGATCTGCGCCACCGCCGGGATCGCCGGCACGACTCAGGCGCACGGCGTGTCGCCGGAGGTGGACCCGGAGGAGTGGCCGAACGCCCGCTACCTCCTGGTCTGGGGCTGGAACCCGCTGTCAACCGCGCCGCACCTGTGGCGGAAGATGCTCGACGCCCGGTGCCAGGGAGCGCGGCTGGTGGTGGTCGATCCGTTCCGCAGCCGCACCGCCCGCCTCGCCGACGAGCACCTCAGCCCCCTGCCGGGCACCGACGCCGCGCTGGCCATCGGGATGATGCGCGCGATCGTCGACGCGGGCCTCCACGACGAGGAGTGGTGCCGGGCGCACACGGACGGCTATGACGAGCTGCTCGACGAACTCGGACGCACCACGGTCGAGGAGTGCGCGGCGCAGTGCGGGGTCGATGCCGAGACGATCGCCCGGGTGGGCCGCGACTTCGCCTCCACGCGGCCCGCGCTGCTGCGGCTCGGCGTGGGCGCCCAGCGCCACGCCGGCGCGCCGGCGGCCTATGCCACCGTCTCCACGCTGCCGCTCCTCACCGGCGCCTGGAGAGACCGCGGCGGCGGCTTCTCCTACATCCCGACCGCGACGGCGGGGGCGATCAGCTCCGAGCCGCTCGGGCGCGAGGACCTCCGCCCGGGCCCGGTGCGGACGATCAACATGTCACGCCTGGGCGAGGCGCTCACCGATCCGGCGATGGACCCGCCGGTGAAGGCGCTCGTCTGCTGG
>DASUYU010000175.1:0-16504 GCA_036377235.1 Thermoleophilaceae bacterium
GTGTTCGGAGGTGACGACGAGTAGCCGTCGCTAGCGTCAGTCCGCATGGACACCTTCACCATCGGCGGTGACCTCACGGTCCACCGCCTTGGGTTCGGCGCCATGCGGATCACCGGGAAGGGCATCTGGGGCCCTCCCGACGATCCGGAGGAGGCCAAGCGTCTCCTCCGGCGCGTTCTGGAGCTCGGCGTCGACCTGATCGACACGGCCGACTCGTACGGGCCGGAGGTGAGCGAGAACCTGATCGCGGAGGCGCTCCACCCGTATCCGGAGGGCCTCGTGATCGCCACCAAGGGCGGCCTGCGGCGGACCGGGCCGAGCCAGTGGCCGCGCGACGCGCGGCCGGAACGGCTGAAGGAGTGCTGCGAGGGCAGCCTGCGGCGCCTGAAGCTCGACCGGATCGACCTGTACCAGCTCCACTCCCCGGACCCGAGGGTGCCGTACGAGGACTCCGTGGGCGCGCTGAAGGAGCTCCAGGACGAGGGGAAGATCAGGCACGTCGGCGTCTCGAACGTCTCCCTGGAGCAGCTCGAGCAGGCGCGCGGGATCGTCGAGGTCGTGACGGTGCAGAACCGCTACAACCTCGAGGACCGCGACTCCGAGCACATCCTGGAGGCGTGCGAGAAGGCCGGCATCGGCTTCATCCCGTGGTTCCCGCTCGCCACCGGCCGGCTGGCCGAGCCCGGCGGGCCGCTCGACCGGATCGCGCGCGAGCGCGGCGCCACGCCCGGTCAGATCGCGCTCGCCTGGCTGCTGGCCCGATCGCCGGTGATGCTGCCGATCCCCGGCACGTCCTCGATCGAGCACCTGGAGGAGAACCTTGCGGCGGCGGAGGTCGAGCTGTCGCAGGACGAGGTTGGCGCGATTGGAAGCGCGTCCGAGGGGTAAACCGGGGCGATGCCCGTGAACTTCTCCCCCTCAAGCCTGGATCACGTGGCGCTCTGGGTGGACGAGCGTGAGCCGCTCGCGGCCTTACTGTGCGAGCACCTCGGCATGCACGTGATCGAGGAGACGGACACCTTCACGCTCGTCGGAATCGACGCCAAGCTCGGCAAGCTGACCCTCTTCGACGCCGAGGGCCCGCGTCAGCGCGGCGCCCTCGAGCGCGTGGTGCTGCGGGTTGGAGACCTCGACTCGGTGCTCGAATCGCTCCCGTTCGAGGCGCCGCGGCGCGACGACGGCGTGGCCGCCTTCGAGGCGCCGGCCGGCGTGCCGCTGGGACTCGTGGAGCGCGAGGGGCGTGACTTCGACCTGGACCACGTCGTGCTGTCGCTGGAGGACCCGGAGACCGGCGCGAGCTGCTTCGAGGAGCTCGGCTTCGAGCGCCGCCCGGACGGCAACGTGGCGGTGGGCGACCGGTACGTCCGCGTGGTGCGCGGCAGCGCCGCCGACGGCGGGCGCCCGCTGCTCAACCACCTGGCGCTGCTCGTCGACGACGCGCACAGCGTCCAGGACGAGGCCGAGGGCGCCGGCCTCGAGATCGACGACGTCAAGGACGCCGCGAACACGTTCGCCGTCTTCCTGCGCGGCCCCGAGGGCGTGCGCGTCGAGTACGTCGAGCACAAGCCGGGCTTCGCGCTCGTCTGAGCGCGGCGCGCACTCGACTCAGGCAAGGATGCCATGCCCGATGTCATCGTCGCAGGCGCTGGAATGGCCGGACTCGCGGCAGCCGCGGAGGCGCGCCGCCTTGGCGCCGATCCGCTCGTCGTAGAGAAGCTGCCGCGCCCCGGCGGGTCGATGCGGCTGTCGAGCGGCGTCATCTGGCGCCACCGCGACTTCGACCGCTTCCGCGAGGAGTGTGCGGAGGGCGACGAGCGGCTTCAGCGCCTGCTGTTCGACCGTCTCGACGCGGACCTCGTGTGGCTCGAGTCGCTCCGCGCGCCGGTCGTGGAGCGCGACACCGGCAACCCGCTGACGACCGGCACCCGGTTCGACCCCGGCGAGCTGACACGTGCCCTTGTCAGCGGGATTGGGCAGATCCAGACGGAGGACCCACTGGGCGAGGCCCCCGAAACGCTTCCGCTGATCCTCGCCACGGGCGGCTTCGCGGCGAGCCGCGACCTGCTCCGGGCGCACGTCTCTCCGGAGGCCGACCACGCCTTCCTGCGCGCGGCCCCGGGCAGCACCGGCGACGGCCTCCGGATCGGGCTCGAGGCAGGCGGGCGCGCCAGCCCCGGGCTGGATCAGGTCTACGCGCGCGCGATGCCGGCGCCGCCGGCGCGGATCGGCGAGGACGATCTGGTGCGGCTGTCCCAGCTCTACGCGCGGCACGCGACCGTGACGAACGACCGCGGCGAGCGCCACGAGCCGCGCACCTGGTCCGAGATCGACGTGGCGCAGTGGCAGCTGCGCCAGCCACGGGCGCGGGCGTGGTTCACCGTCGAGAGCGAGCGGCTCGGCGAGCGGGTGCGCGACCGGACCGTCGCCGAGATGGTCGACGCCGCCGAGGAGGCGGGCGCGCCCGTCCGGCGCGGAGATGACGATGTGACCGTGGAGACGGTGGCGGGAGTGACCACCACCCTGGGCGGCCTCGCGATCGACGACCACGCCCAGGTGGCGCGCGGGATCTTCGCCTGCGGCGCCGACGCGGGCGGCATCGCGACCGGCGGTTACGCGAGCGGCCTGGCCGCAGCCCTGGTCTTCGGCCGGATAGCGGCCCGCACGGCGCTGGGGGAGACCCCGTGAGCGGTACACGCGAAGCCGGCGCCAAGCTCCCGCCCGAGGACCGCTTCGGCGAGAGCCGGCCCTTCACCGTCGGGCTCGAGGAGGAGCTCCTCCTGGTGGACGCCGACACGCTCGAGCTTGCGCACGTGGCCGACCGGATCATTCCCGGAAGCGCCCTGCCGCGTGACCGGCTTGACCACGAGGCCTTCCTGGCGGAGGTCGAGGTGCGCTCGACCCCCGCGGAGTCGGTCTCCGGAGCGATCGCGCAATTGCGGGAAGGGCGCACTGCGGCGGCGGAGGCGGGCGCCACGCTCATGGGCGTCGGCCTCCACCCCGACGCGCGGCTGTTCGACGTCCAGCTCGTGCGCTCGGAGCGGTACGAGCGCGTGGAGCAGCAGATGCAGGGCCTCATCAAGCGGACGCCCGAGTGCGCTCTCCATGTCCACGTGGGGGTGCCCGACACCGGCGCCGCGGTCGCCGCGATGAACGGCATCCGCGAGCGGCTGCCTCTGCTCCACGGGCTCGGCGCGAACTCGCCGTACTGGTTCGGCGCCGACTCCGGCATGGCCAGCTCGCGCGCCGCGGTGATCCGGGCCTACCCCGGCCGCGGCATCCCTCCGGTGCTGCGCTCCTGGGACCAGTACCTCGCCTGCCTCGACGCCGTGCGCGCCGGCGGCGGTCCCACCGATCACACGATGGTGTGGTGGGACGCGCGCCCGCAGCCCCGGCTCGGCACCGTCGAGCTGCGCGAGGTGGACGTGCAGACCGACCTCGAGTCGGCGGCGGCGATCGCCGCGCTGGCGCGCGCGATCATGCGGAGGGCAGTGGAGGACCCGGTGTCGGATCCCGCTCCCGAGCAGGCGCTCCACTGGTCGAGCTTCCGCGCGGCCCGTGACGGGCTCGACGCCGAGATCTGGCTCGACGGCTCGCCGCGCCCGCTGCGCGAGGTCGCCGAGGCCGTCCTCGACCGGATCGGCGCCGAGGCCGACCCCGAGATCGAGGGCATAAAGCGAATCGTCCGCGAGGGCGGCGGAGCGGACCGGCAGCGAGCCGTCTTCAAGGGCGGCGGAATGCCGGGCCTGCTCCGCTACCTCGCGGACGCAACTGCTACGTAGCCGGGCCCTACGCCGCGTCGCGCAGCGCGGAGACGGCGTCGTCCTGCGCCAGACGGCGCAGCGCGCGGTCCTCGAGCTGGCGAACTCGCTCGCTCGAGAGGCCCAGGCGGCGGCCGGTCTCGCGGAGCGCCTGCGGCTGCTCGCGGTCGAGTCCGAAGCGCAGCGTGATGACGTCGCGCTCGGCCTCGGGGAGCGTGTCCACGGCCTCGCGGAGCCGCTCGTCCTCGATGCCCGCCACGACCTCCTCCTCCACGGTGGGGCCGTCGCCCGCGATCAGGTCGCCGAGGGCGGTGTCCCCGTCCTCGCCGACGCCCTGGTCCAGGCTGGTCGGGCCGCGGTCGGCGCGGCGAATGTCGGCCACCTCGTCGAGTGGCATCTCGACGAATGCGGCGATCTCCTCCTCGGTGGGCGTGCGGCCGAACTCGACGGCGAGCTTGCGCTCGGCGTCCTGGATCTTCCGCGCCCGCGCCACGATGTGGACCGGGAGGCGCACGGTGCGGCCCGAGTTGGCGAGTCCGCGGCCGATCGCCTGGCGAATCCAGAGCGTGCCGTAGGTGGAGAACTTGAAGCCCTTGCGCCAGTCGAACTTCTCGACCGCGCGGATCAGACCGAGCATGCCCTCCTGGATGAGGTCACCCAGAGGCAGGCCCTGGCCCTGGTACTTGCGCGCGACCGAGATCACCAGACGCAGGTTCGCGTTGATCATCCGCTCCTTGGCCGCGAGGTCGCCGCGCTCGATGCGCTTGGCAAGCTCGACCTCCTCTGCGGCGGTCAGCAGCGGGTGCCGGCGAGCCTCGTTGAAGAAGAGCTGGAGGGAGTCCTCGAGCTCGGGGGAGGCCTGCTGGCGCGACTCCGGCGTATCTGCCGGACGGATCAGCTGGTCAGTGGTCGTCTTAACTCCTTCGTTTGATAGTTCGAGGGTTGTCTAAGAGTATAGACACCGACGCAAGTCCTTTGTTACTCAGATACGCGCATTTTCCGGCTCTGGATGTGCCAAGAGCGGTGATTTCGGGTAGATCCACGGCCTTTGGGCATACCCCGGAAGCCCGAGACCTAACTAGGCCGTTTGCCGAGCTATCCGTGAAGGACTCCGCCGGGTAGCCTTCGGGTAGACCGCAGGCATGCAGGTAAGCGCTCCCGACCGTGACCAACTCCGGGCCCTCGCCGAGCTTCGGCTCGACCGGCCGGTGGTCCTCAGCCTCTATCTGAACCTCGATCCGTCGCAGTTCGCGACTCCGCCGGCGCGAAAGAGCGGGGTTCGCTCGCTGATCGACGAGGCCGAGCGCCGCGTCCGCGAGCGGAACGGGCTCTCCGACGACGACAAATCGTCGCTGCACGGCTCGCTGGAGCGCGCCAAGGCCTTCCTCGAGAACGACCTCCCGACGGACGGCGCGCACGCTCTGGCGGTGTTCGCGAGTGAGGGGAACGGCCTCTTCGAGGCGCTCAAGCTGCCGCGCAGCGTGCCGAACCGCGTGGCGATCGGCCATTCCCCCCTGGTGGGGCCGCTCGCGCGCATCGCGCGCCGCGAGCGCTGGTGCGTGACCCTCGTGAACCGCCGCGACGCCCGGATCCTCCGCGGAGGCGCCGACGGCCTGCGGGAGGTCGAGCGGATCCACGACGACGTGTCCGGCCAGCACGACCAGGGCGGCTGGTCGCAGTCGCGCTACCAGCGCGGGGTCGAGAAGGAGAAGGACGACCACCTGAAGACCACCTGCGACGCGCTGCTCCGCCACTTCAAGCGGCAGCCGTTCCAGCGCCTCATCGTGGGCGGCCCGCGCGAGGTCGTGACCGACTTCGAGCAGAAGCTCCACCACTACCTGTCGGAGCGCCTCGCCGGCCGGGTGGAGGTGGACGTGGAGCGCTCGAACCCCGACCAGGTGCTCGAGGCCGCGCGGCCGCTGATCGAGAAGCTCGAGCGCGAGCGCGAGCACGAGGCGCTCGAGCGGCTCGGCGAGCGGGGGGCGTGTGGCATCGAGGACGTGCTGCAGCCGCTGAACGAGCGCCGCGTCGAGCTGCTCATCCTCGACGAGCAGTTCGGCGGCGTGACCGGTGTGCAGTGCCTCGAGTGCGGCTGGCTCGGCCTGGAGGGTGACCGCTGCCCCGCCGACGGCTCGGAGACGGTGCAGCTCGAGGACCTCACCGAGGCCATGATCGAGCTGTCCGTGCAGCAGGCGGCCGACCTGCTCGCCGTGCACCACGAGCGCGAAGCGCTCGAGCGGTACGGGGGTGCTGCCGCCCTGCTCAGGTTCTAACCGCCCCAATCCGGGAACGGGTCAGGGGACCCCATTTCGAAAGGACTTGCGATGTTCAAGAAGCTTCTATTCGGTGCCGCCGCCGCGGGTGCGGTTGCGTGGCTCGCGAAGAACCAGGACAAGGCGAAGGCGTACGCGGACCGCTACGGCGGCCAGCTGAAGGGCGCCGCCCAGAACGTCACGCCGGGCGCCGGCCGCGCGCCGGCCGAGGAGCGCCTGAACGACCCGGCGCTCGTGCAAAAGGTCGAGAGCGAGCTGTTCCGTGACGAGCACATCCACCACGTGAAGGGCCACATCAAGTTCAACGCCGAGTACGGCGTGATCTACATCCGTGGCGAGGTGCCCGACGAGGCCACCAGGGAGGACATCACGATCAGGGCACGGCGCGTGGACGGCGTGCGCGCGGTCGAGAACCTGACGCATCTCCCGGGCGAGCCCGCGCCCGCCAAGGACGAGACGCGCTCGGGCGCACACATCGGCCAGTAGGGAGATTTCGGATGCCCCCCGCGTAGTGTGGGGGGCATGTCCGACGCCGCGATCGAGACCCAGGGTCTCGTAAGAGAGTTCAAGAAGGGCCCCCGCGCCGTGGACGGCATCGACCTGCGCGTCGAGCCCGGCGAGGTGTACGGCTTCCTCGGGCCGAACGGCGCGGGCAAGTCCACCACGGTCCACATGCTCACGACGCTGCTCCCGCCGACGGCGGGGCGCGCGTGGGTAGCGGGCTACGACATCGTCGAGGACGGCGCCGCGGTGCGCGGCACGATCGGCGCCGCGCTCCAGGACGCGGCGCTCGACCCGTTCCTGACGGCGCGCGAGCACCTGCGGCTCCAGACGGCCCTCCACGGCATGACGGGCGCGGAGGCCCGCGAGCGCTCGGACCAGCTGCTCGAGCGCGTGGGCCTCGTGAACGCCGCCGACCGCCGCGTGGCCGGCTACTCCGGCGGGATGCGGCGGAGGCTCGACCTCGCGCTCGCGCTGGTCCACCGGCCGCGCATCCTGTTCCTCGACGAGCCCACCACCGGCCTCGACGTGCAGAGCCGGAGCGCCCTATGGGAGGAGGTGCAGCGGCTCGCGGCCGACCGCGGCGTGACCGTGTTCCTCACGACCCAGTACCTCGAGGAGGCCGACGTGCTCGCGGACCGCATCGGGATCATCGACCGCGGCCACATCGTGGCCGAGGGCACGCCCGAGGCGCTGAAGGACGAGATCGGCCGCCCGACCGTCGAGGCGACCCCGCAGGACCCGGCCGACCTCGGCCGCACGAGGGAGGTGCTCGCCCGGTTCGGCGAGCCCGTGCCCGGCTCGCCCAAGGGCGCGGCCGTGCGGCTTGGCGGCGGCGACGCGGACCTGGCCGACGTAGTGCGGGCTCTCGACGCCGAGAGCATCGAGATCGAGGAGCTCCAGCTGCACGCTCCCACGCTCGACGACGTGTTCCTCGCGAAGACGGGCCGGTCGCTGGAGGGTGAGGCCGCCGCCCCGGAGCCCGCCCCCGCGTGAGGCAGGTACTGCTCCTCGCACAGCGCTCGGTGATCCGGACGCTGCGCCAGCCGGCGATGGTGTTCCCGTCGGTCTTCTTCCCGCTGCTTCTCCTCTCGATCAACAGCAGCGGCCTGAACAGCGCCACGCGCCTGCCGGGGTTCCCGGCCGACTCCTACTTCCAGTTCGCCATCGCGATCCCGTTCATCCAGGGCGCGCTCTTCTCCGCGATGAGCGCGGGCACGAACGTGGCGAACGACATCGAGACGGGCTTCCTGAACCGCCTCTCGCTCACACCGCTCCGGCGCGTGGCGCTCATGCTCGGCCAGCTCACCGGCATCCTGGCGCTCGGGCTGATCCAGGCGGGCACGTTCCTGCTCGTCGGCATCGCGTTCGGCGACGGCCTGGCCGCGGGGCCCGGCGGCGTGCCGGTGCTGATCCTGCTCTCGCTCACGATCTCGCTCGCGTTCGGCTGCATCGGCGCGTGGGTCGCGCTCCGGACCGGCAACGGGGAGGCGGTGCAGGGCGTGTTCCCGCTGTTCTTCGCGGCGCTGTTCCTGTCCTCGATGTCGCTGCCGCGCAACCTGATCGAGACCGACTGGTACCGGACCGTCGCCACCTACAACCCGGTCTCATACATGATCGAGGGGATCCGCTCGCTGTTCATCGCGGGGTGGGACGGTGAGGCGCTCGCGCTCGGCTTCGCCTGCGCGGGCGGGGTGGCCGCCATCGCCATGGTGGCCGCCTCGATGGCGCTCCGCACCCGGATGGTGCGCACGTGAGCCGCGGCTCGTTCACGTCCGTGGCGCGCGCGCTCGCCTGGCGCAACATCCACAACTGGTTCACGAACCCGACGCTGATCGTGCCGAGCCTCCTGTTCCCGCTGTTCTTCTTCACGGCGTTCGCGGGTGGCCTCTCGCGCGTCGACTCGATCCCGGGGTTCGACTACGAGGCCAACTACACGACCTGGATCTACGGCTTCGTGCTGCTCCAGGCCGCCACGTTCGGCGGCGTGTTCACCGGGTTCTCGGTCGCGCGCGACTTCGAATCCGGCTTCGCCCGGCGGCTGATGCTGGGCGCCACGAACCGCGGCGGCATCGTCGCCGGCTACTGGCTGTCCGCGCTGGTGCGCGCCGCGGCCACGATCACCGTCGTCACGGTGGTCGCGCTGATCGCGGGACTTCAGGTCACCGGCGGGGGCATCGACCTGATCGGCCTGTACGTGCTCGCCTTCCTGCTGAACACGGTGGCGATGCTGTTCGGCACCGGCGTCGCGATGCGCCTCCGCACCATGCAGGCGGGCCCGCTGATCCAGACGCCCGCGTTCCTGCTCCTGTTCCTCGCCCCGGTGTGGTTGCCGTACGACCTGCTCACCGGCTGGGTGCACGCCGCCGCGGCGGTCAATCCGCTGACGCTCGTGCTCGACACGGAGCGCGGCTTCCTCGTGGGCGATCCGACCAAGGTCCTGCCCGCGTTCCTGGTGGTGCTGCTGTTGATCGCGGTGACGGTCGTCTGGTCGCGCGGCGGCCTGCGGAGCGCCGAGCGAGCCGCGTAGCTCTTTACCCTTCCCCGCATGGCAGACGAGGTTCGTGACGTGGTGGAGGGCGACGGCTACGCCGTCGCGAACGTGGACGCGCTGGCGGACGGGCCGGGCTTCCGAAAGATCCGGCGCGCGCTGGGGGTCACGGCGTTCGGCGTCAACGCGATCGAGATCCCGCCGGGCTTCCAGACCGGGCGCCACTTCCACGAGGAGCAGGAGGAGCTCTACTTCGTGCATCGCGGCCGGATCGCGATCCGCATCAACGACGAGACCGAGCACGTGCTGGGCCCCGGCGGGCTCGCGCGCGTGGACGCCTCCACCGTGCGGCAGATCGAGAACGTGGGCGACGAGCCGGCGCTGTACGTGATCGCGGGCGGCAAGGACGGCTACGTGGGCCGCGACGGCCAGCTGCCGGAGGGCGAGACGAGCCGCTTCGGCCCCGCCGGCTGACTTGTACGGAACGGTCGCAATCGGCGCGGCCGTGCTCGCCGGCTGCCCGGTGTTCCCGGCCGACAATCCGTGGAACCAGCGGGTGGACCGGCTGCCCGTGCACCCGAACTCCGACGCGATCGTCCGCTCGATCGGCTCGGGCGAGCACATGCACGCCGACTTCGGCTCCGGGCGCTATCAGGGCGCGCCGATCGGCATCCCGTACGTGACGGTGCCGGGGCGGCAGCGGCGCGTCCGGGTGAGCTTCGACTATGCGGACGAGTCGGACCGCGGCCGCTACCCGATCCCGGGGCGCGTCCCGATCGAGGGCGGCCGCAGCTCGGACGGCGACCGCCACGTGATCGTCGTCGACCGCGCGCGCTGCCGCCTGTACGAGCTGTTCGACGCGCATCCGCTCGCGGGGGGCGCGCGCTGGCACGCCGGGTCCGGCGCGATCTTCAACCTGCGCTCGAACCGCCTGCGCCCGCGCGGCTGGACCTCGGCGGACGCCGCCGGCCTGCCGATCCTGCCGGGGCTCGCCCGCTGGCCCGAGGTCAGGCGCGGCCATATCGACCACGCGCTCCGCTTCACGGTGTCGGAGACCCGCCGCGCCTTCATCTATCCGGCGCGCCACTTCGCCTCGAGCTCCACCGATCCGGACCTGCCCGCGATGGGCCAGCGGCTCCGGCTGAAGCGCGGCTTCGACGTCTCGCGCTTTCCGCGGCAGTCGCGGATCGTGCTGAGGGCGCTCAAGCGCTACGGCATGATCGTGGCCGACAACGGGTCGTCGTGGTACGTGAGCGGCGCGCCGAGCCGCGGGTGGGACAACGACGACCTGCACTCGCTCCACGACGTGCCGGGGAGCGCGTTCGAGGTGGTCGACACGTCTCGTCTGCCGCGTCCCTGAGTAGGCTCACGCTCATGCGGCCCGTTCGCGTCGGCTGCTCCGGCTGGCAGTACGACAGCTGGCGCGGCAGGCTCTACCAGGAGGGGCTAGCCAAGGGGCGGTGGCTCGAGCGGTACTCGCAGGTGTTCGACACCGTCGAGGTGAACTCGACCTTCTACCGCTTGGCGTCGCGCGACGCCGTCGCGCGCTGGGCGGAGGAGACGCCGCCGGACTTCTTGTTTGCCTGCAAGGCGAGCCGATATATGACCCACATCAAGCGGCTGCAGAGCCTCGCCGACGGCATCGGCCGCTACTACGACGGGATCCAGCCGCTGGCGGACGCCGGCAAGCTCGGCCCGATCGTGTGGCAGTTCCCGGCGAACTTCCACCGCGACGACGACCGGCTCGGACGCGCGCTGCCGCTGCTGCCGCCGGGACGCCACTGCTTCGAGTTCCGGCACGAGAGCTGGTTCACCGAGGAGGTCTACAAGCAGCTGCGCGCACACGGCGCCGCACTCGTGATCGGCGACCATCCGGAGCGGCCGTTCCAGACGTACGAGTTCACTACCGACTGGACGCTCGTCCGCCTGCACCACGGCCACCGCGGCCGGAACGGCAAGTACTCCGAGACGGAGCTGGACGAGTGGGCCCAGCGGATCGCCGAGTGGCGCCGCCGGGCCGAGATCCTCGTCTACTTCAACAACGACTGGGAGGGCTTCGCGGTGGAGAACGGCCTGTCGCTCATGCGGCGGCTGCGGCGGTCTCCAGGCGGTTGAGCGCGCGCCTGAGGAGCCGCGAGACGTGCATCTGCGAGTAGCCGATGCGCTCGCCGATCTCACGCTGGGTGAGGTCGTGCATGAAGCGGAGCTCGAGCACCTGGCGCTCCACGTCGGGCAGGTCGGCCCACGTGCTCGCGATCGCCTGGCGGTCCTCGACGAGCTCGTACTTGTGGTCGGTGTCGCCGAGCAGGTCCACGAGCGACGCCGACTCGCCGTCCTCGCGCGAGGCCGGGGCGTCGAGCGACGCGGCCTCGTAGCTGGCCGCCGCCTCCTGCGCTTCCAGCACCTGCTCTGACGAGCAGCCCAGATGCTTGGCCACCTCGCGCACCTTCGGCGAGCGGCCCAGCTCCTTGGACAGCGTCTCGGTGGCGCGGCTCACCGCGAGCGTGCGCTCCTGCAGCTCGCGCGGCACGTGGAGCGACCACCCCTTGTCCCGGAAGTGGCGCTTCAGCTCGCCCAGGATGGTGGGGGCGGCGTAGCTCGTGAACTTCGTGCCGCGCCCGGGCTCGAAGCGGTCGATGGCCTTGATCAGGCCGAGGCTCGCCACCTGCATGAGGTCGTCGAGCGGCTCGTCGGTGTACGTGTAGCGCATGGCCAGGTCGCGGGCGAGCGGCAGGAACCGCTCACAGAGCTCCTCGCGTGCGGCGAGATCCCTGTGCTCGTGATACCGGACCAGCAGCTGTCGTTCGGTTTCGCGCGCGTCGGTGCCTGGGCATGAAGCGCGGCGAACGGTCCGCGCGAAGCGCGGACCCGCCAGTGTCGCAGCTGTCATCTTGAACCTTTCGTCGTGGTGGACGTAAGGTCCAATTCGCAACCGCTTCCGGCGACCGCGCCTCGTCCCTCGAACTACTTGGTGGCGCCTGTCCGGACCCCGATGTTCCCGGGCGGCAACCACTTGGAAGTTTCACCCGAACGGCGGGTAACTAAACACTTCCCGGGTACATGGCGCGCATGTCCAGAACAGTTGAAGAGATCATGACCCGCGACCCGCGGACGGTGAACGCGTCCGACACGATCGTCGACGCCGCCCGCGTGATGAACGAGAGCGACATCGGCGACGTGATCGTCGTGGACGGCGACGAGGTCACGTCCATCGTCACCGACCGCGACATCGTCGTCCGCGCGATCGCCGAGGGCCGCGACCCGGCCTCCACGAGCGTCAGCGAAGTGTGCACCAAGAGCCTCGAGACGATCGAGCCAGGCGACAGCGTCGACGACGCGCTGAAGAAGATGCGCGAGGCCGACATCCGCCGGCTCCCGGTGGTCCAGGACGGCCGGCCCGTGGGCATCGTGTCGCTGGGCGACCTGGCGGTGGAGCGCGAGCCCGACTCGACGCTGGCCGACATCTCAGCCGCGTCGCCGGACAACTGAGTCCGGCGCCCGGCCCGCGCCCCCGGCCCGACTGAACTACCTGCACTGAAGGGGGCACAGTCGGTGGGGTGGTGGGGGGCCCAGTCAGTGCAGCTTTTTCAGCCCTCGACGCCCGTCGCGCCGTGGGGCGCGCCCACGGGCTTCGACTCGGGTGAGCCGCGCTGGCGCAGGTAGACGGCGAGGATGGCCATCGAGCCGACGGCCAGGAACTCCGACTGCCAGTTCTGGAGTGTCCTGGCCCAGAAGTCCGGCTTGCCGATGTAGGCCAGCCAGCTGACCGTGTCCAGGTGATGGTCGAGCCGGTCGCTGTTGTACTGCACGTGGCCGGCGACCGATTGGGCGAACCAGGTGCCGAGCCAGATCGTGCCCATCACGATCACGAGCGAGTTCTCGTAGATGGTCCTCCGGATCCCGCCGACCTTGGCCCACCGCGGCGAGTTCTGCTGCGCGTATGCCCCGACCCTCTGCCGCTGGTCGGACTCGCGCCCGGCCTTGTCGAGCTCCTTGGATTCGGGCGAGCCGCGCTGGAGCAGCCAGACCGTGAGCAGGATGAGCAGCGTGAACTGGAGGTACTCCGACTGCCAGTTCTCCATGACGTCGACGGCGAAGTTCGACGACACGACGTAGCGCGAGAGCGACATCTGCGGGTCGCCGTGCTGGATCGCCTGCTCGTTCAGGTCGGCGTGCCCCGCGAAGGCCTGGCCGGCGAGGGCGCCGAGGAACAGCAGCAGGAAGACGATCGAGAGGCTGTTCTGCTTGAGGAAGCGGCGCATCAGTTGTGCAGGAGGCCGACCGTGACGCAGTAGGCGACTCCCCCCACGATCAGCACCAGATAGACCACGAACATCGCGCGCATCAGCCCTCCACCTCGCAGTCGTACGGCTGGTCCGAGGAGGAGCCCGGCTCGCAGCCGGCCGCCGAGATCCGCCATCCCTCGGGGCCCTCGTCGAGGAGGTCCGCGGTCCCCTCGGCCAGGCCGATGTACGCGCTCGTGATCTCCACGCGCCGCACGGCGGCCGTGCCGCCCTTCGGGAGCTTCAGGGTCAGGATCGCCTGCTCACACGGCTTCCCCTCCTGCTGCTCGAGCTTCGACGCGGTCTCCTCGCTCAGCTGTTCGCACGCGGTCGCGCCGTCGCCTCGCTCGAGCGCGGCGTGGAAGCGCTCGGCCACGGCGGCGGCATCGCGCTCGCGCGTACCGGTCCCGCAGGCGGCGAGCGGGAGCGCCACCAGGACTGCGGCGAGTAGGGCCCTGCGTCCCACGACAGTCGTCTCTTGCCCCGGTGTCGGACCGTGCAAAACGGGGTAGCCCCGGACCGTGCTGCGCTCACTCTGGCTCGAAGGAAGGGACGCGCCCGCGCGGCCCCCGCTCGATCGCGACATCGCGGCGGACGCAGTGGTCGTGGGCGCCGGCATCGTGGGCCTCACCACCGCGCTCATGCTCGAGCGCGAGGGCATGGATGTGGTGGTGCTCGAGATGCGGCGGGTGGCCGCGGGCGCCACCGGCTACAACACCGCGAAGCTCAGCTCGCTCCACTGGCTGACCTACACGCGGCTCGAGGGCAGCCTGGGGCGCGACAACGCGCGCCTGTACGGCGAGGCCAACGAGGCGGGCATCGCGCGCGTGTTCGAGCTGGCGGGCGAGCTCGGGATCGACTGCGACCTCGCGCACAAGCCGAACTACACCTACTCGGAGGACGCCGCCGAGGTGGAGGAGCTGCGCGAGGAGGCGCGGCTGGCCGCGGAGCTGGGGCTGCCGGCGTCGTATGTGGAGGAGCTGGATCTCCCGTTCGGCGTGGCCGGCGCCGTGCGCTTCGACGACCAGGCCGAGTTCCATCCAGTCAGGTACTCAGACGGCCTGGCCGCCGCCCTGCGTGGGCCGGTGCACGAGGGCACGCTCGTGACCGGCCTCGGCTCGGGCGGGGTGAAGACGGCGCTCGGCCACAGCGTGAGGGCGGACCACGTGGTCGTGGCCACGCACCTCTCGTTCCTCGACCGCGGCCTGTACTTCGCCCGCTGCCACCCGGAGCGCTCCTACGTCGTGGCCGGGCGCCGCTCGGGAGCGGCGCCCGCCGGCATGTACCTGTCCACCGAGTCGCCCGCCCACTCGATCCGCGCGCACGGCGACTGGCTGCTCGTGGGCGGCGAGAGCCACAAGACGGGGCAGGCCGACGCGGGCGAGCGCTACGACCGGCTGGCCGCGTGGGCGCGCGAGCGCTTCGGCCTCGAGCCCGAGCTGCGCTGGGCGACCCAGGACCAGATGCCGGTGGACGGTGTGCCGTACGTGGGCCGCCACGACCCGCTCTCGGGAGATGTGTGGGTGGCCACGGGCTTCAGGAAGTGGGGGCTGGCGATGGGCACGGCCGCGGGCGAGCTGCTGGCCGCCCAGATCGCCGGTCGCGAGCACCCCTGGACGCCGCTGTTCGACCCGAACCGGCTGCGGCCGCGCGCCAGCGCGCCGGACTTCGTGAAGGAGAACGCCAACGTGGCCTACCACTTCGCCGCCGACCGGGTGGCGAAGCGCGGCAACCCGCGCTGCACCCACCTGGGCTGCCTGCTCGACTGGAACGGCTCCGAGGAGACCTGGGACTGCCCCTGCCACGGCTCCCGCTTCTCCGCGCGCGGCGAGGTGATCGAGGGCCCCGCCGTGCGGCCGCTCGAGCTCTGAGCGCCGCTCAGGGGTCCACGATCCGGCGGCGGTCGCCGGCGATCTCCAGCACGACCTCCACGTCGCCCTCGATCCGGGCGTCGGTCAGCGTGACCTGCTCGCCCGCCCGCTCGAACCGCAGGTCCACGAGCGCGTTGCCGATCTCGAGGCCCGTCACGTCGACGCGCCCGAGCCAGCGCGGCAGGGACGGGCGGATGATCCTGAGCCGCTTCTCGAGCGCATCCGGACTCAGGCCGAGCCCCCACTTCAGGAGGAACGGGATCGACCCGGCCGACCACGCCTGCGGCTGGCACGCGACCGGGTAGGGCACCGGCTCGTCGAACTCCTCCCGGGCGAATCCGCCGAAGAGCTCGGGCAGGCGGTAGTCGTTGAAGCGCGACGCCGCCTCGAGCAGGCCCTCGAAGATCTGCAGGAAGTCCTCGTCGAACCCGTACCGGCGGAGGCCGAACGCGATCAGCGCGCTGTCGTGCGGCCACACCGACCCGGTGTGGTAGCCGACCGGGTTGTAGGCCGGGTGGCTCTCGGCGAGCGTGCGAATGCCCCAGCCGCTGAACATGTCGCTGCCCATCAGCACGTCGCGGATGCAGCGGGCGCGCTCGTCGCTCACCACGCCCGCCCACAGCAGGTGCCCCTGGTTCGAGGTGAGGCCGGATCCCGGCCGCTTCTCGCCGTCGAGGCCGATCGCGTAGCAGCCATCGCCGTCGAGCCAGAAGCGCTCCAGCCCGGCCTCCACGCGCTCTGCCTCCTCGCACAGACGGGCGGCCCGCGCGCCGTCGCCGTCCAGCTCGAACAGCCGCGCCATCATGCGCTTGGCGCGAGCCACGTAGCCCTGCACCTCGACCAGCGCGACCGGAGGCACGAGCGGCTCTCCGGCCGCGTCCGGGATGCCGTCGACGGAGTCCTTCCAGCCCTGCGTCACGAGGCCGTGCTCCGACCGCCGCCGGTATTCCACGAGTCCGTCGCCGTCGAGGTCCCCGTACCGGTCGATCCACGCGAGCGCCGCCTCGGCCGGCTCGCGCAGCTCGTGGAACAGGTCCAGGTTGCCGGACCAGTCGGGGTAGCGCCCGAGCAGGCACAGGAACAGCGGCGTGGCGTCGACGCTGCCGTAGTAGCGCGCGAAGGGCGTCTCGCCGAGCGTGGCCGGCTCGCCCACGCGCAGCTCGTGGAGCACCTTGCCGGGCTCCTCGTCGCGCTCGTCGTTCACCTCCGTGCCGAGCCGGCCCGCGAGGAGCCGCAGCGTGCCCTCGGCCACGCCGGGCACGAAGGAGAGCGTCTCGAACGCCGTGATCAGGCTGTCGCGGCCGAACAGCGTCGCGAACCAGGGCAG